>NZ_CP076456.1:3613167-3914265 GCF_018866305.1 Arthrobacter sunyaminii
CTATGACTCCTTTTTCGAAAACCTCAAAGAGAACGCCCCGGCAGGCGATGAAACCTACGGCGGTCTATTGCCTCCCCTGGCCTCCTACGCCGTGTACTCATTCCTGATCAATGCCGCCTTTTTCGGCGGAGCCATCCTGTTCGGCCTCACCTCCTGGCGCAGTGCGCACCAGCGCGAACGTCTCGCAGAACAGGCAGGGCAGCTGCGCGCCCAGTCGGCGGAGCTGGCGCACCAGGCGGTGGTGAATGAACGGCTGCGGATCGCCCGGGAACTGCACGACGTCGTCGCGCACCATATCGCGGTCATTGGCGTGCACGCCGGGGCGGCACGGCGCGTGATGGAGAAGAAACCCGAAGCCGCTGCGGGCGCCCTGCAAACCATTGAAGATTCAAGCCGTGAGGCGGTGCAGGAAATGCGTTCCCTGCTGGGCGTGCTGCGGGCCGGCGATGAGACCGATCCCGCCGGCGACGGCGCCCTTCGCCGGCCGGAACCGGGCCTTGCGGACCTGGATACGCTGGTGGCCGAACATCTGGCCAACGGACTGCAGGTGACTTTCACCCGGGTGGAAGACACACCGGGGGCGCTCGACGCCGTCGCGGCTCCGCTGGCCCTGTCCGTCTACCGCACCGTTCAGGAATCCCTCGCCAACGTGCGCCGCCATTCCACCGCCGGTTCCGCCGTCGTTGCCCTGCGCAGCGGATCGACCGACGGCGTGCGCTGGCTCGAGGTGGAAACGGTCGACGACGGCCTTCCCCGGACGGGCGGACAGCCCGGCTCCGGATTCGGGCTGCGGGGAATCCGGGAGCGGGCGGCCCTGCACGGCGGCACTGCGGAGATTGGCCCCCGGCCCGGCGGCGGGTGGCGGGTACGCGTCCGCTTCACACAGCGTTGAGATTCCGTGCCGCGGGAGGAAAGCCCGCTAAGCTCGTTGCCGGGGGATGAGGGACACCATGAAACCAATTCACGTACTGCTCGCTGATGACCAGGCCCTGGTGCGGGCCGGCTTCGCGATGATGCTCTCCGTCGAGGACGAGATCCATGTGGTGGGTCAGGTGGCCAACGGCGCCGAAGCAGTGGAATTTGCCGCCGCCAACCCGGTGGATGTCATTCTGATGGACGTGCAGATGCCGGTTCTGGACGGAATCCGCGCCACGGAACAGGTGGTGCGCGCCGGCACGGCCAAGGTCATCATCCTGACCACTTTCGAACGCGAGGATTACCTCTTCGATGCCATCCGGGCCGGAGCGAGCGGTTTCCTGCTGAAGAATGCGGACCCCGATGACCTGGTGGCGGCAGTGCACGCCGTCGCCTGCGGCCACGCACTGCTGGCTCCGGAAGTCACCATCCGCGTGATCGAGCGGTTCGCCCGCTCGCTCGAGTCCGAGTCCGAGGCTGAGTCCGGCTCCGAGGCAAGGGCAGCCGGAACGGCCCTTCCCGCCACGCCCGCCACGCCCGCCACGCCCGCCACGGAGCAGCAGAAGCTCCTGGACACCCTGACCTCCCGCGAGCGCGAGGTTCTCATCCAAATCGCCGCCGGCCGGAGCAACGCTGAAATCGCCCGGGAGATGTTCCTGGCCGAAGCGACGGTTAAGACCCATATCTCCAACCTGCTCGCCAAGATCCAGGTCCGCGACCGGGTGCAGGCGGTGGTGTTCGCCTATGAAAGCGGTCTCATCCTTCCGGGGGAGAACCCATCGGATCCCGCCGTCCGCAGCTCCTCCTAGCCGGCAACGGTTCACCCGCACGGCCGATCCGCCGCCTTCCCGCCGCACCTAGGGTTAAGGGAGAAGATTCCCACCATGCCCGGCGCGACCGGGAAAAGGAGCAGCCACCATGCTGCAGGTGCAAAACCTGACCCGAACATTCGGGGACAAAGTGGCGGTCGACAACGTCAGCTTTGATGTTCCGTCCGGCCAGATGACCGGTTTTGTGGGCGCCAACGGTGCCGGCAAGACCACCACCATGCGGATGATCATGGGGGTCCTGAGCGCCACCTCCGGCGATGTGCTCCTCGACGGTGCTCCCCTGACGGCCCTGGCCCGGTCGACCTTCGGGTACATGCCCGAGGAACGCGGCCTCTACCCCAAGCAGCCCATCCTGGATCAGCTGATCTACCTCGGACAGCTGCACCGGATGAGCCAGTCGCAGGCCCGCAAGGGCGCCATGGACCTGCTGGAGCGGTTCGGCCTCGGCGGCCGGACCAAGGACAAGCTGGAGTCCCTGTCCCTGGGCAACCAGCAGCGGGTGCAGATCGCCGCCTCGCTGCTGCACAAGCCAAACGTGCTGATCCTGGACGAGCCGTTCTCGGGCTTGGACCCGGTGGCCGTGGATTCCATGGTGGAGTTGCTGCGCGAGCGCACCTCCGCCGGAGTTCCGGTGCTCTTTTCCAGCCATCAGCTGGATCTGGTGGACCGGCTCTGCGACAGCATGGTGGTCCTGCAGCAGGGCAAGGTGATTGCCTCAGGCACGGGCGATGCCCTGCGTGCCCGGGCAGTCAACCGGCACCGCATTACGGTTTCCCCGGATGCCGGCTGGGTGCGGGACGAGCCGGGGATACGCGTCCTCGACGTTGCAGGTCCCACCGCCGTCCTGGAATTCGACGACGACGACGCGCGGCAGCGCCTGCTTGCCACCGCGCTCACCCGCGGCTCCGTGGAGGAGTTCGCCCCTATCCGACCGTCCCTGAGCGAAATCTACCGTGAGGTGACCGCAGTATGAGCTCCGTTTCCCGCCCCACGCCCCCCTGGGCGATCGTCACCCTCCGCGAGGTCATGGTCAAGGCCCGCGACCGCAGCTACCTGATCTCCACCCTGGTCACGCTGGTCCTGATTGTGGGCACCGTGGTCTTCAACGCCTACATGAGCACCCGCGCCGACGAATACACCGTGGCGGTGACCGAGATGCAAAGCACTGCCCTCGAGAATCCCGCCAAAGAAGTTGTTGAAGCCGCCAATGAAGCAGGCCAGGCCGACGGCGGCAACACCAGTTTTGAGGCGATCTTCGCGGACTCGCCCGAGCAGGCCGAGGAACTGGTCCGTTCCGGGGAGGCCGACGCCGCACTCCTGGTGGGCTACGACGGCTGGACGCTAACCGGCAACGAGGAACTCGACGGCGGCCTGCAGCAGGGCATCGCCGACGCCCTGCGCGCCTACACCTTGGAGATCAACGCCGGCTACGCCGGGACCACCGCAGAGGCACTGCTGGCAGGCAGCGAGTTCCAGACCGCCCTGTTGGACGGAAACACGGAAAACCAGTTCATGGCCCAGTTCACCGGCTTCGTGTTCGGGTTCCTGTTCTACATGGCTGCGATCATCTTCGGGATGGCGATCGCCACCTCGGTCCTCGAGGAAAAGCAGAACCGGGTGGTGGAGATTCTGGCCACGGCCATTCCTATTCGGCAGCTGCTCTACGGCAAGGTGGCCGGCAACACCGTCCTGGCCATGATCCAGCTGGCCCTCTACGCCGGGGCCGCCCTGCTTGCCCTGAACTTCACAGACACTGCGGAACTGGCCGGGACCATCATTCCTGCCTCGGGCTGGTTCCTGGTCTTCTTCCTGGCCGGCTTCCTGATCCTCGCTTCCCTCTGGGCCATGATCGGTTCCATGGCTTCGCGGTCCGAGGATCTGAACAACAGCTCCGGGCCGGTGCTCACGATCATCATCGCGGCACTCTTTGCGGGCCTGTTCGCCAAGGGACAGTTGCTGGTCGCGGCGTCCTACGTCCCGGTAATCTCCACCGTGGCGATGCCGGTACGGATGCTGAACGGCGACGTGCCGCTGTGGGAGACCTTCCTGTCGCTGGCGATCGCCCTGGCCGCGGCCTATGCACTGCTGCGCTTCGGCGAGAAGATTTACCGCCGGGCCGTGATGCAGAGCGGCGGCGCGTTGACCCTGCGCAAGGCGATGAAGCTGGAGTCCTGATCCGAAACCATCAGCACGGTACGCGGCACTTTGTACCGGGCCGGACGGCCGAAGAAGTGTTCCTCACCTCTTCGGCCGTTCCCCCGGACAGCTAAGTCAGATTGCGTCCCTGAGCAGGTCCGCCAGCGAGTTGAAACGCTCGTTGGACGGCAGATCATCAAGCAGAACGGCTTTGCCGTCCGGACCGCAAAGCGGAATGCGCCAGTTGGGATACTCGTCCCCGGTGCCGGGCTGGTTTTGGGTGCGCCGCTCCCCCACCGCATCAGCCAGCGCGACGCCGATGAGCACGGACGGGGACTGCAGGATGAAGGAGTGCAGTGCCTCCACGGACTGCTGGACGTTATCCGTACCGCTGGCTCCAGCAGGCAGCAGCCCGGCGCTGCGCACCAGCTCCAGGACGGATTCCCGGGCCGCAGCATCCGCTGCCCGCTCCTCCTCCACCGGACGGTTCAAAAGCCCCAGGGACTCTCGCAGGTCCACGTGTTCTCCGGCCAGGTAACCGGCCGTGGGCGGCAGGTCATGGGTGTTGACGGAGGTCAGGGCGCCCTTCCGGTATTCCGCCGGCGGGCGGGGACCGGCGTCGCCGTGCTCAAACCACAGGATGGAGGTGCCGAGCACGCCGCGCTCTGCGAGGTACTCCTGCACCCAGGGCTCAAACACCCCCAAATCCTCGCCGATCACCACGGCACCGGCGCGCTGTGCTTCCAGGACCAGGATTCCTATCAGCGCCTCGTGGTCGAAGTGCACGTATGCGCCGTCGCCGGGCCCCGAACCCTGCGGAATCCACCACAGGCGGAACAGGCCCAGGATGTGGTCAACCCGGATGCCGCCTGCGTGGCGGAGAATGGTGCGCAACATGTCCCGGTAGGGAAGGTAGCCCGCGTCCGCGAGGCGCCGGGGATGCCACGGCGGCTGGCTCCAGTCCTGGCCCTGCTGGTTGAACATGTCCGGCGGAGCACCCACTGACACTCCGGGAGCCAGGACCGGGCGCAGTATCCAGGCATCTGCCCCGGCAGGGTGCACGCCCACCGCCAGGTCATGGACAATGCCGATTTCCATGCCGGCGCTCCGGGCGGCACTCTGGGCTGTCTCCAGCTGCTGGTCGCAGATCCACTGCAGCCACTGATGGAACCGGCTGCGCTCCGTGAAGGCGGAGCGGTGCTCCCGGACCCATTCGC
This sequence comes from Arthrobacter sunyaminii, assembly GCF_018866305.1. NCBI lineage: Bacteria > Bacillati > Actinomycetota > Actinomycetes > Micrococcales > Micrococcaceae > Arthrobacter > Arthrobacter sunyaminii. Next base: position 3,618,266 of record NZ_CP076456.1, read on the forward strand.
TGTCCGGACTGGCAATCTGCTGCGACTGGGGATCATCTGCCGGCACCTTCTCGGACAACGCACACCACAGGGCGAAATCCTGCAGTCCCTTGCCCTCCAGTGTGCAGAAGCGCTCAAACTGCTGCTGCCGCGCAATGCTTCGCGGCACGGCAAAGATTAGTTCCAGCGCGGCCAGTTTGGCGGCGTAGGTCGCGTTGCGGTCCAATTTCTCGGCAGAGTGGTTGGCCGCCCCGAAGGTCCGCGCAGCTTCCTCAACCCGGGCACGGTCTGCCCCCGGAAGATAGCCGTATTCGGGAATGTCCTCCACCCGAATGTAGAGCGGGTTAAAGAATCGGCGTGTGGTGGGCAGGTACGGCGAGGGTTCCACCGGCGGAACCGGTTCCGCCGCATGCAGCGGATTGGTCAGGAGGAAACCGGCGCCGTGGCGTCCGCCGGAGAGCGCTGCGAGATCTGCGAGGTCGCCCAGATCCCCGATGCCCCAGGACCGGGAGGAGCGTACCGAGTAGAGCTGGGCCATGAGTCCCCAGGCCCGGTGGCGGTCAAGGCCGGCGGTCGTCGTCAGCCGTTCCGGCGTGACCACGAGAACGGTGCCGGCCTGCCGCTGCCCGGCAGTCACTTCGAGCCGGTGCCAGCCCAGTGGAAGGTCCTCCGGGAGCGGAATCAGGGTGCGGCCGGTGAGGGTCCCGTCAACGTCCAGTTCCTCGCCGGGCACCGCCGGCCACTCCAGCTCACGCCGGCTTCCGTCCTCCAGCACGATCCGCACGTCCGCGTGCACTCCGGCGGGCAAATGGACGGGGACTGTCCGGCTGCGGTGTTCGCGCACGACGACGGCGCCCGGCAGTGTTTGGTGCCACCCCTGCAGGCGTGCCGAAGCCAATGACTGCGACAGGTCCTCCCGCGTTGCCGTGGCCACCCCCAACGCGCCGAGCACCTTTTTCAGGGTCTCATCGGAAACTTCGCGGCGGGTTCCGTCCCAGCCGTTGAACGTAATTGCTACATGATGATGTTCGGCCAGCTCCTGTAGGAGTGCGGTCTCGCCGGCTGGTTCGCCTGTGATATTCGCTTCAGTCATGTCAGCCAATCTAGGCGTCCCGGGGTCCCTTCGCCCAGCCGGGTGGAACCAGCTACCCTCAGCTGCGTTTTTCGGTGAGCCGCCAACCATCCTGATAATCGGGGTGGTCCTGGTAGCCGGCAGCCATGGAGGCCAGCGCCAGCGAGGTCCACTCCAGCTCATCGGCGAACAGTTTGCCCTGGCCGTCGGGATCCAGAAGCATCCGTGCCAGGGCATTGCGCCGAGCACCGCCGATGATGTCGATCAGCATGAGCTTGGCTTCGCACTCGCGCAGCAGCCGTTCCTCGTACCAGCGGTCAGACGGCGCGACGCCCCTGGCAGTCAGGAGCTTCCGGGACTCCGCGGCGTCGTCCTGAAAGCGTGTCAACAGGAAATCCACGATGTCCATGTCCATGCCCATGATCGTACGCAGGGATAAATGGCGCTGTCAGGGGTGGTACCCAAAATCCGCATGCCGGGGCAGGAATATTTCTTGCCGACGCTTGGTTGACATAACTAGTCGAACGAAAGAGAGCCCGTGCCAGCTGTCAGCGCACCGCACCACCCCTCAACCACCCGCTCCAAGCGGGTACGAAACATTCGCTCCATCCGCCGCGGAGATCATGTTGAAGTACGCAGCGGCGAACAGGTTTACTACCGCGGAGAAGTCCGTGAAACGGCTCCGGGTCTGGGCACCATCTGGATCCGCGGCGACGAAGAAGGAATCCGCACCGCAATCAGCGTTGAGGACTTCACCATTTGGAAGCTTCCGGCGTAGCCCGAATCTTCTCGTTGCCGCAGGGCTGTGGAAATATTCCGGTACCGGAAAACATCCGCACCGAATGAGCACCGCCGTGAGGAGCCGCCATGTCCCGCTCTCCCAGTCACTACCGGGTCCGGGTGCGCAACCTCAATGATTTGCGGCGGGGGGATCAGGTGGAAGCCATGATTCGCAGCGTTGTCCATCACCGGGGAAAGGTGCTGGATCTGGCGCCGGGACTCGGCGCCGTTTGGATCCGGACTGATGCCGGGCGACGGGCCCTGATCCATACGGATGAATACAGGCTTTGGCAGGTGCTCCCTGCCGAAGCGGGATGACCGCGGCGGGGACAGGCATGCGGCTAGCGGTCCATGAGCGCCCCGGCGCTGATATTCAAAGTTGCGGCCGTCATGCTTCCGGCTTTATCCGAAGCGGCAAAGGCTGCAGCATTGCCCACCTCTTCCAGGGTTGCCGCGCGCCGCAGCAGGGTGGCGTCGACGATGCTGTTGGCAACGTCCTGCCTCCCTTCCATATCCGGCGGCAGCGACTCGGGGATGCCGCCGCTGCGCAGGGTCACAACGCGGATGCCGTGCGGCCCAAGCTCCACCGCGAGCTGGCGCCGCATGGCTTCCATCGCCTCGAAGGCGGTGATCAGTCCGCCCAGCCAGAGGCCGGGCGAAGGGTTGCCTGAACCTCCGAAAGCCAGGATCACGCCGGAACGCTGCTGCATCATGTGCCGGGCAGCGGCGCGCGAGGTCAGAAACATGGTTTGCACCGCCGTGGACACCGGCCGCAGATAGTCCTCCACGTACATATCCACCATCGGCTTGCCCTGCACATCACCGTGTTGAATTACATTCATGGAGATGTCCAGACTCCCTGCCGTAGCCGCGACATCATTGGCGTGGTCATCCACCGCCTGCCCGTTGGTGGCATCCAGCAGCGCGGATTCCGCCAGCCCTCCGTTTGCCCGGATGTCCCGGGCCACCTTCTCCAGGGGTTCAAGGTGCCGGCCGGCCAGGAAAACGCGTGCCCCTTCCCTCGCGAAGGCCCGGGCCACCGCTCCCCCAATCGCTCCGCCTCCTCCGTAGATAACGGCATTCTTCTCGTTGAGCAGCATGGGAACCTCTTCGGCTAGCTGTGGCTGTGGCTGTGGCTGTCCATGATGGCACTGCCCCACCGGCATGGACAGGGGCCGGGCTGTTGCCCGGGCCCCTGTGCTGCTACCAGCGGACCTTTTTCTCCCTCCGCCCCTGTTTCCCGAAGCTGTGCGTGGGCTTATGGTCCTTGCCCAGGCTCTGCCACCCGGGGAGGGCGCTCTCGGTGTCTGTGCCGGGAACCGGCTTATCTCCGCCTTCGGCACCAAGCTTGGCTGCAGCTGCCGGGGCGATGTTCACTGTTGCCGTTACCGGCACCTCGGAGGTGACGGCAGACACGGACGTGAGGGAAGAGGCAGGGGCAGCTAGCCCCGGGAAAGGAGTGGACGGGTGTTTTTTGGATGTTGCCATGGTTGATCTCCGGACTGTTTAAGTACCGGCCGGGAACTGCGCTGATGATGGCCGTCCTGCACTGACAGCATGGACCGCCTACCCGGACGATACGGGCGAATGGGGTCAGCGATGAGAGCGGGTGCTCGGAGCCGGTAATCCGGCCCGGAAGGTCCCTACTCGTAAATCAGTTCCATGGGCAAAACCTTAACAAGAAAAGACGGCACCGGGATAGACCCGGTGCCGTCTTTTCTTGTTGCCGAATGTGCTGACTAGATCAGGGCATCCGAGAGGTGGTTCGGCGTCCCGAAGCGGTGCGCGGTGATGCTCACGGCCTGCTCATGCAGGAACGGCAGCAGCTCAACGCGCCCGGCCTCGGTGACCGGGTTGGCGTAGACGGCCACGTCGGGCCGTCCCCCAAGGGCGGTGGCCAGTGCCGAGGCGCCGGAGCCGATCAGCCGGATCCGGGTCCCCTGCGCTGCGGGGTCAAACCCTGCAGCGGAAGCCAGCCATTCGGCGTCGTTCTCCTCCGCCACGGGGACTCCCTGTTCCGTCAGGACGGCCCGGAGCGCCAGCGGCAGTTCGACGCCGGTGGAGACCCGCAGCGCGGATCCGGCCAGCAGCCCGGCAGCGGCTACGCGTACCAGGGCGTCGAGCGGCTCATTCTCGGACAGCCGGATGGTCACCGGCAGCGGCCGGTAGCGGAACACGTTGCGTTCCGCACTCAGCGCGGACACGTCCTTGGCAGTGCCGAACTCCTTGGCCCACGCCGCGGCATCGCTGCTCAGCGCACGCTGCAGGAAGCCGGTGTCAGCAGCGAAGCTGCCGGACACAGCGGCGGCCAGGAGCTTGGCGGCACCCTGGTGGCTCACCGGGGCTCCGGTGCCGGAGGCCTGCGCGGGCTCCCACTGTCCCAGACCCATGAGGTAGTTGGGGCCGCCGGCCTTGGTTCCGGCGCCCACTGCGGACTTCTTCCAGCCGCCGAAGGGCTGGCGCTGGACGATGGCGCCGGTGATACCGCGGTTGATGTACAGGTTGCCCGCCGAGATGTTTTCCAGCCACAGGTCCATTTCCGCCGGATCCAGCGAGTGCAGGCCGGAGGTCAGCCCGTAGTCGATCTGGTTCTGCAGTGCGATGGCTTCTTCGAGGGTGTCAGCCGTCATCACGCCGAGGATGGGACCAAAGTACTCGGTGAGGTGGTACTCGGAACCGGGACGGACCCCGGTGCGCACGCCCGGGCTCCAGAGACGGCCGGAGTCATCGAGCTGCTTCGGTTCGATGAGCCAGGACTCGCCGTCGCCCAGCACGGTCAGTCCGCGCAGCAGCTTGCCTTCGGCGGGTTCAATGATCGGGCCCATCTGCGTCACAGCATCCACCGGATAGCCGACCTTGAGCGACTGCACCGCGTCCACCAGCTGGTTGCGGAAACGCGGGGACTTGGCCACCGAGCCCACGAGGATCACGAGGGAAGCTGCCGAGCACTTCTGCCCGGCGTGGCCGAAGGCGGAGGAAACGACGTCGCGCGCGGCCAGGTCAAAGTCGGCGCTGGGCGTGACGATGATGGCGTTCTTGCCCGAGGTTTCCGCCAGCAGGGGCAGATCCGTGCGGAAGGACCGGAACAGCTCTGCCGTTTCATAGCCTCCGGTGAGGATGACCCGGTCCACGGAAGGATCCGAGATGAGCTGGCGGCCGAGTTCACGCTCGCCCAGCTGAACCATCTGCAGGACATCGCGGGGAACGCCGGCTTCCCAGAGCGCTTCCACCATGACGGCTCCGCTGCGCGCGGACTGCCGGGCGGGCTTGATGATCACGGAAGAACCGGCCGCCAGGGCAGCCAGGGTGGAACCGGCCGGAATGGCTACCGGGAAGTTCCACGGCGGGGTGACCACCGTGAGGCGGGCCGGGACGAAGCGGGCGCCGTCGACCTTTTCCAGGTCCTTGGCCCGCTCCGCGTAGTAGTGCGCAAAGTCGATGGCTTCGGAGACCTCGGGATCGGACTGGTCCAGGGTCTTGCCGGTTTCGGCGGCCATGACTTCCATCAGGTCCGCCCGGTGATCTTCGAGGACGGTTCCTGCGCGGTGCAGGATCTCGGCGCGGTCGGCGCCGCTGAGGGCGGCCCAGCCCTTGCTGGCAGAAACCGCTGTCTCGATGACGGCGGAGAGCGCCTCTTCGTCGGCCACCTGGGCGTCGGCTACGGCAGCCTTGCCCAGGGGTGATCCCTCGATGCGGGTCAGGATGGACCGGCCCCAGGCCTGGTTGGCCGGCAGCGACGGGTCAGTGTCCGGGGTGTTGGTAAAACCCGGATGGGCGTCGCCGGCTCCGGTGGAAGCATCCGGGCGCGGCTGGCTGCGGTCCTGGGTGCGGTTCGGGGCAGGAACCCGGTCATCCAGGTTTTCCAGCGAAGTGAGGAAGCGCAGCTTTTCGCGTTCAAAGAGGGCCTCGTTTTCGCTGAGCTCGAAGACCGCCGACATGAAGTTCTCGGAACTGGCGCCCTCTTCGAGGCGGCGGATCAGGTAGGCGATGGCGACGTCGAACTCCGCCGGGTGCACCACCGGCGTGTACAGCAGAAGCGAACCGACGTCGCGCTTGACCACCTCCGCCTGGCCTGTGGCCATGCCGAGCAGCATCTCGAATTCGATGCCCTTGGTCACGCCGCGCTGCTGGGCAAGCAGCCAGGCGAACGCCACGTCGAACAGGTTGTGTCCGGCCACGCCGATGCGCACGTTGGCCACGCGGTCCGGCTGCAGGGCGTAGTTGATGACGCGCTTGTAGTTGGTGTCCGTTTCAGCCTTGGTGCCGCAGGTGGCCAGCGGCCAGTCATGCAGCGAGGACTCCACCTGTTCCATGGGCAGGTTGGCGCCCTTGACCACGCGGACCTTGATGGGTGCGCCGCCGTCGGCCCGGCGGGCCGCAGCGAACTCCTGCAGCCGCATCATGGCGGAGAGGGCGTCCGGGAGGTATGCCTGCAGGACAATGCCGGCTTCCAGGTCCTTGAATTCGGGCATGGACATGAGCTTGGTGAAGACCGCCATGGTCATCTCCAGGTCCTTGTACTCCTCCATGTCCAGGTTGATGAATTTCTTCTGCGCGGAGGACGCGGCCCGCCGGTAGAGCGGGGTGAGCTTTTCCACCACATGCTCCACGGCTTCGTCGAACGCCCAGTGCGAGTGCGGCGAGACGGTGGAGGACACCTTGATGGAGACGTAGTCGACGTCGTCGCGCGCCAGGAGTTCGTGGGTTCCCTCCAGGCGGCGGGCGGCTTCGCGTTCGCCGAGCACGGCTTCGCCCAGGAGGTTCATGTTGAGCCGGACGTCGTCCTTGCGGATGCCGGCAATCGCCTTGCCGAGGCGGGCGTCGGTGGCGTCCACGATCAGGTGGCCGACCATGCGGCGCAGTACCTTGCGGGCTACCGGAATGACAACGTGGGGCAGCACCGGCGCCATAACTCCGCCCAGACGGACGGCGGAGCGCATGTACCAGGGCAGGAAGCCCGGCACACGGGGTGCGAGGGCGGCCAGATTCCGGCCGGCCACGCGGAGGTCTTCGGGGCGGATGACGCCGTCAACGAACCCAACGGTGAAGTCCAGTCCGGCCGGATCTTTCAGCACGCCGGCAAGCTGTGCAGCGGACGCGTCCACCGGGACGCTTGCCGCTTCGGCGAGCCAACGGCGGACAAGGGCCACCGCCTCATCAGCCAGGGCCTGTGGGGTGTCCGATCCCGCGGTGGTTTCGGTGAGGATGTTGCTCATGCGGGCAGCTCATTTCAACGTGCAACTGATAGGTATTCCTCTAAGTATCCGCACTATTTCCCATTAGGCAAAGATGGGTTTTCTTACCGGTATAGATTAGATTTACTAATGAATTGAAAGGGGGAAATGACCGTGCTCGATGTTCGCCGCATGATCCTTCTCCGGGAAGTCAAAGCCCGCGGAACCCTGGCCGCAGTGGCGGAAGCACTGAGCCTCAGCCCTTCCGCGGTATCCCAGCAGCTGGGCCAGCTGGAGAAGTCCGTGGGGGTGGAACTGCTTCGGAAAACCGGGCGGGGCGTGCAGCTGACACCGCAGGCTGAGATTCTGGTGGCCCATGCCTCCGACATCCTTGAATCGCTGGAGCGGGCCGAAGCGGATCTGGCTTCATCGCTGACCTCGGTGACCGGATCCATTCGGATAGCGGTGTTCCAGTCAGCCGCTTTGGCCCTGCTGCCCGATGCCCTCCGCATCCTTCGCCGTGAGCATCCGGAACTGCGCGTGGAAATGGTTCAGCGTGAGCCCGAGACAGCACTGTACGAAACCTGGGCACGCGACTTTGACCTGGTGATCGCTGAACAGTATCCCGGACACGCCGCCGTCCGGCATGCCCAACTGGACCGGGTGCACCTGACCTCGGATGCCATCCGCCTGGCCGTGCCGCCTGAGGGCCTACCGCCGGTGCAGTCCCTGGCGGACACCGCGGGGCTTCCGTGGGTGATGGAACCGCGGGGCGCGGCCTCCCGGCACTGGGCGGAGCAGATTTGCCGGCGGGCGGGATTTGAACCTGATGTCCGTTTTGAGACGGCCGATCTGCAGGCCCAAATCCGGCTGATCGAGTCCGGAAACGCCGTGGCGCTGATGCCGGACCTGGTGTGGACCGGCCGGGATCCCAGCGTCCACCTAATGGATTTGGACGGCAAGCCGCACCGAAGCATCTTCACGTCCGTCCGGCGGGCCGGCGCCAACCGGCCGGCGGTCCTGGCCTGCCGTGAGGTGCTCGAGCGCACTGCCCGCCAGGTGGCGGCGTCATAAGTACGCCATAACACGATGCGGGGTTCCGGCAACTGCCGGAACCCCGCCCTCAAACGCTGCGCTTCAAATTACCTGCTGCTGCCTGAGCTGCCCGAGCCGCCGGAACCGCTTTCCCCGGACGTGCCGCCGGAGTGCCCGGAACCGCCGTGGGAATCCGTGCCGGAGCTTCGACGGATACCGTCGTCCGTCTCGGTTTCAATCTGCTCCTTGCGGACTTCCTCTGACACGCTTTCCGTGTCCGTGACAGTTTCGGTATCCATCCGGACCCGCTCCACCGGCACCGTCTTCTTGCTGACGACCGGCTCCTCGGCGTGAAGCGTCACTTCGTGCTCTTCTTCGCTGAGCTCCCGTCCGGCCATGGCGGAATCGACATTGGCATCCGTGATCGGTTCCGTCTCAATGCGGACCTCTTCATGGCTGACCGGAACCTCGGTGGTGACGGTCTCAGTGACGATGTACTTCCGCAGGCGCGCCTTGCCGGTCTCACGCGACCGGGTGCCCACGTCCAGCTGCTCTTCCGAGCGGGTCATGGCGTCATCAGTGGTGGGGCCAGAGGTATCGTGGCCCACAGTCGCGTCCGAGGACATGCCCGAGCGCGTCATGTCGCTGTCCTCCATGAAGTCCGACCGGTCGCCGCTCCGGGTTCCGACGCCGGAATCCGTCATGGTGCCCGAATCCGTCATGGTGCCCGCGTCCATGGTGGAGACGTCGTCACTGCCGTCGTCGTAAGTAAATCCGTAGTACCGGTAGAGGGTCACTTCCTCTTCGGGCGTGATGGATCCATCGGATTCGACCTGCGGGGAGTTCTTAACCTCGTCCTTGGAATAAGGAACCAGGACGTCCATGCCCTCCACCGTTGCTTCGCTGAGGGGCACAAAGGACTCGTTCGTTCCGAGAATTCCGGTGTTGACCGTGACCCAGGCGGGTTCATTGGTCTGGTCATCCAAATAGAACGTTCCAACGGCGCCAATCTTGTCACCGTTGGGTCCCAAGACGTTGCCGGACCCTGCCATGAGACCTTCAACTTGCTGGTTGCTGATCATGCTGTTCTCCTTCAGCTGTGAAGCCATCGCCGTTGTACGGTCTGGTTTCACGTTTGGGCCGAGCCTGCAACAGGCATCGCGAAGATACCTGCGGGGGCCTTATTGGGCGGCTGTAGTATCAGGCAGACCTGAAATGCCAAGCCTGCTTACCATTCCAACCCAACGCCTTCGGAGCGTCAATAGGTAATCCGGAAGGGAGCCTACTTCTCGCTGGTCAGCAGTTCGCGCACCTGGCGGCGGAGTACCTTGCCCAGCAGCGACTTGGGCAGCTCCTCAATGGCCACAATCCGGCGGGGAACCTTATACGGGGTGAGCCGCTCGCGGCACCAGGCCCGCAGTCCGGCTTCATCCAGTTCCGCACCCTCGGTCAGGACAACGGCCGCCACAACCTGCTCGCCGCCGTCGGGGCGGGGCAGGCCCACCACTGCGACGTCGGCGATGGCCTGGTTGCTGCGCAGCACTTCCTCCACCTCGGTGGGAGAAACGTTGAAGCCGCCGGTGATGATCAGTTCCTTGCGGCGGTCCACCACCTTCACAAAGCCGTCGTCATCCACGGTGACAATATCGCCGGTGCGCAGCCAGCCGCCGTCGAGCAGCACCTGTTCTGTGTCCTCAGTGTTGTTCCAGTAGCCCGCGAAGACCTGCGGGCCGCGGATCAGCAGTTCACCCGGCACGCCGTGCGGCACCTCGGAGGAAGGCTGTTCCGGATCGACAACGCGCATTTCCGTGCTGGGGAACGGAACACCGATGGTGCCGTTGCGGCGGCTCTCGGCAAACGGATTACCCAGCGCGACCGGCGAAGATTCGGTGAGGCCGTAGCCCTCCACCAGGAGTCCGCCCGAAACCTCTTCCCAGAGCTTTACGGTGGCCGCCGGCAGGGTCATTGCGCCGGAAATGGCGAAGCGGATGGTGGAGAGGTCAATGCCCCGCTTCTTGGATTCCAGCGCCGTCCTCTCATAGATCGGCGGGACGGCGCAGAAGACGGTGGGCTTGGATTTCTTGGCGGCGTCCAGCACCAGATCCACGTCAAACTTGGGGAAAAGCACCAGCCGCGACCCGGTCAGCACGGAGAAGGTCAGGTACAGGGTCAGCCCGAAGGCATGGAACATCGGCAGCACACCGTAAATGACTTCCTTGCCCTCCTGCGCACCGTGCATCCAGGCCTGCCCCTGCAGCGCGTTGGAGCGCAGGTTGAAGTGGGTGAGCATGACGCCCTTGGGGATTCCCGTGGTGCCCGAGGTGTACTGCAGGGCGGCCAGGTCCCGCACCGACGGGCGGGGATGGGCGCTGTCGATCGGAGCGGAACTGAGCAGCTTTTCCCAGGACATGGTGTTTTCGGTCTTGGTTGTCAGCCCTGCCCGGGTACGGCGGATCGAGGGCAGCGGCAGCCGCAGCCCAATGCGCTTGAGCCGCGGCATAGCCTTGGTGATGTCCACAGCAATCACCGTTTTGACGGCAATGTCGTCGGGGAAGTCCTGGATTTTCTCCACGGCCTTGTCCCAGATGATGGCTACCTGCGCACCGTGGTTTTCAAACTGGTGGCGAAGTTCGCGTTCCGTGTAGAGCGGGTTGTGCCCGACGACGACGGCGCCCAGACGGAGCACGGCATAGAACGCGATGAGGTACTGGGGGCAGTTCGGCAGCACGATTGCGACGCGGTGTCCGCGGCGCACACCCAGCTTCCGGAGGCCTTCGGCGGCACGGTTGATCTGGTCGCCGAGGTCGGTGTAGGTGGTTTCGGCACCGAAGAATTCCAGTGCCACCTTGGGCCCGTAACGGTTAACCGCGTCCTCCACCATGTCCGTCAGTGACTCGGTGGGCAGCTCAATGGTTGCCAGAACGCCGGGCTGGTAGTTCTTGACCCACAATGGTTCCTGGGCAGCAGTCATTGAGGAAGCTCCTTCACTTTGGATAATCCTGACTATAGCGACGCGCCCGGCCCGGAGATAAATTGTTTGTCCTGCACCACGTCGCAGCGAGGCAGAAAGGTGCCGCCCTTAGGCGCCAACCCCCTTGAGATACTGAGCCAGCGCGCGGGGCGCCGAGCGCGGAGCGGCGGCCTCGACCACGGCGTTGTAGTTGGTGTTGGTGTTCACGTCATAGGTGAGGATGCGGCCGTCGGCCGTTTCCATGAATTCAATCCCGCAGACCTCCAGGCCCATGCGCTTGGCGAACTCGAGGTACTTACCGATGATCGGATGGTCGAAGCCCTCCCGCAGGCTGAAGAGCTGGGTGTCCTCATCCGGGGCGATGGTGGCGCCGGGCGGCATGATCGGCTTGCCGGTGGACGGGTCGATGGCACAGGCGTCCGCCGGGCAGAGCTGGAATCCGCCGCGGGCGGTGTCTGCCCGGATCGCATAGATGAACTCGCTGCCAACAATCTCCACGCGCGTAATGAACGGCTCGGCGGCGTTGATGAACTCCTGGATAAGGGTGATGCCGTCAGCTGGTTCCTCAAAGTCCGGTCCCGACACATAGTCGGCCAGCTCGCCGTGGGACTCGAATTTGCGGACCCCCAAACCCTTGCCTCCCTGGTTGTGCTTGGTGATGAAGGGGGCCGGAAATTCCTTGGCAGCGGCCAGGATGGAGTCCCGGCCGACGGCGGCCACCGTGCGCGGAGTGTCGATGCCGGCGGCGCGCAGCGCGGTGAGCTGGTCCACCTTGCTCATTTCCAGTTCCAGGATCCGCCGCCCGTTGACCGTCCGCCGGCCGTGGGCTTCCAGCCAGGACAGCACCGCCCGGGCATAGTCCTTGGACAGGCCGTGGTCCCGGGTGTGGGAGGAGGCACTGATCCGGGACCAGAAGATGCCCTCCGGCGGCACCGAGTCCAGATCCAGGACGCCATCGGTCAGCAGCCATTCCTCCACTTCCAATCCTTCGGCTTCGAAGGCGCGGGCAAACGGCGGAAACCACTCGGTGTTCTCATGCAGGGCGTAAATCTTGGGACTGGTCGAGCTCATGGCGCGTTGCCTTTCCTCTGTAGTTATTGGAATCCAGCGCTTAGCCGTCGATGTATATTCCATTGCCCGGGCCCAACGGTGAAGGGCAGCATCCGGGTGATGACCGTAGTCAGCCCGATGAACTGACCGAGGATGAACGCCAGCACCAGGAAGCCGCCGTCATCGTTGCGCCAGGGTGAATCCGGAAGCAGCGCTCCCGGTATCTGTGCCTCGTCCTCGGCTATTTCCTCAGTGGGCACATCCTGCCGCCGCCGCCGCGGTTCCAGGATTTTGTCGATGATCGGCGTCGAGCTGGTTGAGATACGCGGGACTGGGATTTGTGGCGCTCGTCATAGCCACCCACACTAGGGGGCGGGCCCCGAAGGATCGAGCTGGATTACGGCGTGTTCCGGACCCGGGGCGGCTACCGGCCGCGGCCCGCGATGCGTGCCACGAGTGCCTGCGGACCGCGGGCGCCAAACCAGGCCAGCGCCTTGTACCGCTTGCTGGGAATGGAGATGCCCTTGCCGGCAAAGGCATCCGCAAGACCCTCGCGGACCACGCGTTCGGCATCAAGCCACATCCAGTCCGGATAGAGGGTCTTGTCCATGTCCATGCGCTGGTGGAATTCCGTATGCACAAACCCGGGACACAGCGCTGTGACGTGCACGCCGCGTCCGCCGTAGTTGATGTTCGCCCAGCGGCTGAACGTAATGACCCAGGACTTGGCCGCACTGTAGGTGCCGCGGGGAATGAAGCCGGCCACGGAGGCCACGTTGATGATGTGGCCCCCGGGTTTTTCCATCTTCGAGAGCATCGTGTTAAGAGCGGTATGGCTCAGCTGCAGAGGTGCCGCCACCAGAACGTTCAGATGGTCCATTTCGGCGGCCAGCTCATTGCGTTCAAAGCTGTTCTTCAACCCGTAGCCCGCGTTGTTCACGAGCATGGCGATGTCCGGTTTTTCCAGCCGGCGGCTCACCCGTTCAACGCCGTCGGGCTCGGCCAGGTCCGCCGCGATGTACTCCGCCTGCACGGAGTACTCGGCTGCCAGGCGGCCGGCGGATTCCTTCAACCGTTCCTCATTCCGGGCGGTGAGGACCAGGTTGTAGCCGCGGTTCGCGAGCTGGCGGGCAAATTCGGCACCAATGCCGGACGTGGCGCCGGTAATCAAAGCTGTGGGAGTCATGGGTCCACCTTTCCACGCCCACCCTGCTATGCCCGGCAACCTTTCGCAATCCGCTGCACGGGATCACTGCCGGTGCCTTGCCAGCCGTGCCGGCGGCACCCTACCGTGTCAAGAAACCGGCCCCTGCAAGGAGGAGCCATGGCATCATTTAGCCGGTATCGGGACAGGCAGGACGCCGGAGTCCAGCTGGGCGTAGCGCTCGCTCCCTACCTCGGCGCGCCAAACCTGGTGGTGTTAGGCCTGCCGCGCGGGGGCGTGCCCGTGGCTGCCGAAGTCGCCAAGCTGCTCCACGCGCCGCTGGATGTTGTCGCGGTGCAGAAAGTGGGCCTCCCCGGGCAGCCCGAGCTGGCCGCCGGGGCACTGGCATGGGTGGCCGGGACAGTCACTACCGTGCAAAACGAGGCCGTTCTTGCAGACTGGCAGAGCTCCCTGCATTCCGGCACCTCCTCCAGCGACGGGCCCGGCTCCGCGGAGCAGGCCTTCGAAGCCGCCGCCGCCATCGCGCAGCTCGAGCTGATCCGCCGCGACAAGCTTTACCGCATGCGGCGGGACCCGTTGAATGTTTCCGGCCGCACGGTGGTGCTGGTGGATGACGGGCTGGCCACGGGCGCGTCCATGCACGCCGCACTGCTGGGACTCCGCGGGCAGAACCCGGCCAGGCTGGTGGCGGCGGCTCCCGTGAGCTGCGGGCCGGGTGCGGAAACCGCAGCGGCGTTGGCGGACGACGTCGTGATCCCCTGGCAGGCGATTGGGCTTACCGCCGTGGGCCAGGCCTACGAGAACTTCGACGAGATTACCGACGCCAACGTCCAACGCCTCCTCGGCCTGCCGTAGAAGCATCCTGTAAAGGGGAACACTCAATGAACAGAGCATCAGCAGACTGGACCGGAGCCCGGTACGTCGCCCTGGGCAGTTCGTTCGCATCAGCCCCCGGACTGGGCACTCCGGTGCCGGGCAGCCCGCCGGAGGCCGGGCGCACTGACGTCAATTATCCCCACCTGCTGGCCCGGCAGCTGCAGCTTTCCCTCACTGATGTCACCAGTTCCGGAGCCACCACCGCGGATGTGCTGTGGCGCTCCCAGTACGGGCAGGCGCCGCAGGCGGATGCCCTGGCGGCGGACACGGACCTGGTCACCGTCACCATCGGCGGCAATGACATTGGCTTCGCGGCGTACCTCATGGCAGCAGGCCTGCCTCCGCTGGCCCGTCTCAAGCATCTGCCCTCACTCGAAATGCTCAAGGCCCTTGCACCGGCCGTCCTGAACCGGCGGCTCGCGCTGCTGCCTGCGGCCATGGCCTCCGTGGGGCAGCTGATCCGCCGGCGCTCCCCCAACGCCGTCGTCCTGTTCGTGGAATATCTAACTGTGCTGCCGCTGGACCCGCACATCCGCGTGGCCGGCATGAAACCGGCGCAGGCCGCCGCCGGCCGTGAGCTGGCCGTGCATCTGGCGCTGGCGACCGAAGCCGGAGCCAACGCCACCGGCGGTTCCGTGGTGCGCGTGGCCAAGGCCAGCGCTGACCACTATGCCGGCTCGGATGACCCGTGGACGGTGGGCGCCTTTGTCCCCACCGAGGGTGGGCCGCTGCCCTACCATCCGAATCAGGCCGGGCATGAAGCCGTGGCGCAAATGATCCAGGACCACCTCACCCGGCTCGCAGGTACGGGTTCCGGCTTGCCGGAGCGAATGGGTTAGCGTGCGGATGGATTAGATTGGGCGGATGACTGCGCAGACGCCCCTGGATATCCGCACGGAACCGCCCGAAGCAGCCGGTGAGCGCGAGACGCTGACCGGCTTTGTGGATTACTTCCGGGCCACTGTGGTTCTGAAGGCTGCCGGACTCAGCGATGCCGACGGCGCCAAACGGCTGCTGCCCTCCCTCACCACGGTGTCCGGGCTCGTCAAACACCTGACCGATGTTGAGCGCTATTGGTTCCGCACCCGGCTTGACGGGCAGCGGGATGTGCCCACGCGATGGTCTGCCGCTGACCCGGACGGGGAATTCAGGGTCAATGACAATGACAGCCTCGCGGAACTCATCAAGGACTATGAGGCTGCCTGCCGCGAATCCCGGGAGGTGCTGGAACGCTATGACCTCGAGGACCGCTGCCGCGGCAGAAGCGCCGGCGAAGGTGACGGAGACGGGGACGTCGACGGGGACGTCGACGGGCAGAACGTGCGGTGGGTCCTGGTACACATGATTGAGGAAACCGGCCGGCACTGCGGCCACTTGGACATCCTGCGCGAACTGCTGGACGGATCCACCGGAGACTGACCGGCGTGCTGTCTGGCCCTTCCGAGGGCTCTGCGGCAGGCCAACCCTAGAGATCAGGGCATCCCCGGAAGGATAATTTTCGGAACAGGGGCGCTGCCAGCCCGACTCTACGGGAGGTTTCACATGTCCATGTCAGGAAGTACTTTTGGGTTCGGAGGGTTGAGCCTGGAGGTCAGCGAGCTCACCCGCAAGGTGGTCCGGGGCATCCGCACGGGCATGGTCGTCACCGGGGTCCTCTCAGTGGTGCTGGGTGCGCTGGTTTTGTTCTGGCCCGGAGCCACCCTGGACGTGATTGCCGTCCTGTTTGGCCTGTATTTCGTCGTCGCCGGGGCGGTCCGGGTGGTCACAGGGCTGGTGACTCCGCTGCTCGGCGGACTGCGCGTCCTGAACATCCTCATCGGCCTTCTGCTCTTGATCGCCGGAGTGGCAGCGATCCGTAATCCGCTGGCCTCCCTGTCCGTCCTCGCCCTGTTCATTGGAATCGCCTGGATTGTGGAGGGCATCATGTCCCTGACCGAGGTGGAGAGCGGCGGATCACGGTGGTACGCCATCATCTACGGGATCGTCAGCATTATTGCCGGCGTGGTGGTCCTGTTCCTCCCGGTGAGCTCCCTTGCAGCACTGGTGATTTTCGGCGGCGTTGCCCTGGTGGTGCTGGGCATTGTGGAAGTGGTGCGTGCCTTTTCCTTCGGCCGCGGAATGCCGCTCAACTACTAGGAAACGTTCAGCGAGCATCCAGCAGCTGTTAACACAGGGATAACTTGCGCGGAAACGCGGTTGTAATACGGGGCGCCCACGCTGGGAGTAGCACGGTTTCCACCCGCCGCTCCGGCCCGCGCGGCCGGCCACCCCCGAATGGAGTATCTCCATGGACTCTGGAAACACCGCCTGGCTGCTCGCCAGCGCCGCCCTGGTTTGTCTAATGATCCCCGGCATCGCCTTCTTCTACGGAGGAATGGTGGGCTCGCGCCGAATCCTGAACATGATGCTGATGTGCTTCGGCGGGGCCAGCCTTGTCGCAGTCCTCTGGGTGCTTTACGGCTACTCCGCAGCGTTCGGCAACTCCCTCACGGGAGCCGGTCTGCTCGGAAACCCGCTGGAATTCTTGGGTCTGTCCCAGTTACTGGTTGAGGATCCGGACTCTTCGATTCCCGTGGCGTTGTTCGCCGCCTTCCAGCTGATGTTTGCCTGTGTGACCACGGCACTGGTGGCCGGCGCCGCCGCCGGCCGGATGAAGTTCGGCGCGTGGATGCTGTTTGCCGGACTCTGGGCCACCCTGGTCTACTTCCCCGTGGCGCACTGGGTCTTCGCCTTCAGCAGTGAGGACGGATCCGTAACCGGCGGCTGGATTGCTAATCAGCTCGGTGCCATCGACTTCGCCGGCGGCACCGCTGTCCACATGAACGCCGGAGTCGCAGCCCTGGCCCTGGCCCTGGTCCTGGGCCGCAGCAAGGGCTGGCCGCATGCCTCCGGAAAGCCGCACAGCCGCCCGCTGGTACTGCTCGGCGCCGGGCTGCTCTGGGTGGGCTGGTACGGATTCAATGCCGGTTCGGCCCTAAGTGCCGGACATTCCGCCGCCGTCGTCTTCCTGAACACGGCTGTGGCAGCCGCAGCCGGCCTGCTCGGCTGGATGCTGATGGACCGGCTGCGGCTGGGAACCTCGTCCTCCCTCGGAGCTGCCTCGGGTCTGATTTCCGCCCTGGTGGCCATCACTCCGGCCTGTGGTGCCGTCAGTCCGCTGGGCGCCTTGGCCATCGGACTGATTGCCGGCCTCGTCTGTTCCCTGGCCATCGAATGGAAGTACCGGCTCGGGTACGACGATTCCCTCGACGTCGTCGGCGTCCATGCCGTGGGCGGCCTGCTGGGCACCCTGCTGATCGGCCTGTTCGCCACCGACGCAGCTCCCAACGGTGTCAGCGGCCTGTTCTACGGCGGCGGGCTCGAACTGCTGGGCATCCAGGCCCTGGCCTCCGCTGCGGTGCTCGTCTACTCCTTCGTGGTGACCTGGATCATCGCCAAGGTGCTGGCGACGACCATCGGGCTGCGCATTCCGGAGGAAAGCGAGCTGCAGGGCATCGATATGGCAGCCCATGCCGAATCCGCGTACCTGAACGACGAGGAGCCCGTGGAGCTGGGCGCCCGTCCGTAACGTTCCTCCTCCGCCGGGGATCAGCCCTCCAGGGCTTCTTCCTGGCGGAGGTAGACGGACAGGAGGTCCCGGGCGTGCTGCGTCTGGGGCCCTTCCTTTTCCATCGCTTCCATCATGGACGCTGCCTGTGCCTTGCCTCCGGGGAACGGCGGCAGGAGCGGAACGTCAGGATCCGAGACCACCTCAATGATGTACGGCCGGTCAGCCGCGAGCGCCTGGTCCCAGGCAGCACCGAGCTGCTCCGGATCGTCCACCCGGATGCCCTCAAAGCCCAGCAGCTCCGCGTAGCCGGCATAGTTGAAGTCCGGAAGCGCCTGGCTGTCCGGGAAGCGCGGTTCGGTTTCCATCTCCCGCTGTTCCCACGTCACTTCCGCCAGTTCTCGGTTGTTCAGGACGCAGACAATGAAGCGCGGGTCCGCCCACTGCTGCCAGAGCCTGCTGACCGTAATCAGTTCGGTGATCCCCGCCATCTGCATGGCGCCGTCTCCGGACAGGGCAATAAGCGGGCGGTCCGGACGGGCAAGCTTTGCGGCCAGGCCGTAGGGCACAGCGCATCCCATGCTTGCCAGCGTGCTGGACAGATGCGCGGGAACGCCGGCCGGCAGCCGCAGTTGGCGGGCGTACCAGTAGACGCTGCTGCCCACGTCCACGGCTACCTGGGCGTCCGCGGGCATGCGGCTGCTCAGCTCGTAGACGGCGCGCTCGGGGTTCACCGGGTCGGCCGGGGTAAAGGCACGCTCGCGCGCAAGTTCGTGCCAGGAACGCACCGCCTGTCCGACGTCGTTCCGCCAGTCGGAGGGTCCGCGCTCCTCCAGCAGCGGCAGCAGGGCGTCCAGGCATGCGGCAGCTCCACCGGGAAGCGCAACTTCCACCGGGTACCGGTTGCCGATCGCCGCCGAATCGATGTCGATCTGCACGGCTCGAGCAGCCCCGGGCGGCGGATAGAACTCGGTCCACGGGTCATTGGAGCCAATGATCAGCAGCGTGTCGCAGTTGGCCAGCACATAACCGCTGGCCGAGGTACCCAGATGGCCCATGACTCCGGCCGCCAGCGGCAGGGACTCGTCCACGTACGGCTTGCCGAGCAGGCTGGTGGTAACGGCAGCGCCCAGCTTTTCGGCCAGGGCCATCACCTGTTCCTGCGCGCCGCGGGCTCCCTGCCCTACCAGCAGGGCGACTTTCTGACCGCTGTTCAGCAGGTTGGCGGCGGCCTGCACGTCTTCGTCGCGGGGCAGGATCCGGGCCGGCCGCCATACCGGAGCGGTGGTGAGCACGCCGTGTTCCTGGTCCAGTTCCGGAGCCGGCGCCTGCTGAACATCATGCGGCAGGATCACCACGGAGGGAGTGCGGGTGGCAAGGGCTTCTTTGAAGGCCCGGTCAATGACCAGCGGCGCCTGTTCCGGGCTGGACACCTGCTGCCGGAATCCGGACGCAACGTCCCGGAACAGGTGCATCAGATCCACTTCCTGCATGTAGCCGGACCCCAAAACACTCAGGCTCTGCTGTCCGATGACGGCCACCACCGGCACCGAGTCCATCCGGGCGTCATACAGGCCGTTGAGCAGATGGATGGCACCCGGGCCCTGGGTGGAGACCACCACGCCCACTTCCCCGGTGTACTTGGCGTGGCCCACCGCCATAAAAGCTGCGTTCTCCTCATGCCGGGCCTGGATAAACTCCGGTCCGCCCGCCCGCCGCAGGGCACCCATCAGCGGGTTGATGCCGTCGCCGCTGTATCCGAAGATCCGGCCCACTCCCCATGCCTGGAGCCGTTGGACCACCAGGTCCGCTACCAATTCCGGTTCATCCTGTGGTCCTGTGCCGTCCATTGCATGCCTCCCATGGAAGATCAGTGTGCTTGGTATCCCCCACTCTTCCATCCCGCGGGCAAGAAATGCACGTTTGGACGGCCCGCTGCTCATGCATTGATGTGTGACGCTGTGCCCGCCGCTATGCTCAAAAACATGGGTAAGGTCATCTATTACGTTGCATCGTCACTGGATGGCTACATAGCCACCGAAGACAACAAGCTCGACTGGCTGCTGGACTTCGGCTTCGAGGCGTTCCAAACGCACTATGACCAGTTTTTGGCCGGGGTCGGCGCACTGGTGATGGGTTCGGTAACGTACGACTTCGTCCGCGCCGAGGACCCCGGTTCCTGGGCCTACGGCACCCTGCCCTGCCAGGTGCTGACCAGCAGAAATCTGCAGGCGCCGCCGGACACCGGTGTACGTTTCGCCGCCGGTAACATCCGGGATATCTGCGCAGCCGCAGTGGCCGACGCCGGCAACCGGAACGTCTGGGTGGTGGGCGGCGGTCATGTCGCAGCCCAGTTTGCCGACGCCGGGCTGCTGGACGAAGTACGGGTCACCTATATGCCCGTGGCGCTCGGCAGCGGGCGCCCCCTGCTTCCCGTCGCAGCGCCCACCGGCCGCATGCGGCTGACGGGGACGACGTCGTTCAACGGCGGGGCTGCCGAACTCCGCTTTTCCGCCGAATAGGCCGGCAGCCGCAACGCATCCCTGCCCGCTTCCCGGTTCACTGTAGGGTGTGTTCCGTGCGCGCCCTCTGGTGGCCCTCGAAGACGCCGGCGACCTGCCGGGGCACGTCACCGCGTCCCTGAAGGCGGCGCTGCGAAACTGGGAAAAGCTGCTGGCACTGGTCTCGGACCTCCTCACGGCCGCCACAGCCCGCGCAGCGAGGCAGAGCGGGGCACTGTCTTCACCGATACCCTGCCGCTTGCCCGTTCCGGTGCTGATTTTGTGCCCCGCGCAAGGCTGTGAAAATATCCAGTTGGATCCGGCACCCTACCGGGCACATTCAGCAGGGGAATTTACTTGATGGCCAACCACGGCATTTCACCCGTCCGCAAGGTACTGCGGCGTCTGGGGTCCTTCTCCCTCGTCGGCGCAGTGGCCTTCGTTGTGGATGTCTCCCTTTTCAACGTCCTGGCCTCGACAGTGCTCGATGACAGCCCCATAACCGCCAAGGTCATCTCCGTTGCCGCTGCCACGACCGTCTCCTGGGTCGGCAGCCGATACCTGACCTTCCGCAGCACCCGGGGGCGGAGCGTCCGCAGCGAAACCCTGCTTTTCGCCCTGACCAACGTGGTGGGGCTGCTCATCGCCACCGGCTGCCTGTTCGTGTCACACTACGTGCTGGGTTTCACCAGCCAGTTTGCGGACAACATTTCCGGCAACGTCATCGGTGTCCTGGCCGGCAACGTGTTCCGGTACTTCGCGTACCGCTACGTTGTTTTCACCACGGAAGAGGAACGGGCAGCCCGGAGCGCGCTGAAAGAAAACGCATAAGGGCTGCCCGGCCGTTCGGCTACGCTACTTCCGGGACTGCGGCGTGCGGATCAGCTTCTTGTTGACGAACTCATCCATGCCGTAGCGTCCCAGTTCCCGGCCCACGCCGGAGCGCTTGACGCCGCCGAAGGGCAGGTCTTCCTGGGTTCCGGACACGCCGTTGATCCAGACCATGCCCGATTCCAGCCGGTCAGCAACCTCAAGGGCCTTGTCCTCGTCAGCGCTGAAGACGGCGCCGCCCAGGCCGTACGGTGAGCTGTTCGCCAGTTCTACGGCTTCATCGGCGCTGGAGACCTTGTAGATCACGGCGGCCGGACCGAAGAGCTCCTCCGAGAAGGCACGCATATCCTCCGTGACGCCGGTCAGCACGGTGGGCTGAACGTAGGCGCCGGGCCCGTCCACCAACGCACCGCCGGTGTGGAGAGTTGCGCCCTTGTCCACGGCATCCTGAATCTGCTCCACCAAGGAGTCTGCGGCAGCCTGTGAGGACAGCGGTCCAAAGCGGGTGCCCTCGTCCAGCGGATCACCGGGCTGGATCTTCTGCATCTTCGCGGTGAACTTCTCCACGAAGTCGTCGTAGAGATCCTCCATGACGATGAAACGCTTAGCGGCGTTGCAGGCCTGTCCGGCGTTGCCCATGCGGCCGGCCACGGCGGACTTGACCGTGGAGTCCAGGTCCTCGGAATCCAGCACGATGAACGGATCGCTGCCGCCCAGTTCCAGCACGTACTTCTTCAGGTTCCGGCCGGCCACCTCGGCAACGGCGGAACCGGCACGCTCCGAACCGGTCAGGGAAACGCCCTGGATCCGGGGATCTGCAATGATGTCCGCGGCCTGGTCATTGGTGGCGAAAAGGTTGATGTAGGCATCCCGGGGCAGCCCGGCATCGTGGAAGATCTGCTCCATGGCCAGGGCTGACTGCGGGCAGTTGTTGGCATGCTTGAGCAGCACGGTGTTGCCCAGCATGAGGTTGGGGCCGGCGAACCGGGCCACCTGGTAGTACGGGTAGTTCCACGGCATGATGCCCAGGATCGCGCCGATCGGTTCGGTGCGCACGGTGGCCCCGCCGCCGCCCTTTACGCTCAGTTCCTCATCGGCCATGAAGCCGGGGCCTTCGGCGGCGTAGTAGTCGTAGATGTCTGCGGACAGGGCAACTTCGCCCTTGGCCTCACGCAGGGGCTTGCCCATTTCGGTGGCGATCAGGGCCGCCAGCTCGCCGCTGCGTTCGCGGTACAGCTCGGCCACCCGGGCGATGATCTTGCTCCGGGCCTCAACCGGCTGGCTGCGCCACGAGGAAAAGGCACCGTGGGCTGCGCTGATTGCTTCGTTGATTTCGGCGTCGGTGGCTTCGGCGAATTCTTGCAGTGTCTCCCCGGTTGCGGGGTTCACGGTTTTGTAAGCAGTCATGGGGCTCACGTTACCGGCGGCTGTGGCAGGAGCCACAGCGGTTCGCTCTTGGCTCAACCGCCGCACCCGGCACACCAGGCGCGGCTAGCGGCGGGCCGGGGCGGCGTCGCCGTCGGGTTCCGGCGGATTCCGGCGGGCGGAACGAGGCCGGGGAAAGCGGCCGAACCGGGGCCGCGGCCAACCCTGTTCCTTCTTGCGTGAGCCGGCTTCGGCAGCCCCGGATCCGCTGGGTTTGCTGCGCGTCCGGCGCGGAAGCCGCACGCTCAGCTCCCCCGGGCCGGGCAGGCGCCAGCCGCGGCGGCGGGCCACGGTGCAGATGACGGCGGCGGAGACGATGGCCACGGCCATGCCCACATTGCGCAGTCCCAGGTGATAGAGGACGGCCATTTCAATGGCGGCAATGAGGGCGCCGGTGGCGTACAGGGTGTTGCCGCCGAAGATCGCCGGCACCCGTCCCACGGCGATATCGCGGATCATGCCGCCGCCCACCGCTGTGGCGACGCCGATCAGGATGGCAGGCAGCCACTCCAAGCCAAAGCCCAGGGCCTTGGATGTTCCGGTGGCCGCCCAGCAGCCAAGGGCAAAGGAATCAATGACGATCAGGAACCGATTGGCCCATTTCCCCTTGAGCTCAATCAGGTAAGCAATGAACGCACCGGCAATGGCTGCAAAGAGGTAGGCGGGATCGGTCAGCGCCACCGGGGTGCCCGCCTGCAGCAGCGTGTCGCGCAGGACACCTCCGCCCAGGGCTGAGGTGAGCGCCAGGACCACAAAACCCACCGGGTCCATACGCAGCTGCCGGGCAACCGCTCCGCCCAGTACGCCGTTCGCCAGCACCCCGGCCAGGTCCACGACCCTGAACACGGCCTCCGGATCCAAAATCTCCACGCCGCTCCCGCTGTTGATTGGTGCCGTGTTTTCCGGCGTCCAGTCTAGCGCGGCAGGGTCCCGGGTTCGGCAGCATCACCTTTTATCAGTCACCGGGCGGCAAAATAATCCGCCAGCTTTTCCAGCGTTTGTTCCAGACTCGCAGGATGCCGGCGGGTCACTCCCATGATCCGGTACATGACGCGGTGGCGGACGCCCCTGGCATCCCACTGCTCGGTTACAAGGGTCCCGCCGTCTGCAGGCTCCAGCAGGTAGCGCCAGATATGACCGCCCATATGCCGCCAGGCAATCCTGTGCCCCTCCTGAAACTCGGTGACCGTGTTGCGGATCTTGTAGGGAACGCCCATCTTCATGTCCATGCCGAAAGTGGCTCCGGGGGCCAGTCTGGCAGGACCGTGGGGGTGCGCGTCACGGACGGTTCCAGACCCGTCGATAACACTGTGCATGGCCGGACGGGCCAGCAGGTCAAACACGGATTCCGGCGAGGCGGGAACAAAGCGCTCGCGGCTGATCAGGTAGGGGCTGTTCATCGGGTCAGTCTAACGGCACGTAAGTTTCAGGCTCCGGGTCCGGTTACAGGCCCCGGTTACAGGGTCCGTTCGTAGAGCCAGCCGTCTCCGCCCATGACCAGCCGGTGCCGGGCCTCCGGGTCGCCGGGCAGCTGGGGGTACTCGGCGTCGCCGTGCCAGACCATTACCGGCGGCGTCTGGCCGGGCAGCTGGCGGGTTGTGTAGGTCTGCGGCGCGGCAGCGCCGGCCGCTGCGAGCGCGGCGGCAACCGTTTCCACCCCCAGCAGCCCGTGCAGTGTCACCCAAGTGGGCGGGTACAGTTCCATGCTCCCCTCCCGCTGCCGGCGGAACGCATCGGCGGGAGTCAGCCAAACCGCGTCCACATGTTCTTCGGGGCTGAGCAGGATCTCTCCCTCGGGTGCTTCGGCCAGGAAGAACCACGTCCGGTAGCGGCGCGGCGCTTCGGGCGGCGGCTCCCAGCAGGAAAGCCGCACCAGGTTGGGCTCCGCCAGGCGGAGCCCGGTTTCCTCTTCGGTTTCACGCACGCCCGCCCGGAGCGCGGCCGCAAGTTCACCGTCGTCGTTCGCCGTAGGCTGCACCGAATCCGCCGGCAGTCCGTAGTCCTCGGGGTCCACCCGCCCACCGGGAAACACCCAGGCGCCGGCAAAGGATCCCCGGTGGCGGGGACGCTCCAGCAACAGGACCTGCAGTCCGTCGGGCGCATCGCGCAGCAGCACCACTGTGGCGGCCGTGCCGTGAAGCATGATGGATTCCGTTCGTGAGGGGGAGACTTGCGGGACCGTACTGGAGTCCCTTGAAGGATGGTAGCCGTTATCCGCAGGCAGTAGCCGCGGGCACAGGACCCGCCCTATCCTGAAAACCCCGCGGAAGGGCGCGCCTGCTATGGAAAAGGCTGTAACGGACAAGTTCGACTTCAAGAAAAGCTACCCCGAGCTCTACGCCCCCAAGTCCGGCGATTTCGCCCTGGTAGAGGTTCCGGCCCTGCAGTACCTTGCCTATGACGGACACGGGGATCCCAACACGTCGAAGGAATATCAGGGCGCCTTGGAATGCCTCTACCCCACTGCGTATGCGGTGAAGTTTGCGTCCAAAAAGGACCTCGGCCGCGATTTCACCGTGGGCCCGCTCGAAGGACTCTGGCGTGCGGCTGACATGGACGCTTTTATCCGCGGCGACAAGGATTCCTGGGACTGGACCATGCTGGTGGCCCAGCCGCCGTGGATTACCCCTGGCCTGGTTTCGGATACCGTCGCCGCGGTTGCCAGGAAGAAGAAGCCGCCGGGGCTGGACAGGGTGCGCCTGGTGACCCTTGAGGAAGGCACCTCGGCGCAGATCCTGTACATCGGAGCTTACGACGCCGAGGGCCCGGTCCTTGAGCGCCTGCATCACCAGTGGATGCCGGCACACGCACTCACCTTCAACGGCGACCACCATGAGATCTACCTCAGCGATCCGCGGCGGACCGCCGTGCACAAGCTCAGGACGGTGCTGCGGCAGCCGGTCCGCCCGCTGGGCCCTTCCGCCTAGGCGGGTTTGTCCAACCCGCGCGGTTTGGCGGCCGGCGCACCCAGCATCGCTTTCAGCTGGTCATCGCTCACCCGTGTGAGAGCGGTGAGCAGGTTCATGATGCGGGCACGCTCACGGGCGTCAAAGCGGGTGGCATCGAGAATGTCGCTGACCCAGAGTCCGTCCATTGCCAGACGGACAATGACGCCGATGACTCCGGTGGGCTGCCCGGGGTCCAGGTTGTCCTGGTCAAGCCTGCGGTTCAGGTAAATCAGGGACTCCGCCAGGTTGGGGCGTCCGACGGCGGTGGCCAGCAGTGCCCCCTGGTCAGTGTCGCTGTTGGACTCGGCATCCGAGAACGCCTTGATGTAGGCGCGGTCCGAGGCTCCCACCTGTTCCGGGTCCGAGTCCGCGAGCCGGCCCAGCTTGTGGACCAGCTCGATAATCATTGCTTCAACGTCCTGCTCGATTTCTTCGAGAGGTGCGCCTGGCCTGAACATTTTGCCTCCAGCTCAACGGTCAACCGCCGTTCGGTTGACCGACCAGCTTAGCCCGGTTCCGTTTTATTCTCAGCTCCGGGGAGCTTCCCGCCGCCACGCCGGGCGTAGCGCCGGGCACCGGTTTGAAGTCCGGCAGACAACAGGCTTGTCTTAGTCCATGACGTGGATCACCGTACGCCGTGCCGTCCAGCTGCTGGTCGGGCTGTTTTGCTATGGCTTTGCCATTGGCATGATGATTCAGGCTCATCTGGGCGTTTCCCCCTGGGATGTGCTGGGACAGGGCGCAGCCCGTTCTTCGGGCATTCCCTTCGGCATCGTGACCGTCCTGATTGGCGCGCTCGTGCTGCTGCTGTGGATCCCGCTGAGGCAGAAACCGGGCATCGGCACCGTCCTGAATGTGCTGCTGATTGGTCCCAGCGCCGAAGTTTGCCTTGCCCTGGTGCCCGCTCCTGATCAGCTTTGGGCGAGGGTTTTGCTCTTCACCGGCGGTCTGGTGCTGCTGGCTGCCGCCACCGGCGTCTATTTAGGGGCACGGCTGGGCCCCGGCCCGCGGGACGGGCTGATGACCGGGATGCACCGCCGCTTCGGATGGCCCGTTTGGGCCGCGCGCACCGGCATAGAGGTGGCAGTGCTCAGTGCGGGGTGGGCGTTGGGCGGCACCGTGGGTCTGGGAACAGTGGCCTTTGCCCTGCTGGTGGGTCCGCTGGTCAGCCGTACGATGCCGTTCTTTGATATCCGAGCGCTCGGTCCGCTTCCGGGGGCGTCACGTCCGCGGCCCGTAGGTCAGGATGGCATTGCCTGATGCAGTGGTCCGGGACTCGAGCAGCTTTAGCCGGGTGAGCGGGTCTCCGGACTGAAACAGCCGCTGCCCCGAACCGGCCACCACCGGGTGCACCATGAGTGTCAGGGAGTCCAGCAGCCCGGCGAAAAGGAGCTGGCGCACGAGTGAAATGCTTCCGTTCACGGCGATGTCTCCGCCGTCGCGTTGCTTGAGCCGGCGCACGAAGCCCTCCAGCTCATCGTCCATTAGGTGGGAGTTGTTCCAGCTCAGGTCTTCATCGGTGAGTGTCCGGGAGGCCACGAACTTTTCGACCGGGTTGATGAAATTCCCGAAGCCGTCCCCGGTGTTTCCCGGCCAGTAGTCCGCCCATTCCTGATAGGTCGTCCGGCCCAGCAGCACCGTATCCTGGCCCGCCAGGACGGATTCCATCAAGGGCCCCATGTCCTCGTCAAAATGGTCAAACTGCCAGTCTCCCGGGTTCTCCACCACGCCGTCGACTGAGCTAAAGAGTGCCGCCGTCACCTTGCGCATCGTGTCCTCCTGCAGCTGCCGGTCTTGGAAACGTGTCCGCCAAATCTGGCTTCCTCCGCGAAGGTACCGCAAGACCCTTCCGGGCGGGAGGGAGCGGACTTAGGATGGCCGTGCCGGTTCACCCTTCCGCAGGAGGAATCATCATGGTTGACGGCCCGTCTTCACCATCCGGAACGCAGGGACCGCCTGCCGGCTACGGCAACGTTCCGGTGATTTTCTCCGCTGTGCTGGCAGCGGTCGCGGGCGTGGCTGTGGCCGTCTTTTCCACCGGCGGAACAGAGCGGGAATTCCGGTGGGAGCTGGGACTCGCCGCTGCCTGCGCCACCTTCATCGTGTCCCTGCTGATATTCCTGCTGCTGATCATCACGTCGCGCCCCAACCCTGAAGAATTGGGCAAGGGCACCGGCATCAAGAGGAGCTTTGGTTCCCTTCCGGACACGGCCGACGGCGATGACAGGTTCCGCCCGGACGGCACCGACCAGCGTTAGCTGCCGAAGATCCTCTCCAGGAGTACCCCCGCACGATCCATGATGCCGGTGTCCGGCCAGACGTCGTCGTGCTCCAGGTGGTTCTGCTGCAGCACCACCCGGACCACCCCCAGAGCCAGACCCACCACCATGCCGGCCTCCGCGGCGAGGTCCGGTTCGGATTTGCGGAGACCCGCAGCCGCGTAACGTTCCATCACCAGGTCCGTTAACTGCTTCTCATGATCGGCCATCCATTCGTTCTGTTTGGAAAACAGAACAGGTGAGGCCATGATGGCCTTCATCCTGCGGCCGGCCAGCTCCGGATCGGGCTGGCCGGCCACCAGGGCGGAGACTACGGCCGCAGCAAGGCTCAAGACAACCGGGGTGCCGTGGTCGGGCAGGAACTCGCGGGCGACGGCGTCGCGCATTTGGGCGGGCGGCGGACCCAGGAAGACGCCTTCCTTCGAACCGAAATAGTTGAAGAACGTCCGCTGCGACACCATGGACGCAGTGCAGATCATGTCCACGGTGACGTTGTCATAACCCCGTTCCAGGACCAGCGCCACAGCCGTTTTTTCGATCTCCGACCGGGCGGCTGCACGCTTGCGGGCACGCAGCCCCCCGGATGCTTCAACGCCTTGGTCCATCACTCCGCCTTCCGCCGTGATGCAATTCCCGATGCCGCTGCTTACTCGTACCGCAGGGCGTCGATGGGGTTCTGCCGGGCTGCCCGGCGAGCAGGCAGCGTGCCGGCAAGGAACGCAATCAGCATGACGACGCCGATGATGACGGCTACGGAGGCCGGCGTGAACAGCATAATGTTCAGGCCGGGAAGGGCTGAAAGCACCGTGTTGGACAGGACGGAGCTGATCGCCGTGCCGAGCCCGATGGCCACGCCGGCTCCCAGCGCAGATCCAAGGAAACCAATAAAGATCGCTTCGAAGCTGAACAGCGCGAAGATCTTGCCGCCGCCCATGCCCATGGCCTTCATGAGACCGATCTCGCGGGTGCGTTCCTGCACGCTCATCAGCAGGGTGTTCACGATGCCGAACCCGGCAGCCACAAGGGCGATGACGGCGAACGCGTTGAGGACGCCGATGATGCCGTTGATGACGGTCTGGATGGCACCGATCTGGTCCGCCACGGTCAGTGCGGTGAAGCCCTGGTCTGCGAGGTCGGACTTGATGCCGTCCAGCTCGTCCGCGCTGATGTCCGTGGACAGGTAGGCAACGGAGGTGATGTAGCCGCTGGGAACACCGGCAGGCATGCCGGTTTTCTGCAGGGCGTCCATTTCGGTCCGCAGCTCCTCGTTGAATCCGGCACCGTCGCCAAACAGGGAGTCGTTCTGCACACCGGCCACCACGGCATCCACCGTGTGCTGGGTTCCGGCGTAGTCAGTGACCGCAATGGAGACCGTCCGGTCCAGGGCTGCCTGCTCGTCGGCGAAGCCCATCGGCTCCAGGTATGAGGACGGAAGCAGCACTTCACGCGATCCGCTGCCGTCTTCAAGCTGCCGCCCGGCGGCAAGATCCGCATCCGCCATCCCGATCATCGGATTGACGGTCAGCTCGAACTTGGTCCCGCCGTCGTACTGGATGAAGTCGGGTGCCAGCATGGCGGCCGGTTCAACCTTGTCGATGCCGTCCGTGGCGCGGATGGTTTCGATGTCCGCCTCGGAGAGCAGCGTGAAGCTGCCCTGCATGGCGGCACCGTCCGGATCGTATTCCTTGGGCCCGTCATCGGCCGCTGCGGTTTCTGCGGCGGGCGAGACGGTGAGCAGATCGTCGCCGCCAATGGCGCCTATTTGCTTGTCGATGTAGTCCGAGACTCCAGCACCGATGGCGCTGGTCAGGGTCAGCGTGAAGGCACCGATAAAGATGGCGACCACGGTCAGTGCCGTGCGGACCTTGCTGCGGAAGGTGTTGGATACTGCTGAGCGGAGAATGTCGCCGGCGGTCATGCTGAGGCCCCTGTGGTGATGGTGGTCGAGATGAGTTCATCGGCGGACACTTCACGTCCGTCCTTGATGTAGAACTGGCGGCTGCAGCGGGCCGCGAGATCCGTGTCGTGCGTGACGGTAATCAGGGTGATGCCCTGTTCCCTGTTCAGCGAGAACAGAATGTCTTCCACGACGGCGCCGGTGGCGGTGTCCAGGTTGCCGGTGGGTTCATCGGCGAAAATCACCGACGGATTGTTGACCAGGGCGCGGGCAATGACCACGCGCTGCTTCTGGCCGCCGGAGAGGTCAGTGGCCTTGTTCTTGGCCTTGTCCGCCATTTCCAGGCGTTCCAGCGCCTCCATGCCGCGGCGCTTGCGTTCAGCGGGCTTCACTCCGGCAATCATCAGCGGCAGCACAACATTGTCCAGCACGGAGGAGTTGGGGGTGAGGAAGAACTGCTGGAACACGAAACCGAAATCCCGGTTGCGCAGTTCGTTCAGCTCATTTTTTCCCAGCGAACGCGCATCCTGGCCCTTGACGGAAATGGTCCCCTCGTCGGGGCTGTCCAGCAGGGCGAGCAGGTGCATGAGGGTGGACTTTCCCGAACCGCTCTTGCCGACAATCGCAAGGGACTCGCCGCTTTCCACGGCCAGGCTGACGCCCTTCAGGGCATCAAACCTGTTTTCCCCCTGCCCGTACGATTTCGTCAGGTTCTGCGCGCTGAGTACGTGTGGTGTCATCTTTCCGACGTTACATGCAGTTCCTGCAAGTTTGCCGGGCCTGCAAGTTCGGCGCATCAACGCAGCATTCCCCGTTCTTTACACCGCACGGATGCAGCGGTTAACTCAGACGCAAGCCCCTGAGGAGAGGGAACCCGGATGTCTGCGCTCTCATTAGCCCCGGCACTGATTCTGCTGGTTGCCGGTGCCTTCATTCCGGGATGCCGCCCCGTGCGTCCCACTGACGGCGGAGCCCTGGCATCCCGCCTGCCTGCCCGCCCGGGTACAGCTGCTCCGGCACTGTCCGTCCCCGCCCGGTCCGCCCCCTCCCGGGCCTTCGGCACAGGGACGCCCGGACAGCCGGACCTGCACACGGTAGGCGATGGGGACGCGCTGCTTAGGCTTCCGGCGGTTCGTTCCGGTTCGCCGGATCCACTGGAGGAACCCCTGCCGCTGCTGGTCATCCTGCACGGGGCCGGGTCAGATGCCGCCAAGGGAATGTCAAAGCTGGCGGCGCTGGCCGATGAACTCGGGGTCGTGCTGCTGGCGCCGATTTCCCGCTCCAGCACGTGGGATGCGGTGCGGGGAAGTTACGGCGCCGATGTGCGCCAGATCAACAGTGCACTGGAGGACACTTTCGCCAAGGTGCGCATCGATCCCGGGCGGATCGGTGTTGCCGGCTTTTCCGACGGCGCCTCCTATGCCTTAGGCCTGGGGCTGGCCAACGGGGATCTCTTCACGCGTGTCCTGGCGTTTTCGCCGGGCTTTATCCCCGGCGGACCGTGCCGCGGGGCTCCGCGGTTCTTTGTCTCCCACGGCATCGGCGACGATATCCTGCCTATCCATGTGACTGCCCGCAAGATTGTGCCGGCGCTGGAGAGCGACGGGCACCCGGTCACCTACCGGGAGTTCGACGGCGGCCACGCCGTTCCGCAGCAGATCGCCCGGGAGGCGCTGGACTGGCTGGGCTGGTAGGAGCTGGGCACCGGAGGGTTCAGACCCTGCAGTACTCAGACCGTGGGGGTCCAGGCCGGCCGCCACTGCACCCAGTGGCACCCTGCCTGCAACTGTCTCTCCGTCCCATGCCGCCGGATCCGCCCAGGCACCGGCCATGGCCGTGAGCTGGTTGGGGATGCGCTCCCGCCACCCTTCGGCCAGATGTCCGCCCGGCGGCGGGGCACTCTTGCGGGCGGAGAGCTGGAACTCCTGCGACAGCCCGTCAAAGTGATCCAAGAGGTCACCAACCGTGTATTCCGGCGACGGGGTGGGCCAGCTCAGCTGATCGTCACGGATCCTGGCGATCACGGCACCGGCGTCCCGCGCTGCATGGTGGAAATCGACTGGAGCACGCATGGTTCCTCCTCGTGGAAACACCTTTGCCTTCGGCAAAGATGCTGTCTGGTTCAAAACCTGCCTCTGACAAGCTGGCGCGCCTGCTCGGAGCGGCCTTGGCGGGGCCTTGCGCGCTGACGCGCGCTAAAAGCGGCGCCGCTGCCGCGGCGTGGGTGGCTGGATCGCTCTCTTGCCGGCCCTTCGCACGGGGCCGCAGCGGGTGGGTGCGCTGCCCGCCTGCCCAGCGGCGTGAGGTGGCCCGTGGACGGCCTCCCGCAAGGATCCGCGCCGCCCAAGCCCGGCCGGCTCCCTTCCCAATGACGAGGCGGGGCACCCAGCCCCCGCGCCGCAGCCAGCCCGACCTACCGCCCAGCGCCCGCACCACTGCCCCACCCCGGTGCACGGCCCCGGCCCCGGGCACCGAGGCAGCCGGCCCCCGACGACGGACCCCCCGACCAGCAGCAAGGCACGCAGCCGGCCCGCCCAGGACCCCCCGCACCAAGGGGACAAGACGAAACCACACCACCCGCCAGCAACCCGCAACCCGCCCCCCTGCCAGCCCCGCAAACCACCAACCACCCAGAACCCCCACCACCAAAAACCCCGCAAAACCCCCAACCAAACCAGCCCCACACCAGAAACCGCCCGCCCCCAGACTCGCCCCCGGCACCAAGGCAGCAGCCCGACGACGACCAGGGCAACCAGGCACAGCCGGCCCGCCGGCCAGCACCAAGGCAGCAAGGCAGCAAGGCAGCCAGCCAGCGCAACCGGCCAGGGCAGCCGTAACCCCAGGGGGTCGGAGCACCGACCCCCCCCAGGAACCACAGCCACGACAGCCAGCCCGACAGCGAGGCAGCAAGGCCGGCCCCAACCCGCGCCCCTTCACCCCAAAAGCTGACAGCGACCGGACCGCCCAGCCACATACCAAGGCAACCCGCCAGCCCCGCCTGCCCGCCGGCCTCCGGCCCAAAACAGGGGGGCTGGACCGCCACCCCCCCCCCCCCAAGCACCACGCCCAAGGCCACCAGCACCCGCAGCGAAGCAGCCACGCCGGCCCGCACCAGGGCCACCAGGGCAGCCGGCCGGAGACTAATCTCCAGCACCCACCGGTCCGCCAGGATCCACCCGCCCCCCGCGTCCTTCCACCCCAAAACCTGCCAGGGCAATGAGCATCCCGCCGGCCCGGCCGACTCCTACACCGAACCCCAGCAGCCCTACCCAGACGCCACCCGCAGCAACGGAAGTAAAAGAACCCCAGAACCACGGGAACCACCGGAACCACGCCGGACAGTCCAAAAACCCCTACAGCACAAGGGCATAGAGCAGGCCGGATAGAAGCACCAGAAGTAAAAGACCCACTAGACCTACCGGAACGACCAACACCAAGGATCTCCGGAATCACACAACCCCGCGTAACACACTCCCGGAAATAACGGTCTTACCCCCACGAACACAGATCCCAAGCGGGTGACGACGCTCCTATGCAGTGTGGCCGCACACAAAGAAGTAACCGATCCCGATCGGCGCCCCGTCCGATCAAGAAACCTGACAAATCGCGGCAGAGACAACTAGCCGGTCAATAACACAGACGCCGCCTAGGCGCCGAAGCAGATCCTTGCTTGTAAAATCAAATCTACTTGCTCGGGCCTTATGGTCGTCCTGTACATCGGTAGTGGGATATTTGACCAAGATTTCTGCTGCGAATAGCAGCCGACAACATTAGGAGACAAATTTTGGCCAGTGTTGTGAATCCCGAGCCGTTTCAAGAGCGATTCGATCAGTTGTTGACTGTGATTGAATCATTGAAAAGACTACAAAATCTCTCCAGCACACTAGCTAAGTCTGTCCGAAATGCAGAAGAGATCGATCTCTCAATCATTGATTTAGTTGCAGACGCTTGGTTGACGATCCTGGAGGATGGGCTTATTCGAAAAGGGTTTGAGGAGGATGCTGCACGGCCAACAGGTGATGCCACAATACACTGGGTAACAACTGAAGTTCTTAAGCGTGTCGAATTCATCGTTGGTGAAATAAATCGCACCTTGGACGAAGCCAAGAAAATACCTGTCGACTGGGCATATCTCTTGGCAGACGAACTCGATAAAGTCATTTCAGTTGCAAGGACCTTTCATTCAGAGGGCCAAAGGGGCGAAATCCACAGAAGGCAGCTTCACCACGCTGCCAACTTGCTCAGGCAGGCCGGAGCCGTGCAGGAATTACGCACAATTACGACAAACGCGAGTCAGGCACTCCAAAGAGCGGAGAATTCTGCATTCAAAGCGTCAAAAGCAGCCGGTTCAACTGGCAACAATATTCTGGCTCAGCATTACCAAGATCTTGCGGTCAATGAATCCACTACTGCGCATAAATTCAGATTATGGACGATAATTTCAACCATTGTAGGTGGTGCAATCGCCGGCATCTTTGTACTGGGATCATCCCTGGGATGGGACAAATTACAAATCGATTCCGATGACTGGGTTCACTTGGTACAAAGAGCCATTACCACAGTTGCGGTCTTTGGGCTCTCTGCCTATCTTGCAAGGCAGGCTCATCAGCATCGCATGATGGCGAACTGGGCGGGCTCACTCGCGGTACAACTCAAGACCTTTGAAGCTTTCCTCGATCCCATCAAGTCTGAGGAGGTACGAGACCTTTTAAGGACTTCCTTCGCAACGCGGGTCTTCGGCGACCATCCGGTGATAAAAGGGGAACCCTCGGAAATCGGAACGGCTGGGGTGGCTGAGAAAGCTCTAGACATGCTTGCGAAACGTTCTTCCAGGTAGGCGTCGCAAACAGCTCCGTGCCTAACTGCTGCGCGCCGACCAGCTGCGAATACTGCGCCGCCAACAAACTCCCACTAGCGGCGGCCCGTGGTTTCGGATTCTCGTTCATGCCATTAAGCATGCGGCCTCCAGAAATCCGAATACACGGCACGCCGGGCTCAAATGGGTAGCTGGAGACTAGTCTCCAGCCACCCATACCGAAGTGTCACCGCCCGATGCCATCCTGTAAACGTGAACAAGGTAGACCCCTCAGCAGCATCTGAAATCTTCAACACCCCACGCATCGGCGGCCCACCCCCAGGGAACGTAACCCACGCTCCCTAACGCCAGGATCCCTATATCCGGGTGACCTACCGGGACGGCACCACCCGAGACGGCAAGGCCGTCGCCTGGACCCCCGCCTGGGTACTGATCCACACCAAAAAAGAATCCGTACACGAGGAATGGGTACCCGCCCCAGCCGTCACCCGTATCACCCGCGAAGAATCAGACTGGCAAGACCCCTACGACGTACTAGCCGCCTGATCAACACCCCCTCCCGATCTGCCTCCCCCGGCGCTCGCCGGGACGTTCCGGAATCCCCGATAGCATCAGGCGGTGAATAAAAACGAGGGAAATCAGGGGACCGGCTCCAGCACCAGGTACAAGGTTCCCCAACCTCCAGCGACCAGGCCCATGAGAACGACGGCAAAGGCAGCGCCAGAAGTCGCAGCGGCACGCAAAACGCTTAGGGCATCAACGGCCGCGCCGGAAGCCGCAGCAGCACGCAAGGCACGCCGAGCACGCAAGGCCACGAGAAAGAGGCGCTGGTTACAGAAGCTCCGAATAGCGCTGCTCTGGGCATGGGACGCAAGCAAGGCAGGCATGGCAGCGCTAGTAAGGCGCTGGTTACAGATTCCCTGGGTAAGAAAAATCTATCTAAGGCAGCGCCGGATAGCTGCCTGGTATCCGCGGATTTGGGCTACCGGGCAGATAGTCCAGTTTTTGATCATTCCGGCCATCTTTGCTGCCTTAGTTGTCTGGGCGGCCAGAAATTCCGTTGGCTGGAGTCTCGCAGGCACAAATACGCTGGGTGCATTTTTCGTGGCAGTTGGCGGCAGCCTGGGAATAGCTGGAGCGGCCCGGAACATCGAAGGTGCAACAGTGGTCTCTTGGAGTTGCGTGGCACTTGGCGGGTGGATTGTATTCATGGGCAGCTCTGAGGACATTTGGAACTGGCTCCCCGTTTTTGATTCCCGGCAGCCGGAAACTCCTATCCCGTGCCCCCTCCGGAGCCTCTGCTTAACGCCTTAGTTATCCCTTGGCCTCAGACGCGAACTCAAGGTTTACTTCCCGGATCGGGTAGACGTGTTCCACTGATGCCGGCGCGTTTTTCGCATTGTTTGAAGCTTCTTTGAGGGCTCCAACCATTCTTATGTCAGCAGAAAACGTTGCCTGGGGAGAGTCTGCCGGTACTTGATACCAGATTTCCTGGCCTCCGCCAAAGAAACCATTATCGAAGTCGCCAAGCTCCCCGGTAATGCTCTTACCGTCAACCTGCATTGTTGGCGCTTCGATTGTATTGGTCAGCCCATATACGCCGCGTTCGAAGCCTTCCCCGTCCCATTCAAGTCCGTTAGTGGTCGTGCTGAGGCTGACTACTAGCCTGGACATACCGGCTGCCGGCCACTTGCGTTCCGGGTCATAAGCCAGCCGCTCGGCTTTCACGTTAAAGCTGAGATTCCCGGAGAACGTGTTATCCGCCTTGGCCGGGGTCATCGTCATTTCCCCGCTACGGCTGTCGGATTCCTTGGGTTCTGTCTCCAGCTCGCTGTACAGGCCGACCGCGACAGCTTCATTTGTGCGGCTGATGTCGGACAGTGCCAGGTCTTGATCCAGCCCGTCATAGGTCAACCGGAGCAACGCTTTTTCAGGATCCCCGGCCACCGGGACAACGACTGTTTGTCCTTCTGCGGTTTCAATCGGGTACGTCTTGTCCCTAACGACCACGGCCATTGCTGACACGTCCGAAGAAGGCTTGAATCCGGTGAGTTCGGAGAAGTTGATCGTCAGGAACTGTGTGCCTTCTGGGGCCTGCCGGTTGGTGGCGTCCCCTATGCACTCAGATATTGCTGTGCTGACCACGCGCTCACGTTTCCTACCTGGCTTTTTAGGATTCCCGGCTTGGCGGTTGATGATTCCGCTTCGGCTGGCGCCTGGGCGACGGTCAGCCAGAATGGTGTGTCTTTCTCCGCTACCGGAGCATCCGGTTCGTCCAGGGCCAGCTCGGCGGGGGGGGTGCTTATCGTCTGGGCGGTACAGCTCTGTGTTCGCCTGCAATTCCTGGCCAGGGGTGAAGATGCTCAGATGCTTTAGGGTGTGTTTGTTACCGTCTGCGGCTGCCTTCCACTGTGCCCCGTCCCAGGTTGTCTCGTCGTCTCCGAGGTAGTGCACCGGCCCGCACACTGCGGTCTCTGCCACAGTGTCCCCACTGACTTGGAGGTAACAGCGCTGAAGTTCGCTTTCACCCCGTCAGTGATGGCTTGCTTCCATGCGGCGTCGGTTTTTCCAGGGACTTCTCTACGTCGGAAAGTTCCTGCCTTGACAGATCAGCTGATGGCCGCCGCAACCGGTCAAACCGATAATTGAGACAAGGCACGCGATGGACGCGGCCGTGAGTTTCTTCTTCATGTTTGTCCCCCCCCCCCCCCCCCCCCCCGCTGAGGTGTAGCTCTAGGTTAGACGGCCGGTTTGGTGCTTTGCGGGATCCGCCTACGGCTCCGTTTTTGTGTGTTTGCGGCTTCTCGAACGGTAGCAATACGGGTTTCCGTCCGTAAGGGGGATCCGGACGCGACCGCTGCCGGCAGTGCATGACGTCCATTCGCCCTCGGTGCCGGTTAACCGATCAGGGAAGCGCCCTGTTCAGCGAGCAGCACCAGGGACAGGCAAACCATCAGGACACCGCTGGCCAGCGTGACGGCACGGGCACCGCCCGGCCGCGAGCGCAGCAGCCGTCGGGCCGCAAGGGCAACACAGGTGTAGACCAGCACGGACACGCCAAAGTGGGACAGGCCCAGGACCAGGGTCTGCAGCGGTACGGCCAGGCCGGCATTGGCATCCACAAACTGCGGGATGAGCGCCAGATAGAGCAGCAGCGCCTTCGGGTTGGTGCCGCTGGTGCCCAACCCCTTGAAGAAGTCCTGCCGGCCCCCGCGGCGGGCAGGCCCGGGGCGGACAGGAATCGGAGGGGCGAGGGTGGCCAGCCTGCCTCCGGCGTCAATCGATTCCGGCGCCGCACCGCCGGGCAGGGCAGGTTCCGCACCACCGGGCAGGGCGGGTCCCGCACCGCCGGCCGACCCGCCGGCACCGGAACCCGCGGAACCCGCCGTCGTCGTCGTAAAACCGGCCGAACGCCAGGTGCGCAGCGTGGAAATCCCCAGCCAGAGCAGGTAAGCCGCACCGAGCAGTGTTAGGCCGGCCAGGAGCTGCGGGGTGGCGGCAATCAGCGCCGCGAGTCCGGCGACGATCAGTGCGGTGTGTAAAAGATAGCCGGCGGACAGCCCGGCCACGGCGGGTGCAATCCTTCGGTCGCGCAGGCCGGAGGAGATGCAATATGCCCAGTCGGCCCCCGGAGTCATGGCCAGGGTGACGGAGACGATCGCAAAGCCCGCGAATTGCTGAAAATCCATCCCTCAAGCCTAGGGATCCGGCGGCGAAAAGTGCTGACCGGAAGAGGCCCGCCCACGGCTCTGAACGATACGATTCTTGCGTGATTGACGCTATTGACCATGAAATTTTGCGCCTGCTTCAAATTGACGGGCGGATGAGTGCCACGGCGCTTGCTGCTGAGGTGGGGCTGACGGTTGCGCCCTGCCACCGCCGCATCAAGGAGCTTGAACGCAAGGGAGTGCTGACGGGCTATCGTGCCGTGGTTGATCCCGCCGCCGTCGGGCTGAGTTTTCAGGCTTTGGTGTTCGTAACCCTGCGCGACCGCGCGCAGATGCTTACCTTTGAGAAGGCAGTGGGCCTTCACGAACAGATCGTGAAGGCGGACAGGCTTTTCGGGGATCCGGATTTCCTGCTCAAGGTCATCGCGGCGGATCTCCTCGGCTACCAGCAGTTCTACGATGAAGTGCTCGTGGGCCTGCCAGGAGTCGAGAAGCTCACCAGCACCATCGTGATGAAAACCGTGAAGGAAGAAGCCGGCCTGCCGCTGTGAGGTGAGAGACCCGGACGAGTCCCGTAAATTGGAACCATGCCAGCTCAGTCCGAACATCTCACCGTGGCGGTCGGTGAGGGTAAAGTCAGCGCCGTCTGCGCACAGCCCGCTGATCCGTGGGCGTCCATGGTCGTGGCGCACGGCGCCGGTTCCGGCATGGAGCACCCGTTCCTCACCGGGTTTACCGATGCAATGAACGACAGCGGTGTGGCCACCTGGCGGTTCAACTTCCCCTACCGGGAGGCCGGGAAGAAATTCCCGGACCGAGCCCCGGCAGCGATTGAGACGTGGCGCGCGCTGATGTCCGCCGCTGAGGACCGTGCCGACGGATTACCTGTGTGGGCGTGCGGAAAGTCCTTTGGCGGGCGGATGGCGTCCATGGCCGTGGCCGAGGGGATGCAGGCAGCGGGACTGGTGTTCCTGGGCTATCCGCTGCATCCGCCGGGCAAACCCGAAAAGCTGCGCGACGAGCACCTGTACGGGCTTTCCCTGCCCATGCTGTTCCTGCAGGGCACCCGGGATCCCTTCGCGTTGCCGGGCGAGCTGGAACCGGTGGCGGAGCGGATCGGCCAGTCCGCCGTCGTCGAACGGATTGACGGCGGAAACCACATGTTCGAAGTGCGCGGGAACAAGCGGGCGCAGGAGCAGATCGGTGCATCTCTGGCAGCGCCGGTGCTCGACTTCATGCGGGGCCATCAAAGCCGCAGCTAAGCTCACCCCTATGAGAACGGATTTCGATCCGGCCGCCATGGGCGGCCGCAGTTTCTACCGGCTGCTTACCTCCGTGGTGGTGCCGCGCCCCATCGCCCGGGTTTCGACGGTCTCGGCCGACGGCGTGGACAACCTGGCACCGCATTCCTTCTTCACCGTCGCCTCGGTCAACCCGCCGGTGGTGTCCTTCACCTCGGTGGGCGAGAAGGATTCGCTGCGGAACATCCGCGAGACGGGCGAGTTTGTCATCAGTCTCGCCCCGGAGAACCTGTTTGAGGCGGTCAACGCGACCGGCACCGGTTTCACCGCGGAGGTCAGCGAGTTCGATGCCGCCGGGATTGCCCGGGAGCCCAGTGCCACGGTGCGGCCTCCCCGCGTTGCAGGCTCTCCGGCTGCTCTTGAATGCCGGCTGCGGGAGATTCATCCAGTGGGCGACTGTTTTGTGGTCTACGGCGATATCACCTTTGCGGCCATCCAAACGGACGTGCTCGACGGCGATTCCCACCCGCGCATCGACAAGCTGCGGCCGCTCTCCCGGCTCGGTTTGAACGAGTGGGGTACCGTCGGCGAGGTCCGGGAGATTACCCGGATCCGGCCCGAAGAATGGCCGGGTCATTACCGGGGCGACCAACTCCAGTAGGGCGCCCGCGATACAGCGCGCCGGCGATCCGCTAGGACGTTTTCCGGCGCTGGAGCCAAGGCTGCAGCAGACCGGTGACCCAGGGCAGCACCCAGTACGCCATGATCGGCGTGAGGATGGCGGTGGTCAGGAACACGCGCAGCGGCATCAGCAGCGAATCCCACCACTCGGGCAGCAGCAGGCCCACCAGCGCTGTAAACGCAAGGTTCACGGGGAAGAAGCCCAACCAGATGGCTACAGCCTGCTTCCAGCGCGGCGGCTTGACCGGTGTCTCGAGATCGGTGGAGACCGACGGCGCATCAAACCAGCCCTCAATGCCGGTGCGGCGCAGAACGTGGCGGTCCTCAACCATGTCGCGGCCCCGCTCCAGCCAGGCAAGGCGGGGTTCGGAGTGCTCCCAGGCGTCCAGCGCCTCCTCATCGGAGAAGCGGTAGAGCATGTGCCATTCATCAGACTCGGCGGAGGCGCGGACCCAGCCGGAGCCCAGGAAACCGGGCCAGCTGTTGGCGAGGTTAACGCCTTCCTGGACCCAGTGGGTGGCCTCAGGCACACGGAGGGGATCGACCCGCCGGGTGATGGAGACCGTTACCGCCCCCGGCCCGCGGAGCGGGAGGGCGTCAGCGTGCGTTGAAGTCATGCTTTCCAGTATCCGGGGAGGAGGACGCCGACGGCGAATCGGGTGCGGGATCCCACAGGCGCCTCACGCGTCAGTAGGGCGTGTGCTGGTGCAGGGCTAGTTTCCATTCACCGTCTTCCTTGGCATACACGCTGCTGAGCAGTGCCGTGTACGGGGTTCCTTCGCGGTCTGCGCGCACCTTGTAGGTGAGAACACCGACGTCGTTCCCCAGGTAGTCTTCCCGGGGTTCGATGATCTCGAAGGCAGACCACGGCGGACCTCCCATCGATTCGAGGATCCGGTCCCGGTTGGTGAGCCGCAGCCCGCCGGTCAACACCAATACCGGTTCCCGCGCCAGAACAGTCGAATAGAACGCGGTCGCTTTCGCAGGCCCAATGGACAGGGCATGCCATCCCTCGGTTTCCAGTGCCACAAGTTCATTTTCCATGGCTCAGGAGCTTAGACCTGCCGCCCGATAGGCAACAGGAGTCCCTGGCCATCCCCTATCGCTCTGAGCGCCGGGAGTGTTTACTGGAGCCCCGCGACCCACGAACAGGTCCGCGCCCCCAGGAGCCACAAAGGAGTGGATATGGATATGGCCAACAGTTCCCCGTCACAGCTGGACGAATCAGTTCAGGACTGGCTGAACAACCTCAATACCGCCCTCACAACCCGGAATACCGAAGCGGCGGCCGACTTGTTTGAGGACGACGGATTGTGGCGGGATTTCGTCTCCTTCACCTGGAACCTCAAGACACTCGAAGGCAAGCAGCAGATCATGGATATGCTCGATTCCGTCCTCGATGACGTGCAGCCCTCCGGCTGGACGCTGGCGGAACCGGCCGCGGGCGACGCCGACGCAGCCGAAGCGTGGATCACGTTCGAAACCGCCGCGTCGCGCGGCTGGGGCCATCTGCGGCTGCGAAACGGAAAAGCCCGGACCCTGCTCACCACTATGCAGGAACTCAAAGGGCATGAAGAGCAAAAGGGTGCCACCCGGCGCAAGGGAGTGGAGCACACCGTTGAGCGCGGCCGGAAATCCTGGCTCGAGGAAAAGGAACTGCATCAGGCGCGCCTGGGCTATGAGGAGCAGCCCTACTGCGTCGTCGTCGGCGGTGGCCAAGGCGGGATTGGACTCGCCGCACGGCTGCGCCGGCTAAACGTTCCCACCATCGTGATCGAACGGAACGAACGGGCCGGCGACTCCTGGCGCAAGCGCTACAAGTCCCTCGCCCTGCATGACCCGGTCTGGTATGACCATCTCCCCTACCTTCAGTTCCCCGACGATTGGCCGGTCTTCGCTCCCAAAGACAAGATTGGCGACTGGCTGGAGCATTACACGTCCCTCATGGAACTGGATTACTGGTCCGGCACGGAGTGTCTCGGCGCGCAGTACGACGACGATGCCGGAGCCTGGGAGCTGACAGTCCGGCGCGGGGGCCAGGACATTACACTGCATCCGCAGCAGCTGGTGTTTGCGCTGGGAGTCTCCGGATATCCCAATATTCCGGAGTTCGAAGGAGCCAACGCATTCCTCGGCGAGCAGTACCATTCCTCGCAGTACCCCGGCGGCGGTGACCAGACCGGCAAGAAAGCACTCATCATCGGCTCGAACAACTCGGCCCATGACATTGCCGCCGACCTCTGGGAGCACGGCGCCGACGTCACGATGCTGCAGCGTTCCTCCACCCATATAGTCCGCAGCGAATCCTTGATGGAGTTCGCCCTCGGCGACCTGTACTCGGAGCGCGCTCTGGCAGCCGGCACCACCACTGAAAAAGCGGACATGCTCTTTGCCTCCCTCCCCTACCGGATCCTGCCGGAGGCGCAAATCCCGATCTACGAGAAGATCGCCGAGCACGACGCCGAATTCTATGACCAGCTGCGCGCAGCTGGGTTTGACCTCGACTTCGGCGAAGACGGGTCCGGATTGTTCCTGAAATACCTGCGGCGCGGTTCCGGCTACTACATCGACGTCGGTGCCTCCCAGCTGATCATCGACGGGCGAGTGAAGCTGAAGCAGGGCCAGGTTGCCAAGTTCACGGGCAACGGAGCGGTGCTCGACGACGGCACCGAACTGGACGCGGACGTCGTCGTCTACGCCACCGGATATGGATCCATGAACAACTGGCTGGCAGAGCTGATCTCCCCGCAGGTAGCCGATCAGGTGGGCAAATGCTGGGGCTTCGGCTCCGGGACCACCAAGGATCCCGGACCCTGGGAAGGGGAGCTGCGCAATATGTGGAAACCCACCAATGTGGATAATCTCTGGATCCACGGCGGGAACCTGCATCAGAGCCGGCACTACTCACTGTTCCTGGCACTGCAGCTCAAGGCCCGAATGGAGGAACTGCCCACCCCGGTCTACGGACTGCAGCCGTCCCATCATTCCCGGTAGCCCGGTCCGCAGCCGCATACCCGCCGCAGCCGGCTGTACGTGACGCAAGCCGCACCCCCTGTAAATGCGGGCAGCGCTTTCGGTAAGCTGTCGCCATGCTGAAGAGAGTGGCAAAGAAAGTCGCGGTGGCAGCACTCATTTTTACGGCCTTTGTTGCGGGCCTTGCTGCGGTACTGGGTTACGGTGCACTCCAGCTCGTCCAGGCTGCGGTGTTCGGTGACGACGGCGATCCCTCCGTCTGGTCCTTCTTTGCCGCCTTCATGGCGCCGTCGCTTTT
Organism: Arthrobacter sunyaminii; assembly: GCF_018866305.1. Taxonomy (NCBI): domain Bacteria; kingdom Bacillati; phylum Actinomycetota; class Actinomycetes; order Micrococcales; family Micrococcaceae; genus Arthrobacter; species Arthrobacter sunyaminii. The sequence goes on from NZ_CP076456.1 coordinate 3,661,473, forward strand.
TATCGGAGCCCTGGTGCTGCTGACGATGGGGGTGCGTTCCTCGCGGCGCCGCGCCCGGGCGGCGCAAAGCAGGCGCAGCAATGCCGCTGCGCAGGCCGAGTCCTGGCGCCGGTTGTACGTACGGAGGGACGAACTGCTGGTGCGGTGGTCCCGTTACGAGACCGACGTCGCCCTGATGATCGACTATCCCATCATGACGGACTACACGGACCCGGTGGTCCGGGACGTCATTGTCGCCATGCAGGGCATCCGTGCCGCCGAAGCCCAGGCACTGGACCTGGACCGCGGTCCGGCCGAAGCATCCAAACTCTTTCATGCGGTCAACAGGTTTGAGGTTGCCTTCCTGACAGCTGAAAAGTACGCCCGGCGCTGCGGGCAGTCCAAGCTCAATCCCGCCGAACGCACCAAGCTCGCCGGCGCCCGGCAGGCACTGAACATCATCCTTGACGGCGCGGCGACGCCGTCCGAGGTGGAGGTTGCCTACCGAAGCCTGCGGGGTTCGCTGCGCGGGATCATCGACCTGCCGGACCGTGCCGTGGCCGACCTCCAGGCCCACACCCGGCAAAGCCTCGGCGTGCGGCCCCACGGTTCGTCACCGGCACCCGCTCCGGCACACCGGGCAGCCTAACCGCAGCAGCCCAACCGGTTACTGAGCATTCCCGCGGGGATACTCGTCCTCGTCGGTATCACCGCTTTCCGTACTCTGCTCCAAGCGGTCCGCTTCCGAACCGTCAGCACGCAGCGGGTCACCGTGTGCCTGCACCGGGTCCTGGGATCCGGCATCCTCCTGCCCGTCGGGGATGGCAGGGGTTTGCTGTTCCTGGGCATCGGCTTCGTTTTCGGTAGGTACAGCGGGGCGGTCATCTGCTTCGGACATCAGCATTCTCCTTTGCCGGAAACGTTTTCCTTTTGCGAGAAACGGGGCTTTCAAGCTCCGCTGTTGACGAAGAACGCGGACAGGTCCCCGTAGGGATTCACCGCCGGATCGGCATCGAATCCGTTGTATTGCTTCCGCAGTCCAATAACGGCACGGGCGGTCTCATCGGTGATATCCGTGTCGCGGGCGAGACCCCAGGGGCCAAGTTCGGCGTCGAGCACCCGGCGGGCATCCGGCGCGTGCAGGTCACGGGCATTGGCGATCAGGTCAGCGGCCTCGTCCCTGTTGTTTGGCTCCAGAGCCCAGGCCAGTGCAGCCTCATAAGCCTCCCGGAAACGGAGGGCCGTATCCCGGTTCTCGTCATACCAATCCCCGTTCCAGGCGGCCACGCTCCCGACGTAGGGCAGGCCAAGCGCTGACTCGTCGGCCAGATTATTCATCCCCTGTTGGCCTGCCAGTACTTCCAGTCCGTCGCTCAGCAAAGTGGCGGCGGCGTAGCCGTCTGTCATCTTTCGGTAGCGTTCGGCAACGCTGCCGGAGCTGACCACCGTATAGTCGGCGTCGCGGCGCAGCCCGGCTTTTTCGAGGATGGAGTAGAGAACGTACGCGTAGCCGCTGTTCGGTGCGTCCACCGCCACCTCGCCTCCCCGCACCGCCTCCAGGGACGTGATTTCCGGTGGACTGATGACGCTGAGGCCCATCCCCAGATCCAGGGCGAAATCAGCCAGGACGTTCAGTGTGCGTCCCAGGTCATTGGAAGCGTTGCACCGGTAGTTGACCACGTTGTCCCAGGAGGTTTGCAGGACGTCGTAATTTCCGGCGTCGAAGTCCCTGAACTGCTGTTCAGCGGACTCCACCTGTTCCAAGGTCACATGCACGTCATTGTCCGCAAAGTATCCCTTCTTCTCCCCCGCCGCCAACGCTGCCGAGATTGAAAAAACGCCCATTCTCAGGGGATTTGTGCTGCTGCCTGGCTGTGCCATTGAAGGTCCTTGATCTCTTGAAGGAAGCCCCCTGTCCATGTTCCAGCGTAGGGAGGCGCACCGTGCTGGAAAAGAACCCACGGTAATAAGGGCCATCTACAACCTGATGCGGCACACTGAACGCATGGGGGTACACGGCCAGATCAGAGCCTCGGAGCTGGAGCTTCTGGCGTCCTCCACCCGGCGCAATGGGGCACGTTTGCGCCGCCTGCTGCATCCTGAGTTCCTGGAGATCGGACGCTCGGGGCGGCGGTGGACACGTGAAGAGATGATTGCGTCCCTTGGCGACGAGGAGCAGCGGCCTGCCCCGGAGACGGATGAATGGGAATTCTCGGATCTGGCTCCGCACCTTGTCCTGGTTACCTACCGGATCCAAACCGGAACCACGGAGGATCCCAGGCACCGGCAAAGCCGGCATACCTCCGTATGGGACACCTCGTCCGGGCAGCCGCGTCTCCGCTTCCATCAGGGAACTCCCGTCCTGGGCAGCAGCGAATGAAAACGCGAAAGGCCTGCCCCTGGGGACAGGCCTTTCAATGCCGCTGCGTGGAGATGGGGGGAATCGAACCCCCGTCCGATGTTGTATTGCCAGGGCTTCTCCGGGCGCAGTATGCGTCGGATTTTCTCGGCCCCAGCCATCCTGCAAACAAGTGGCTGATCCGGGCCCAGCCGTCCAAAAGTCCCGAACACCCAGACGGCGGGAGTGTTCAGCAGTGGCCCTCTAAACGACGCCAGGATCCGGAGCGAGAGCGGCTCCGGGCTGACGGACTACTCCGGCTGCTTAGGCAGCGAGAGCGAAGTCAGTGCGCATAGGTTTGGCACTTATTTTTTTGCAGAGAGCGTTTACGAGATAACTCTGCGTTCTCGGCCCGCTTCCCCTGACTCAACAGACATCGTCGAAACCGATCATCCCCGTATTCAGTTACCAAGCCCTCCCGGGCCGCCGCCTGCTACCGGCGTCCACCATTTATAACGACACGGTACCGCGGATGATTCCCGGGCAGGAACCCTCCGTGGCGCTGCAATCAATGGCTGGTGGTTCCCTGCCGCGATTCCAGGTCAGGCGCAATCCAGGCGTCCGACACCATTCCGGTGACCCACGCGTAGACGACCTTGTGCAGGACGTCGACGGCTCTTTCCTTCGCCGGCCAGGTTGCCGGCGGAGCACCGATACCGGTGGCGTTTTCCAAGGTTTGGTCCGTTGCCAGCCGCACCACGGTGAACCCGGTGTTGGCTTCGGGCCCGCGGATACCGGTCACGGACCAGACACCGCGCAGCGCACCAAGCACGGCACCGGTCCCCCAGTGCATGGCGTGGTTCCAGACCGGCGGCTGCGCATCCGGAGCGGGGTGCCTGCCCAGCAGGCTCAGGAGCGTCCGGGCCGGAACGTAGGAGTTGGGGCGGCTGGTCACTGCTTGTTCGAGCTTCTCGCCTGCGGTCATCGCGGCGACCCCTGCCAGACCTGCGACGGCACCCTGTCCGGCGGCTTTCAAGAGCATGCGTCCACGGGATTCTGCCATGTCTGCCTCCTGGTTAGGTGAGTCGAATCAGGACGGCTCAGGCCGCACTAGCGGCGGCGTCCGAAAATCAGCGAAGCAGCCGCTGTGGCAGCGGTGACCGTATAGACGGAGGGCCAGGCGCCGAGTTTCTTGGCCAGCGGGTGGGACAGCCCGAACGCTGCCACATAACCGGCGGTAAGGGCAGCGGCGGTGCCGGTTCCGGCGTCGCGCTTCCACATCATGAAGGCCGCCGTACCCGCCGCAGCCAGAACCGCACCGCCGAGCTGGCGGTTGCCGGTATCCCGGGCGGTCTTGTAGCCGCCGATCAGGCCGGCGCTGGAAACGAGGGAGGTCAGAAGTGCGCTCACAGTGGTTTTTCTCCTCTTGGCTGCTGATTACTGCTCCCAGCCTATCCCTCCGCGGCAGCGGCCGGAGTGTGTCTAGACTGTGAGCAAACTTCCCCCAACACCAAAAGGACCGCGCATGCCGACAACGCCGCAGACTCTGCTCGCCCAGGACGCCGCAGTGGAGAAGGTGGCCACCGGAGCACAATGGGCCGAGGGGCCCGTGTGGATTCCTGCCCGTTCCGCCGTGCGATTCAGTGACATCCCGGGCAACCGGATCCTGGAGTACCGCGAGGCCACCGGCGCTCTGGAGGTTTATGCCGCGGATGCCGAATTTACCAACGGCCGTGCCCTCGACCACGAGGGCGCCGTGATCCAGTGCTCGCACGGAAGGCGTGCCATTGAGCGCGACACCGGCACCGCGCCCGACGCCGTTCCCTCCGTTTCCACGCTCGTGGACTCCTGGAACGGCCGGCGGCTGAACTCACCCAACGACGTCGTTGTGAAGTCCGACGGCACCATCTGGTTTTCCGACCCCTCCTACGGCATCCAGAAGGAGGAAGAGGGGCATCCGGGACAGGAAGAGTACGGCGACCGCTGGGTGTTCCGCTTCGATCCGGCCAGCGGTGAGCTGACACCGGCGGTCATCGACGTTGAGGTCCCCAACGGGCTGGCCTTCTCACCGGATGAATCCATCCTCTATGTCTCCGACACCTCGCTGGGCACCCCCGCCATGGACGGCGGGCCGCGGCTGCACGGTCACGCGATCCACGCGTACGACGTCGTCTCCGGCCGGTTTGCGCGAAACGGCCGAATTTTTGTGGAGGTTGCGCCGGGAGTTCCCGACGGTTTCCGCGTGGACGTACACGGGAATCTCTGGTCCTCCTCGAAGGAGGGCGTGCAGGTCTTTTCGCCCGAGGGTGAACGCATCCTGCAGATAGCTGTTCCGGAGACCGTCAGCAATGTCTGCTTTGGCGGCGACGACGGCCGCACCCTGTACATGACCGCGTCATCGAGCCTGTACCGGATCCGGACCACCGTCACCGATGCCTCTGCGGCGCTGCGGACCTCCGAGGCTTAACGCCGGAAGGTCCGCAGGGATGTGCCTAGTTTGCCGTTCCTTCGCTTCCTCCGGCGGGGCGGTAGCTCCACAGCTCGGCGCTGATTCCCACCGGCCGGGCCCGGCGGGAATCAGACGAGGTGCCGCCGTCGGCCGTTTCCTGCCCGTGTCCATGGGCAAAATCCTTCGATGACACCCAGTCCTGGAAAGACTTCTCATCCCGCCAGCGGGTAACCACCAGCCAGGTGGTGCGCTCATCGGTGGGCTGCAGGAGTTCAAACCCTTCAAACCCCTCCTGCCCGTCCACGGCGCCGGCGCGTGCGGCGAACCGCCGGGCCAGCTCGTCTCCGGAGTCGGCGGGAACAGTTACGGCGTTGATTTTGACGATGCTCATGGCCCATTATCCCCACATCCGGCGGGTGAACATCCTCCGGTGCGGGAGTATCCGGGAGGACTGTCCGGGTTGGCGGTGCCGCGTTTGCTACCCTAGGTAGCCAAGACCGGATCCCGGTCTCCGGACGACGGTTCAGTACCCGGACAGCGACAAGACTGGCCAAAGGATTTAGTCATGGCATGGGTCATCCTTGTTCTCTCCGGCATGCTGGAGGCCGTCTGGGCCACCGCACTGGGCAAATCGCAAAACTTCCGCCGGGTCTGGCCCACGGTGATCTTCGCCGCCGGCCTCCTGCTCAGCATGGCCGGACTCGCGGCGGCCATGCAGTCCATCCCCGTGGGCACCGCGTATGCGGTCTGGGTGGGAATCGGCGCAGTGCTGACGGCTGCCTACGCGATGGCCTTTGGCGGCGAGAAAGCCACCGCGCTGAAGGTCCTGCTGCTGCTGGGCGTCGTCGGCTGTGTTATCGGCCTGAAGATGGTGGGCTGAACATGCCGTGGATTGTCCTGCTCCTGAGCGCCGTCCTTGAAGCCGTGTGGGCCACCGCCCTGGATGCTTCAGCCGGGTTCACCCTCCTGGTCCCCTCCCTCATCTTCCTTGCCGCATGCGTGGCCTCCATGGTGGGACTGGCTTACGCCATGAACTCCATTCCCGTCTCCACGGCATATGCCGTATGGACCGGGCTGGGCGCCGTCCTGACGGTCGCATATGCCATGGTGTTCGGCAACGAACAGCCCGGACTGCTGAAGATCCTTTTCCTGGCCGGAATCATTGGCTGTGTGGTCGGCCTGAAGTTTGTGGAGTCTGCTCCCCGGGACTTGAGCCCAGACACTGGTCCCAGGGACCCGGCGGGTTGATACTGCTCTGAGCGCCGGGAATGCTCCGGCGTACCGCGGTACCGGCAGCGATGATCGGAGCCTTCCATGTCCACAGCGGAAAGTGCGTCTTCCTCCCTTTTCCGGCGCAAGCCAATCGACGAGGTCGAAGACGAAAAGAGCGGCAGCAAACTCTTCAAAAGCCTGGGGCTGTGGCAGCTCACGGCTATCGGCGTCGGCGGCATCATTGGCATCGGCATCTTCACCCTTGCGGGTTTGGTTGCCAACGGCGGGCCTGACGCGCCCGGCGTCGGTCCGGGCGTGCTGATCTCGTTCCTTGTCGCGGGGCTGGCAAGTGCTGCAGCAGCACTGTCCTACGCGGAATTTGCCGGAATGGTCCCGCGAGCCGGTTCCGCCTACACCTATGGTTATGTGGCTCTGGGCGAGATCATCGGCTGGTTTATCGGCTGGGACCTGCTCCTGGAATACACGGCCATTGTGGCCGTGGTTGCCATTGGCATCTCGGGCTATTTCACCGAGTTCATGAGCGGAATCGGCATTGACGTTCCGGCCTGGATGCAGGGCACCGGCGACACCGTTGAGGGCGGGGTCGTGAACGTGCCGGCCCTGGTGGTCTGCCTGTTCATTACCTGGATCCTCAGCCGGGGCACCAAGACCTTCGGGCGCTTCGAGCTGGTGGCGGTCGGCCTAAAAGTGCTGTTGATTCTCTTTATTGTGGGGCTGGGGTTCTTCTTCGTGAATACGGCCAACTACACACCGTTCCTGCCCAACGGGTTCGGCGCTGTCTTCACCGGTGCGGCTACGGTGTTCTTCGCGGTGTTTGGATATGACGCGATGAGCACGGCCGCTGAAGAAGCTACCGACGGCAAAAAACACATGCCAAAGGCCATCCTGCTGTCGCTGGCCGTGGCCATGGTCCTGTACGTCCTGGCAACGCTGGTCCTGACCGGCATGCAGAATTACACCGAGATCAGCCCGACCGCCGGATTTGCCTCCGCCTTCCAGGCCGTGGGGCTTCCGGTCATTGCCACCGTTATCTCCGCCTTCGCCGTGCTGTCCATCCTCACCGTGATGCTCACCTTCCTGCTCGGCGTCACCCGGGTTTGGTTCTCCATGAGCCGCGACGGACTGCTTCCGGGCTGGTTCTCGGGAACGGACCGGCACGGTACACCGCAGCGGGTCACTTGGATTGCCGGAATTGCCTCGGCACTGCTGGCCGGAGTGTTTCCGATCCGTGCCGTGGCGGATCTGACGAATATCGGCATTCTGGCGGCATTTGTGGTGGTTTCGGTGGCTGTGATTGTGCTCCGCCGGCGGCAGCCGGACGCTCCGCGGGAGTTCCGGCTGCCGCTGATGCCTTGGATTCCGGCCTTCGGCGTGTTGTCCTCAGGCTTCCTGATGCTGCAGCTGCACTGGGAGACCTGGCTGCGTTTTGCCATCTGGCTCGTGATCGGCATTGTCATCTACTGGTTCTACGGCCGCCGCCACTCGCTTTTGAATCCGAACAGTCCGCGTCTGGCCAAGCCGCCGCCGGCGCCGGAAACCGCCTGAGGCGCAGAGTCGACGGCATATTTTCAGCTCTCCGCAACGGCACTTCACCTCTCCACGACGGCTGAGCTACGTGCGGTCATCGAGCGAAGGACCAGGCCCAGAACCACGCACAGAAGGTAGCCGGCCGCCACAAACAACCAGCCCGCGAGGAATCCTCCCGAATACTGCAGCAGCAGTCCCATGGCCAGCGGACCCGAGGCGAATCCAATATACATTCCCAGAGAGACCACACCGGATGCTGCCCCTACCCGGCCCGGCTCCACCTCCCGCATTGCTCCTGCCATTACCACCACATTCACCCCGAGCACCGTGGCCCCGTGGAGGGCCACTCCGGTCCACAGAAGTACGGGCATCCCTGTTTGCCCGGCGGCCAGCAGAAGCGCCGTCCCTCCGATGGCTCCCAGCGCCAGGATGAGCAGCAGCGACGCCACCGCGGTTCCGCCGGCAATCCGCCGGCCCCACAGCACCCTGGCCGCTACGCCAACCACTCCGGCAACCGCGGCAGCCGCTCCTGCCATCAGCAGTGAAAAGTCCAGCTCGCGCTGCGCAAACATCGGCAGGTAAACGTTGGTGGCCTGCATCCCGGCGCCCGAAAACAGGGCAAACCCGGCCAGCAGCCAGACCGTGGGCGGGAACGGGTCGCGCGGGCCGGAAGCGGCACCCGTCCTTGGCAGCGCCGGCGGTGCCGCAGGCAATTTGTTCCACGAATACATCAGGAGCACCGCCATGACGACGGCGGCTCCGGCGGCGGCTCCGCGCCAGCCGACCAGCAGCGCCGCAGCGGGGAAGAAGAGGCTGGAAAACAGCTGGCTAGCCTGCACACCGGACTGCTTGATCCCCAACCAGCCGGGACGCCGGACGGGGTCCACCTGGTGCGCAATCACCCTGTTGGTCGTGGGATTGGAAATCGCCTGTGCCGGTCCCGCCAAACCTACGGCAATCAAAAGCCACAAATAACTTCCGGACACAGCCATCAGCGTGAGTGCGAGAGCCGTGCCTCCGAAAATAAGGATGAGCTGGGCACGTCCGGAAATCCTGTCGCTAAGCCTGCCCAGGGACACGGAAGACAACGCCGCGCTGAGGAAACAAACCGTGGCCAGCAGCCCAAACTGCGCTTCGCTGATGCCCAGGTCGCCGATGATGAGCGTGCTCGTGGCGCTGATGCCGTAATTCATGACGGGCCCGGCACCCATTGCACACACCAGCACAAACAAAAGTCCGGGACCCGCTTTGTTGTTCACTTTCTGCCCTTCTCGCAACGACACAGTACATTCTGGCTCACCGGTGAACAACGCACTGACAAATAGCGGCTATCATCTGCTTAGGGCCGGTATAACCAGGCCTATTAGCTGGGGGAGTAGAAATGGGCGGGGAGTCTCAAACAGTGCCTTCTGTGCGGAAAAAATCCGCCATGCTTTTTCGTCGCGGGCGAACCATGCTCGTGCTGGTGGCCGTCTTTTGGCTGTGGCTGCTGCTGGGTAGCGCGAACTTCATAGCCGGCCTCTTTGATACCCCCTTTTACGCGATGCTGGCCCTGTACGGGCTGGGCGTGGTAACCCTTATTTCCCTGGGTGTGGCTGGAATGGCCATTTTCTACATGGTTGTCAACAAGCCTGCGCGTACAGAACTCCCCGCTGGCAGCTCCGCCCGTCCTGGTTTCTCGGAGCTTGCGCCCGTTATCCGCCTCGTTCCGCGCCGGGTTGCCGACCACAGCGCAGCCCTCACCAACAAAGCCGCTGCCAAGTGGCGGGATCTGGCTTCCTGACTTCCGGCTTTTAGAACTCCCGGCGTTCCGGTCCGGTCCCCGCCCCGGCCACCTGACGGAACCGGATCGAGCGGCACATCAAAATGTCAGTGCCGCACGACAGGCTTGTGCCATGACAGTCACCCACGCCCCCTACCGCCGCGAGCCGTACGTCCGTTTCCAGACGACGTCGTCGATCATAGACGGCAAGGCTTGCGCCTGGACCCGCGTCTCGGTGCTCCTGCACTGGATTGACGACCTCGGGCGCGCCCACAATCGCTGGGTGCCGGCTGAAAACGTCTGCCGCGTCGCCCGGGATGATTCATCGTGGCAGGACCCCTATGACGACTGGGCCTTCTACTATCCCGGCGCTGCCGCAGGTTCTTCTCCGGAGCGTTCTTCCCGGGAACTTCTGCCGACGGCCGCCTGAAGTCCTTCCGGGCCCCTTCCCTTGACATGGGCCGGAGCCCACCCGCTTATGGAGGTACGGGCGGTTCGGCCCACGGGAGCAACCATTGGAGCCGGTGAGTGGAGCAGAGCATGGAATTCAAGGGCATCATTGAAGCCGCCGGCGAGCTTGTGGACCTGGCCGGGGTAGCCGTCATCATTGTTGGTGCCGTCATCGCTACGGTGTCCGTGGTGCGCACCCTTCTGCGCCGTACGGGCCGGCCGGTCTATGAGGCGTACCGGCAGCAACTGGGCCGGTCCATTCTGCTGGGCCTGGAGCTGCTGGTTGCAGCGGACATCATCCGGACCGTGGCTGTAACTCCCACGTTTGAATCGCTCGGGGTGTTGGCTCTCATCGTCCTGATACGGACCTTCCTTAGCTACACCCTGCAACTGGAAGTCACCGGACGGCTGCCCTGGCAGCAGGTTCGCCCGGCCGAAGCGGCACCTCCGCCGGGGTAGCCGGCAGATCGGGGACGGGTATCCGGCACTTGCGGAACGGTCATCCGCGAGGCCTGTCTGTCAGGCGCGGCGGTCGTCCCGCACCGAGACCACGAGCAGAGCCGCGGTCAGCCCCAGCGTCAGTATGCCCACCGGGTTGGCCAGTGCGGCGGAGAAGCCTGCCGCTTCCGCTCCGACCAGCGCGGACATTACTGAACCGTCGCGCCCTGGTTCTCCGCCGACGTCGGGCACCAGGAAACCAAAGGCCCCGCCTGCCAGCCACAGCCCCAGCAGAAGAAAAGACGTGCGCAATGGTGCCCCGAAACGCGGCCGCCGGGCGGCAGCCACCGTGATGCGCGCTGCCGACAACAACATCAGGATGGCCATCAGCGGCCCAACAGTTGCCGCAAAGATCACTACCAGGTTCCCCTGGATGCCAAACAGCATCCGTCCTGCTGTGATCCACAAAGGAACTAGCAGAGCCATCGGGAGGCTTAACGCCGCCGCAACAGCAGAAAAAACGGCTGCGGGACGGACCTTGGACCGTGCCGGGGATGTGGTGCTCATGGTTTAAGGCTAGGCGAGGTTCACGGCTAAACATGTTTCCGGCCAGGCGCACGGGCAGCTCCCGGCCGTACTACTTGGGGACGGTACGGATCGCCCGCATGTCATCACAGGGGATGAGGTTATTTGTCCTGCCGGAACCCTATTCTGGAATGGCGTCCACCCCCAAATAAACGGCGCGACCCCGTTCATTGTTTGTTCTGACTCCGTTCATGATGAAAGAGCATGGTTTTCGTTATGCCTATCGAATACCTGATGTGGGCTCCTCTGGTGGTGCTGTCATTGGTTCTGTACCTCACTTTGGCTGCCGCAGCGCTCTACAGTCTGGCCGGTTCCCCGTGGGTTTCCAGCTCGGCACGTCGCGGGTGGATGCTTGCTGTTGTGCTGCTTCCGGTGGTGGGGTCGGTGCTGTGGTTGGCTGCTTCCCACAGGCGGACTGCGGCCTTTCCCACCGACGGCGGCGATAAGCCCTCAACGTTGGAGGGGCCGGAAATTCTCTTGGAAGTCCGCGATCCCTAGGACTGCTCAAGCGCCGTGAAGACACGGCGGGTCATGAGATCGGATCATGAGAATGGCCGACAGCAGGGCGGCGGATCGTCCGAACTATCGTCAAAAGGGTGGCGGATCGTCGCCGTAGTCTTCCGGAGGTTCGCCTTCAGGGATCCAGCCCGACATCCGGCTTACAGCAGGTTTCGTGGCTTCCACACTGGGTCCCGCACTTAGTCCTGTGCTGGGTCCCGTGCTAAGTCGTGTGCTCAGCCCTGCGGCCAGGGTCAGGTGCGGATCGGTCCGGAGGTCCGGCCTCCCGGCGAGGTCCACTCAATAATTCCCGGGATGCGCTGGTGGGCCTTCCAAAAACCCCGGGACTTGAACATGTGATGCCGCCTGCAGAGATGCTCCAGGTTGTCGTGATCGGTGGTCCCGCCGTGGGACCACGGTTTGGTGTGATCTATCTCGGCGATCGCGGCGTTGGTCCGGCATCCCGGGAACCGGCAGGTTCCGTCCCTGGCCCGGAGCCAGCGCTGCAGCCCGGCAGGAACTTTCCGCCGCCGCCCGACCCGCAGGATCTCCTCAGTGTCCGGGGTTCGTTCCACCGGAGTCCAGTGCGCTGCCTGCCGGGCCAGCCGACGGGCAGTTTCGGGGCTGATCGGCCCGTATCCGTGCAGTTCGGCAGGCTGTTCATCAGCACCGAACAGCGTCTCGGCGGTGATCAGGACCAGAATCTCGGTGCGGGCACGTGCCCGGGCCTTGTTGCGTCCAGAGTCTGGGGCACGGCCACCTGGGCCGCCGCCGTCCATCACCTCGCTGGCAGGCCCACTTCGTTCGAGGTTATGGCTGTGCGTTGCATCCTCGTCACCGTCGAGCAGGTCAGCCAGTATGTCCGCCCGCAACTGATCCACTCCCCGCGGATTCCCCGCACCCTGCTCACCCCGCGCCGTCGTCGTCAGCTGCGTATAAACCAGCTGCGCCCTCGCTGCCGGCAACAACGCCGACAACCACGACATCCCGTCCTCCTCCGGCACCAAACACACCCGCCGCCGTTCAAAAGCACTCTTATGCCGGACCGGGATGGTGTCCGGATACCGATTCTCCCGCAACCTTCTGGCCTTCACCCGGAACTGGGACGATGTCTGCCCCGCAGCAGCACTCTCCAGCAGGGAAGCCTCGAAGGCGGCCAGTTCGGGTTCTGGGACGTTTTGGGATTGGTCCAGCACCGTCTGCACATGCCCGTAACCCAGGGCCCCGTCCTCCAGCCGGGCCAGGGTTGCGGTGTGGGTGGTGCATAACCGTCCCGCCTCACTCATCAGCATCTTCGCGGTGTTCGTGGGAAGGTGCAGGATGGCTGCGGCTTCCTCCGCGGCCAGGCTGAAGGTCAGGGCCGGATCTTCCCGGCCAACATCTTCGAGGAGCTCGTCACGGAAGAGGGTTTCCATCCGGTGCAGCACTTTGGCTTGCTGTGCCTGCGCCCACCGCACCAACGCATCCAACCGGGACAACACCACACTGGTTTCGTCCTGGGTCAGGGACTCCGCACCCTGCAGGACCAACGAACCGGTAAGCCCGTCCCGGTAAGCCGGATCCAGGTGAGTGGTTCTGGGATCCCTCGGGGCACTGTCCGGCTCAGCGTTGTAAATCGACAGGCTCGGGCCGGCAGCCTGGCCGGCACCGGATGCTTCACCGGTGCCACCTCGTCGAAAAGATCCGTTCTGATCCATGACTTCAGGCTTTCACCTGCCACCGACATTTCCGTCCCGAAAACAGCCCCAAAAACCCCAAAACAGACCACTTTGGGACGGTCCCAAATACTCGACTTTTTTCTATAACTACTTGCCAGAGGAGGGGCTGCCTACGCCGCGCCGGCACACACCGTCAAAGCGATCTATATCTGCTCCGTACATCCGCCGTCCGAACCCACCGTGGACGAGCCACCTCCCACCCCACTCCAAAAGTTCGCCACCCCCGCTACGCCATCTTCGGGCTACCGAACTTTTGTGTTACGTTGCTGTCATGAGCCGCAAGACTGCCCTCCTGAGGCCTGCCAAGCCGGCAACAGGCGCGCCTTCCTCTGTGCCCGCTTCCCCCACCGCAAAGCCCGCTGTCCCCAAACGCCTGATCTGGATGCTGGGACCCGCACTGGTTGCGGGAGTCGCCTATCTGGATCCGGGAAACGTGGCCAGCAACATGACGGCGGGCGCCCGGTTCGGCTACCTGCTGGTGTGGGTTGTGGTTGCCGCGAACATCATGGCCTGGCTCATCCAGTACCTCTCCGCAAAACTTGGACTGGTCACCGGCAAGTCCCTGCCCGAACTGCTCGGAGAACGACTGGGCCGCAAAACGGGACGCCGCCTCTACTGGCTCCAGGCGGAGCTCGTAGCCATGGCCACAGATGTGGCCGAGGTGATCGGCGGCGCCGTGGCCTTGTGGCTGCTGTTCGACCTGCCGCTGCTCCTCGGCGGCGTCATTACCGGGGTCATTTCCATGGCCGTCCTGGGCCTTCAGGGCAGCGGACGCCACCGCACGTTTGAATACGTGATCGTGTCCATGATGGCGATTATCGCCGTCGGCTTCACGGCCGGAATCGTGATTTCCCCGCCAGACGGGGGCGCCGTGGCTGACGGCCTCATCCCCCGCTTCGAGGGAAGCGAATCCGTGCTGCTCGCAGCATCCATTCTTGGCGCCACGGTCATGCCGCACGCCATTTACGCGCATTCGGCACTGACCCGGGACCGGTTCCCGGACCGCACTGCTTTCCTAACGACCCCGAGGCTGATCCGAGCCACCCGCTGGGATGTCACCATTGCGCTGGCTGTCGCCGGAACCGTGAACCTGGCGATCCTGCTCCTGGCAGCGAGCTCCCTCCAGGGCGTCGCCGGAACCGACACCTTGGAAGGTGCGCACGCTGCGATCGCTGCGTCCCTTGGCGGCGCCGTCGCCACCCTTTTTGCCGTTGGCCTGCTGGCATCGGGCCTGGCATCCACCTCCGTAGGCGCCTACGCCGGCGCCGAAATCATGCAGGGGCTGCTGAAGGTCCGCATGCCGATGCTGCTGCGCCGCCTGATCACGCTGATTCCCGCGCTGCTGATCCTGGCAGCCGGCGTCGACCCCACTTGGGCGCTCATCCTCAGCCAGGTCATCCTGTCCTTCGGCATTCCGTTTGCCCTGATTCCGCTGGTGTGGCTGACCTCCCGCCGGGATCTAATGGGTGTGCACACCAACCGCTGGTGGACCACCGCGCTGGGAGTGGTGGTGGCCATCCTGCTGGTGGGGCTGAACATTACGCTGCTCGTGCTGACCTTCACCGGCGCGGCTTAGCGCCGGAAAGGTCCAACACCACAGCACGACGACGACGACGGAAACCTCCGTGTCACCGGTCCCCTGCTCAGTCGTTTAGCGTCCCCTCCACCAGTGCGGTGGCAATGCTGTCAGCATCCTGCACCGCGGCCAGATAGCGTTCGGCGTCCAGAGCTGCGGCACACCCGGTGCCGGCGGCGGTGATGGCCTGACGGTAGCGGTGGTCCACGGCATCGCCGCACGCAAAAACACCGTCGGCGGAGGTAGCCGTGGTGGGTGCCGCCACCGTTATGTAACCCTCCGCGTCAAGGTCCACCTGCCCATGCAGCAGTTCGGTGCGCGGCACATGCCCGATGGCGACAAACACCCCGGTAGCCGCCAACTCGCGCCGTTCTCCCGTGACCGTGTCGGTAAGGGTCACCCCCGTCACCTTGTCCTGGCCGTGCACCGCGGTCACTTCGCTGTTCCACTCAAATCGGATCTTTTCGTGGCTCTTGGCCCGCATGGCCATGATGCGTGAGGCCCGCAGCTCGCCGCGCCGCACAATCACAGTGACGGTCCGTCCGAACCGGCTCAGGAACAGAGCCTCCTCCATGGCGGAATCGCCGCCGCCCACCACCAGCACGTCCTGGTTCCGGAAAAAGAAACCGTCGCAGGTGGCACACCATGAGATGCCGCGGCCGTTGAGCCGTTTCTCCTCCGGCAGACCCAGTTCCTTGTACGCGGATCCCGTGGCCAGGATGACGCTGCGTGCCTTGTATTTGTCGCCGCCGCCGGTCTCCACCCGCTTAATGTGCCCGCCCAGATCGACCGACACGACGTCGTCGTACTGCACCACGGCACCGAACTTTTCCGCCTGCCGGCGCAGGCTGTCCATCAGGTCCGGGCCCTGAATACCGTCCGGAAAGCCGGGAAAGTTTTCCACCTCGGTGGTGTTCATCAGGGCTCCGCCCGCGGTCACCGATCCGGCAAGGACACGCGGTTTCAGCCCAGCCCGGGCCGCATAAATGGCCGCTGTATAGCCGGACGGACCGGAGCCGATGATGATGACCTGATCGGTATTCATGAGGTAGTCCTTGGCGTGCGGTCTGGTGGGGAACAGCAAGGGCACTGATCCCAGTGTGACCGCCCCGGCTCCGGCCGGGAAGAAGTTCCGTGCCGGCGCCGCCATAATGGAGCGATGCCCTCTCCTTCACCGACTCCCGCCCGGCAGCATCCCGCTTCCCGGCGGCCTGCCGTACACCTGGCGCAGTTGCCCGTGGCTGCCATTGACGCGCTGGCAGCAGGAGACTTGGACACCGCCAACCGGCACTCCCCCGTTCCCCTCACCCGGCATTTTTCCTCCGACCGGCAGTCGCTGTGGAAAATGCGCAGCGCCCAGCTTGCGGCGGCGCCCGACGACGCCGGCTGGATCACCGGGGCCATCATCGACACGGAGTCGGGGCAGGCTGTGGGCTGCGCAGGTTTTCACGGACCGCCGGATTCGGACGGAATGGTGGAACTGGGCTATTCCGTGGATCCGTTGTTCCGCCGCCGCGGCTACGCCCGCGCCGCACTGGAACTGCTGCTGGCCCGGGCCGCCCGCGAGCCGGATGTCCGCACGGTGCGCGCCACTATCGGCCCGGATAACGAAGCATCCCGCAACCTGGTGCTGCAGTACGGGTTCGAGGAAAACGGTTCCCAGTGGGATGAGGAAGACGGGCTGGAGATCATTTTCGAAGTGGCAGCGGGAAACCAGTCCGGACACCCCAGTAGGCTGATCTGATGCTTCCCGAGAACCTCTTTGCCAACCAGGCCACCTTAACCACCGCCCGGCTCCGGCTGGAACCGCTCGGGCCGGAACATTTTGAAGGAGCCTGGGCCAGCCTGCAGGATCCGGAAGCACGGCGCCTGACCGGAACCCACGCAGAATTCACCCCCGAACAGATTCAGGCATGGCTGGCCGGGCTCGCCGGACAGCATGACCGCGGGGACTGGGCCGTCATCCGGCGCTCCGACGAACAGCACCCGGAGGAACGGTACCTGGGCGAAGTGGTGCTGAACGATCTCGATGCCGACAACGGGTCGGTCGGATTCCGGATTGCCCTGGCACCGGCGGACGTGCGGGGACAGGGGTACGGGACCGAGGCGACGGCCGCCGTCGTCGGGCACGCGTTTGATGACCTGGGCCTGCACCGGGTGGCGCTGGAGGTCTTTGCGTTCAATCCCCGGGCCCAGCGCGCCTATGAGAAGGCCGGGTTCACCGTGGAGGGCCGCCAGCGCGAGGCTCTGCTCTGGGACGGTGAGCGGGTGGATGCGATCAGCATGGGTATCCTCGCACGTGATCCGCGTCCTGCCCTGCCGGTCCCAACAGCCTAAATCAACCGATGCGGCGCCGGATCTGAACGGCAGCCAGCAGGGTGAACACCACCGTCATGGCGGCGAGGACGAATACCACGTAGGCGTTTGTGACCGTCCAGTCCCCCACCGACGCAGTGATCCCAAAGAGTTCCTGCAGCTCAATCACTGCCTCCGGCTGGTCCACTGCCAGGACCTGAAGGGAGTCGGCCGTCATCTCCTGGCGGAGGGGCACCGCAGCCTGCATGAACGGCAGAGCGTTAACCACGGTGCGCACACCCTCAGGCAGGGCACCCACCGGAATGTAGGCGCCGGCCAGGAAACCAAGAATCGTGCCCACAATGGTGGACAGGGCTGAGTACGCGCCGGAAGTGCGGACGAAAGAGACCGCAAAGGCGCTCAGTGCCGCAAACGCCACGCAGCTCAGCGCCAGGAAGCCGTAGACTGTGGCGATCTGACCGGCGTCGAAGCTGATCCCGTCCACCAGGTACAGGTAGGCCAGGCTGATGATCAGCACCACCGTTGTCATGATCAGCGCCACGACGCCGGCGGAGAGCAAATAGCCAAGAATCAACTGTTCGCGGCGGATGGGGGACACGAGAAAATCCCGGAAACGGCCCGACGACGAGTCCTCCACAAACACGTTCATGGCGCCCAGGCCGGTGGTGATGGAGGTAATGCCGACAATCCCGGCGAACATCCAGGTGTCCACGAAGCCCTTGACCTCGTCCCTCGTGGCGGCAGGGAAAGAACTCTGCAGGCTGTCGATCTGGGTGCTGCCCAGAAACAAGGTGTACAGCAGGAACAGGATCAGTGCCGAAAGCAGCGAGAAGAACACGCCCATCCGGTCCCGGAAGAAAAGCCGCAGGTTGCGCTGCATCAGGTTTCCGACGATGTTCATGCGCCCTCCCCCTCGTGTCCGGTCAGCGCCAGAAAAACGTCATCCATGGTTCCGTGCCGGAATTCGAAGTCCGCCACGGAGTCCCCGTGTTCCGCCAAGATGCGACGGGCCGTGTCGGCGGTGTCGACGACGAGCCGCACCACCCCGCCGTCGTCCTCGTCGCGGATGCCGGCGCCTGCGGCGGTTGCCAGCGCCAGCAGCGCCGGACGGTTGTCCGTGGTGATGCTCAGGACGGAGTTGCTGTGCCGGGCGCGCAGCTGGGCGGGCGTGCCGTCGGCGATGATCCGGCCGCGTTCAATAATGCACACGCGGTCCGCTTCCTCGGTTTCCTCCATGTAGTGCGTGGTGAGGAAGACGGTGAGCCCGTGCCGGTCCCGCAGCTCGCGGATGGTGGACCAGACCATGGCGCGGCTGGCCGGGTCCAGCCCGGCGGTGGGTTCGTCCAGGAAGAGGATCGACGGCGAATGCAGCAGTGCGCGGGCAATGTCCACGCGGCGCCGCTGTCCGCCGGAATAGGTGCCGTAGCGGCGGTCGACAAAGTCGTCGATCCCGATCATGGCGCTCAGCTCCTGGATCCGGGCATCGTTGGCCGCGGTGTCGGCCGAATAGAATTTGGCCCTCGTCCGCAGGTTTTCCCGGCCGGTGAGCAGAGGATCCAGCAACGAGTCCTGGAAAACGACGCCGATGTCCTTACGGACTTCGCCGGCCTCGCTGCGTACGTCGTGCCCGCTGACGGTGGCTTCACCGGCATTGAAGGGAATGACGGTGGTGAGGCAGGAAATAGTGGTGGATTTACCGGCGCCGTTGACTCCGAGAAAGGCGAAGACGGTGCCGGGCTGAACCTCAAAGGAGAGGTCGTCAACAGCTGTGGTGGCACCGTATTTCTTGGTCAGCCCACGCACGGATATAGCGGTGTCTCCGCTGATTGCCACAATTCCCCCGGATTCTCCGGCAGCAGCAGCCGGTTTGGGGAAAGTCTAGCGGTAGGTTTGGTGCAGATCGTCCCATTCGAAGAGCGTGGTTTCGTTGTTTTCCCAGTCCTGCCGCAGGATGGCGTAGGCAACCGAAGCCACCCGCGTACCATCCGCCGTGGGCCAGCCGAGGCGGTAATGGGCCTCCTTGAGAAAGCCTGCCCGGACGAAAGTCTTGCGCATGGCAACGTTGTCCTCCCGTGTCTGGCCTTCAAACCGCACCGGATCGGGAAACTCTTCAAACACCAGTGAGCACAGGGCCTTCAGGACCTGCGGCCCCAGTCCCCGGCCGCGGAAGTCCTCCGCCAGCCGCAGGTCGAACATGGGGGTGTCCTCCTCCAGGTCATCAAGCACCACCATTCCGACAGTTTTGGCATCAGCGACGATCCAGTAGCCCACCGATTCCTGCGACCAGAACCTGCCGCTGTCCACCGCTTCCCGTGCCGACTCCGCCGTATGTTGTGCCGTCATATGGAAAGGAAAACTGTTTGACGTCAGGAATTGCACAATTGCTTCCGCCTCAGACTCCGATTCGGCCATCAGGCGAAAGTTAATAACCATGGTGGGAGCCTATCCGACACCAGTAGGGTGTTGGTCATTAGGTGTCCACCAGCATTCCCACCCATTCCAAACCAGACTTGGGGATATTCATGAGACGAGTTGTTTCGACCGGGGAAATCACCGTTGAGTCGGCTGCACGGAATCTGCAGGACTATTTCACCGAACTCATGCCGCGGACCGGCAGGGTCCGCAGCAGTTCGCGGTTTGATTCATGGGCCGGCGGCGGCGATGCCCCGGATGTGGTGAACCGGTTCACCGCCGACGACGTCGT
The DNA here is from genome assembly GCF_018866305.1 of Arthrobacter sunyaminii. Lineage (NCBI taxonomy): Bacteria > Bacillati > Actinomycetota > Actinomycetes > Micrococcales > Micrococcaceae > Arthrobacter > Arthrobacter sunyaminii. The sequence continues at coordinate 3,681,046 of NZ_CP076456.1, forward strand.
GGCCGCTTCCTTCCGCTCCGTGAAGATCCCGGCGCGGACGGCCGTTGCCCTGCTGGAAACCCGGGCCGGGGACATCTCCGACCTGCTGGCGTCCATCCCGGCGGACGTCGATTTGCCCGACGCGGACGCGGTGCAGGATTTGGGCGCCGGCAGCCCGGCGCGCCAGCTGTGGAACCTCCTGCGCGGCAGGCACGACGACGACGGCGGCTGGGGCGTGGGCCCGAGCACCGCCAGCAAACTCCTTGCCCGCAAGCGGCCCCGGCTGATTCCGGTGTACGACTCCATCATCCGCCGGGTCACGGCGGTGCCCGGGCCCAAGGACCAGTGGGAGTACTGGCACGCCTCCTTTGCGGACGGGGTTCTTGCCGAACGGCTGACGGAGATCCGTGCCAAGTCGGGGATCACTGAGCCCATTTCCGACCTTCGGGTGCTGGACATCGTGCTGTCCATGCACGGCAAGCGGCAGGGGTTCCTGCCGCAGGAGGAGGATCTGGAGTCTTGAGCGCCCTCCCGTCTCCACCGTCCGGCGCTGGCGGAACCACCGTCCGCCCGGGTCCGGCCAGCCCGTGGCTGGGCACGCCGTCGGGCATCATTGCCCTCACGGCACTGGTTCTGTCCATTGTCCTTATTCCGCTGTTCTTTCCGCTGGCCGGACTCGCCCTGGTGCTCGCGGTCGTGGCTTTGGTTCGGCGGCGGCCGCAGCCGCGCAGCGCCTGGGTCGTTGCCATCACCAGCGGCGTGCTGCTCGTCGTCGTGCTGGCCATCGGCATTCTGGCGTCGGTTTTCCTCTTTACAACGGAATCCGGCGGCACCGGCGATCCACAGCCGGCTACAACCTCGGTGTCCGTTCCAGCAGGGGAACCCTGACCGAAGGAAAGGGCGGCCGATCCGTCGCCGCGCACCGGAATTTCTCTCCCTTTAATGCCGTCTGCAGATGAGATGAAAACGTTACTGGCCGCGAGCATATTTCCGGGCCGGTTGTGAGGCATTCTTTGAGGTACGTGAGCCCGCAGGTTCACCGCCCGCACTCCTAAAAGAGGATATCCGTGCACCGTTCTCCGCGCGCTGCTGCGCTTCTTGCCGCTTTGTGTTTCTCCATCGTCCTCGGCGGGTGTGGTTCGTCCGGTGAAGCTGAAGAAACTCCTGCCGCCAAAGATTCCCCTTTGGCTGAATTCATGTCCTCCGCCTATGAGAGCGGGATGAGCGTGGAGGAGCAGGAGAAGGAATACGCCGAACGGGAGCGCAAGCGGGAAGACCTCGTGGCCCAGTGCATGACGGAGGAGGGTTTCGAGTACACGCCGAATGTCCAGGACGTGTCCTTTTCCATGGGAACGGACACGGAATGGAATCCTGATTCCCGGGAATGGGTGTCCCAATACGGCTACGGAATGATCAATTTCCCCGGCCGGGATGACGAGCCCGTGGCCAGCGAACAGGAATACGTCGATCCGAACGCGGATTATGTCTCGAGTTTGTCGGAATCTGAGCAAACCGCCTTTTATGAGGCGCTCCACGGCCCCACTCCCGACGAAGAGGACATGCCCGCCGAGGGGGAAATGACGGAATGGGACTGGACCACCGCGGGCTGTTACGGATGGTCGGAGAACGAAATAAACGACGACGACGTCAACACCTCCGAGAAGCACCAGCCGCTGATTGATTCCATGAATACCCTCTACGAGGACATGATGAGTTCCCCGGAACTCACCGAGGCCGATGCCGAGTGGTCCTCCTGCATGGCCGACGGCGGACACCCCGGGTTCACGGCTCAGATGGATGCGCAGAACAGCATCAATGAAAAGATGAACTCCGCCTACAACGGGATGAGTGCCAGCACCAGCGCCACCGCCGAGGCTGTTGACCCCGGCGCAATGGTCGAACCGGACATGGACGAGCTGGCCGAGGAAGAAATTACCCTCGCCCTCGCTGACCTGGACTGCCGGGAGAAGACAAACTACAAGGACACCATGGAGAGCGTGCAGTTCGAGCTCGAGCAGCAGTTCATTGATGACCACAAGGCCGAGCTGGAAGCTTTCCGCGCGGACATCGAGCAGGGCAACTGAGTGGCGGGGCTTGGACGCAATGGTGCCGACCGGCCGGCGGACCAGGCATCGGGCCTGGGCCTGCTCCTGGAAGAGGCTCCGGACCGGGCCCAGGAGCAGGACGTTCCCGCACGGTCATCAGCATGGGCAGGCATCGTCACCGTTTTCCAACGTAACCGGACTCTCTGGATTGTGGCTGCTGCCGCCGTTCTGAGCCTGGTTGCCGGCCTGCTGCTGGGGCGGTTTCTGGTCTCGCCGGCTGACGCAGCAGGTGCGGCCGAGCCTCCGGTGCCGGGGCTGGTGACCGTTCCCGTGCAGTACGGCCAGCTCAGCAATGACGTAACCATCCGCGGAGAGGTGGCCTACGCAGACCCGGTGGAAGTGCGCATCGACACCACATCAATAGCCGGCCCCGCCGTGGTCACGGGCCAGGTGCCGGAGGTTGGAGCGGAGCTGAAGCCCCTATCGATAGCCCTGGAGGTTGCCGGCCGGCCCGTCATGGTCCTGCCCGGCGAACTGCCTGCCTACCGGACCCTTTCCCTCGGCGCATCGGGCCCCGACGTGGCCCAGTTCAAGACAGCGGTTCGGACGGTGGGAATCGACGCCGGCGATCCGTCCGACCCGGTGTTCGGCGCAGACGCAGCCAACGCCGTCGCCACCCTTTATGCCGCGGCCGGGTATTCGCTTCCGGAGTCGGAGGAGGGAAGCGCCGAATCCGTCCGCGCAGCGCAGGAATCTGTACGGATGGCGGAGCAGGGTTTGTCCTCAGCCCAAAACGAGCTGGCCATGACGCCGGTGGGTGCAACACCCGTGGAGATCCGGGAGGCCGACAATGCCGTAGCCGCCGCACAGCGAGAGCTGGCCGCCGCGCAGCAGGCCACACCCCGGGATGCGCTGCAGATCGGCAACCTGGTGGATGCCCTTGAACTGGCTGAACTGCGCCGACAGCAAATCGGCGCCGACCGAACCGACGCTCCACAGCGGGCAGCAGTTGACGCCGCTGCGGTGCAGCTCGCGCAGGCGCAGGAGGACCTGGTCCTCGCCGAGCAGGCTGCGCTGCCGTCACTGCCTGCCTCAGAGGTGCTGTACCTGGCCGATCTGCCCCGCCGCGTCGACACCGTCACTACCGCGCGGGGTTCCATCCTGGAGGGATCCTCCATGACAGTTTCCGGCGCAACGCTGGGACTGTCCGGTTCCGCAGCGGACGCTGATGCCCGCCTCCTCAAGGCCGGAGACAAAGCGTCCTTTGACCTGCCGGACGGCACCGCGCACGCGGCCACCATCACGTCCGTTGCAGCCGGAGAAGGCGACTCCGCGCGATGGACCGTTCAGCTGCAGCCGGACCCCCTGACGCCGGAGCAGATCCAGGAACTCCAGGGAACCAACGTTCGCGTGTCGATCGCCGTCGGCGCCACCGACGGCGATGTTTTGTCCGTTCCCTACGCGGCCCTCACCGCCGGTCCCGGGGGCGAAACACGCGTGGAAGTGGTGGAAGGAGATCCCCGTGAGGGCGAACGGACGGCCACCCGGCTGGTGGTTGTCCGCAGCGGTTTGGCAACTCCCGGTGCGGTGGAAGTCATCCCGGTGGAAGGGGAACTGGCCGAAGGGGACCTTGTTGTGGTGGGCAAGTGAGTGTCCCCCTCCTCGAACTGCGTGATGTCACAAGGTCTTTCCCGGGTCCGCCCGAAGTGCAGGCACTGAAGGGCATCAACCTCACTGTGCGCCAGGGCGACTACGTGTCGATTGTGGGCCCCAGCGGATCGGGCAAATCCACCATGCTCAACATCCTCGGCCTGCTGGACCGGCCCAGTGTGGGCGAGTACCGCTTTGACGGCCATCTGACTGGAGTTCTGGACGAGGACACGCGCGCTGCCGTCCGTGCCCAGCGCATCGGGTTTGTTTTCCAGGCCTTTCACCTCATGCCGCGGCGGTCGGTCCTGGAGAACGTGATGATGCCCATGCTCTACAGCGGAACCCCGCGCATCGAGCGTGCTGACCGCGCCCGAGAGGCGCTCCGGCGCGTTGGCCTCGGCCACCGCATCGATTTCCTGCCCGGCACCCTCTCCGGAGGCGAGCGCCAGCGCGTGGCCGTGGCACGCGCCGTCGTCACCCGCCCCAGCGTGCTTCTGGCCGATGAGCCCACCGGCAACCTCGACGGCGGCACCACGCAGGATGTCATGACGCTGTTCGAAGAACTGGTGACCGACGGGCTGGCCCTGGTCATCATCACGCACGACCAGGGCGTGGCCCGGCGTGCACCCCAGTGCGTCCGGATTGCCGACGGAAGGGTGGTCACGCCCGTATGAAGCTCGCCCGCGTCACACGAAACCGTCCCCCTGCCGACCCGCCGGCGGCAGGACTCCTGTCCCCCGTTCCTTCCGCAGACCGCTTCAGTTTTATCGACCTGCTGATCGAAGCCACCTCCGACCTCGGGACACGGCCCGGCCGGCTCCTGATGACGCTGGCCGGAACCATCCTCGGCATCGGAGCCCTGGTCGCCACCCTGGGCTTCGCCCAGACCACCGCCGGACAACTTGCCAAACAGTTCGACGCCTTCGCCGCCACCCAGGTCATCGCGTCTCCCGCCACGGCCCAGAACTCCGACGGCAACAGCGTTGCCACCGCTTCCCTCCCCTGGGACGCAGTGGAACGCATGGAACGCCTCGCAGGGATCGAACAAGCAGCATTAATCACCGAAGTGAAACTCCGCGAAGGCACCGTCACCGCCGTTCCCGTCAATGATCCCTCCGCACCCCTCACCTCACCGCCGCGGGTTTTTGCCGCCTCCCCCGGACTCATCGACACGCTGAAGGGCACAGTCCTGCACGGCAGGCTCTTCGACGCCGGACACGACCAGCGGCATGACCGCGTGGCTGTGTTGGGCAACCGGCTCGCAGACCGTCTTGGCATCACCCGGGTGGATTCCCAACCGTCCATCTTCATCGACGGCCTGCCGTACGCCGTCGTCGGTGTTTTCGGCGACGTCCAGCAGCGCTCCGAACTGCTGGAGAGTGTTGTCATCTCCACCGGCGCGGCTCGTTCAGACTTTGGCCTTGGTGCGCCGGGAGAGGTGCAGGCGCGCATTGTTGTTGGCGCCGGCCCCCAGGTGGCGGACCAGGCTGCCCTCTCCCTCTCCCCCGATGAGCCCGAGCGCATCGACGTCGCAGCCCCGCAGGGACGCTCCCAGCTCGCGGGCAATGTCCAAGCAGACGTCAACCTCATTTTTGTGGTCCTGTCCGTGGTGGTGCTTCTGGCCGGCGGCGTTGGAATTGCGAACGTGACGATGCTTTCCGTCATGGAACGCACCGGAGAGATCGGTCTGCGCCGTGCCATCGGTGCCACCCGGCGCCAAATTGCCGCACAGTTCGTCGCGGAGTCAGTCATTATCGGACTCCTGGGCGGGATCCTCGGCGCGGCCGCGGGAGTTTTCACCGTCATCGGAATCTCCCTGTCCCAGCAGTGGACGCCCGTCCTCAACCCGCTTCTCGCCTGCGGCGGGGCGCTCCTGGGAGCACTCGTCGGGCTGGTCGCCGGCGGATTTCCGGCCCGCAAGGCCACGCGCATTGAACCCGTCGTGGCCCTGCGGGGAGCCTAGTGCGCTTTGTACGGCACCGGTTCCGGCAGCCCCGCTTCACGGCGTACCCGGCGCGAGAACCGTTCGATGGATTTCAGTGCGGCTTTGACGTCGGCTGGACCAACATCGAACGGCATGGACTTCATGGTCTCAGCGGGAACAGTGGCAGCCTCCGCCACCAGATCCAGTTCACGGGCGTCGTCCACGGACAAACCCACCTCGGTAAGGGTGCTCGGCAGGCCGACGCGCGTTGTGAACTCCACAAAGTCCCGGATCTCAGCGGTGGGAGCGCCCTCCAGGACCAACTGCGTCAGTGAGCCGATGTTCACCTTCTGTCCGTGGGCGAGGCCATGCGTCTGGGGTGCAGCGGTCAGGCCGTTGTGGATGGCATGGGCTGCAGCCAGTCCGCCGGACTCGAACCCCAGGCCGGACAGCAGGGTATTGGCCTCGATAACCTTTTCCAGCGCCGGCGTGACGAGGTTGTCCCGGGCGGCATCCAGGGCGGGAAGCGCGAACTCCCACAGCACGTCCCAGCTCAGCCGCGCCAGCGCGGTGCCGGTCTCAGTGGGCAGGCCGCCGGCCATGGTCAGCGAAAAAGACGCAGCCGTGGCGCGTGCTTCCAGCCAGGTGGCCAGCGCGTCGCCCACCCCGTAGGCAAGGAACGACGCCGGAGCGTTGGCCACAATCTGCGAGTCCACCAGCACCAGATCCGGGTTCCGGGTGAAGAACCGGTACTCCTCGAAGGCTCCGTCTGCGGTGTAAACGACGGCGAGCGCCGACGTCGGCGCATCAGTGGAAGCGACGGTGGGCACCGATGCCCAGCGGATGCCGGCTGCGTCGCCGGCGGCCTTGCACGCGTCGATGGTGCTGCCGCCGCCCACTCCCACCACCACGTCAGCGCCCGCGGCGCGGATGGCACCGGTCAGCCGGTCAATTTCAACGGCCGTGGGTGTTCCATTGAAGACTTCCCGGGTGAGTGGCAGTTGGGCAACCTGCAGGGACGTGCCGATGTCATGGCCGACAAAGCCCCAGACGACGTCGTCGGCCACCAGCAGCGGTGTCTTGCCGACCTGGCTGAGGAACTCGCCGAGCCGGTGGATGGCGCCGGCGCCCTGCACGTAGCGGCCGGGACTGATGACGGTACGGATTGGTGCCTGCTTCATCGTGAGCTCCTGAGGCGGTTCCGACGGCGGCCGACTGGCTGCCGCTGCCAGCCTAGGGGGCGGCCGAAACGGCAGCTAGGGGCAGCCTGCATCCGGGTGCCCTGATCACCCGATCCCGACGTCGCGCCGCCGGAAACCCGTAAAACCCGCCGCGACGAGGACTGCTGCACCCGCCGTCAGAACCGCCAGCGGGGCAGCCTCCGGATCGGCGCTGGGCACCAGCGCCACATGGGCGAGGGGTGACAGGTCCATGGCCCAATCGGGCAGAGCCAGCAGCTGTCCCAGAAAGAGCACAATGGCGCTCCACACCACCGGCGCCCACGCCAGTGCAGCGAGCCGGGGAAACAGACCGTAGAGGGCCGCCGCGACGCCGGCGGACAGGGCGATGGCGGGTAAATACGTCAGCGCAGCAAGGGTCAGCTCGCCCGCCCATCCGCCGTCGCCGGTTCCCGCGGCCACTCCCAAACCTGCGCCGAGCCCCACGACGGCGGTCATCAGGACGGTCTGCCCGGCCACCACAGCGAGCCATCCCGCAAGCAGCCCGGTCCGGGAACTGCCGGTGGCGAGCAGCTGCTCGACACGGCCCGCGTCCTCCTCTGCGCGCAGCCGCAGGACGGCCGAGACGCTGAAGATGAGCGGGGCAACGATGACGAAGGAGACGATGGCGGACGCAAAACTGGTGGTCACATCCGCCAGGTCCACGGTGATGAAATCCGCCAGCTGCGGAAGATCGGAGAATGATTCCTCCAGGGAATTGGCCAGCGCCCCAAAAGCGGCCGCGAACAGGAAAGCGGAGACGGTCCAGGTGGCAAAGGAGCCGCGCAGCAGCCGGCCGGCCAGACCCGCCGGGGAAAGTAGGGCGGGCCTGGCGGTTGCCGGACCGGGCCGGGGCGTCCGCAGCCCGGCGCCAAGGTCCCGCCGCCGGGCCAGCTCCACGGCGAGCACCAGCAGTATTGCCGTGGCCGCAGCCGAGAGGAGCAGCGGCCACCAGCGCAGGTCCACCCAGAGGCGGGTCTGCTGCGGCCAGGCAAGCGGCGAGAACCAGGACAGCCAGGATCCCTGGTTATTGATGACGTCGCCGATTCCCCGGATCAGGAAGGCGGCAGCCAGAACCGCCATTGCCGTGCCGGTGGCTCCCCGCGCGTGCTCATTGAGCTGGGCGGCAACCGCGGCAACCGCACCGAAAACCATGCCGGTGAGTGCGGTCCCGGCGCCCAGGGCAAGCGAACTGGCAGGGTCCAGGGACGCTGTGCCCGCGAGCGCCGCCACAACGGCCGCCCCGACCGCGGCATTGGCGACGGCGACCGTGATGATTGCGGCGGCGGCCGGTGCAAAAGGGCCCACCGGCAGGGCACGGAGCATTTCCATCCGGCCGGATTCCTCCTCCGCCCTGGTATGCCGCACCACGAGGAGGATGCTCATGATGGCGGCGGCCAGATAGAGGTACAAGGAGAGTTCGTTGGCGACCATCGCGCCGAACGTGTAATTCTCCAGTCCAAAGGCCGGTCCGGTCATCATGACCGTGGCCGGGTTGTCCATGAGCGATGCCCGGGCCTGCAGTGATTCCGGGGTGGTGTAGGTCGTCTCGAAAGTTGCCATGGACCCGGCAACGCCTGCGCCGACGGCCAGGGTCCAGACCGGAATAATGATCCGATCCAGCCTCAGGTGCAGCCGCAGCAATCCGCCGGTGGCAGCCCACGGGTTGCGGAAGGACTGCCGGCGGGCAGTGGGTGGTGCGCTCATTGCTCTGCTCCCGCCTCGTCACCGTAGTGGCGCAGGAACAGCTCCTCCAGTGACGGCGGGGCAATGGTCAGGTTTTGCACGCCGGCTTCGGCCAGCAGTGCCAGGATGCTGTTCACCTGCGCATTGTAGACGTCGAACCGCAGATATCCGTGCTCCGCACTGAGGTTGTGCACCCCCGGTGCAGCGGCCAGCGCGGCCGGATCCGCCGTCGTCGTCGCCGTGACCGTGGACCGGGTGAGGTGGCGCAGCTGGGCCAGGGTGCCGGTTTCCACGTCGCGGCCGGAGCGGATGATGGTGACGGTGTCGCACAGCTTTTCCACCTCGGCGAGGATGTGGCTGGACAGCAGCACGGTACGTCCCTCGCTGCGCAGGTTCCGGATCTCCTCGGTGAACGCGGCCTCCATGAGCGGATCGAGGCCCGAGGTGGGTTCATCGAGCAGGAACAGCTCAGCATCTGAGGCGAGCGCGGCGACCAGCGCCACCTTTTGCCGGTTGCCTTTGGAATAGGTGCGCGCCTTCTTGGTGGGGTCCAGCTCGAAGCGTTCCAGCAGTTCAGCGCGTCGTGCCGCCTGCCGCTTCGCGTTCCGGTCCTTCCCCGCGGTCCGCTTGCCGGCATGTAGCCGGGTGAAGATGTCAATGGCTTCCCCGCCCGTCAGGTTCGGCCAGAGGGTGGTGTCCCCGGGAACGTAAGCGATCCGGCGGTGGACGGCGACGGCGTCCGCCCAGGGATCCATGCCCAGCACCGCGGCGGTTCCGGCGTCAGCGCGCAGCACGCCCAGCAGCACCCGGATGGCGGTGGATTTCCCGGCTCCGTTGGGCCCCAGAAATCCGGCGACCTGTCCCTCCTCCACCGTGAGCGAGAACCCGTCCAGAGCACGGGCAGAGCCGAAGGCCTTGACGAGGCTGGTCGTTTCGACGGCGGGCTGATTCATGGGAGCTCCGGTGGCATCAGACGTGGCCGGGGCCCGTCTTGCGCCCGGTCTGCCCTGGCTGGCAGCAATGTCCACCCAGTCTGCGGCAACTTGCGCCGTTCGCCAAGGTGTTTTCCATGCTCAGTGCTAACCTGTTGGTATTCGAAGGTGTGTTCTAGGGAGGTGTGCGGTGCCCGTGTTTTCCTCCGACTCTGCGCCGCGTTCCGGCGGCGCGAAGGAACAGCCGGCCACCCGCGGTTCAACGCTTCCGGCCGGGTTCGCATCACCCGCCCAGGACTATTACGACGCCGGCATTGACCTGAACCGGCACCTGATCCGCGATGCCACGTCCACCTTCATCATGCGGGTTTCCGGCAACGCCATGGACGAAGCCGGCATCAGCGACGGAGACGAGCTGATCGTGGACCGGTCGCTGACGCCCAAAGACGGGTCGGTGGTTGTTGCCGTTCTGAACGGAGAGCTGATCATCCGGCGGCTGCTGTTGACCGGCCAGGGGATCTTCCTGCGCGCGGACAGCCCGGACGCAGAAGACATCCGGGTGCCGGATCCCGCGGAACTGTCCGTCTGGGGTGTCGTGACCCGGTGTCTGCACCATGTCTAGGCCGTCTCATGGCTGAGCAGCACCGCATCGCACTCGTGGACGTAAACAGCTTCTACGTCTCCTGCGAGCGCCTTTTTGACCCGAAGCTGGCCGGCATTCCCGTGGTGGTGCTCTCCAACAACGACGGCTGCGTGGTGGCCCGCTCCGATGAGGCCAAGGCCCTGGGCATCAAGACGGGTGAGCCGTGGTTCAAGCTGGCCGAGGCCGCTCCGAAGCTGGGCCTGGTGCAGCGCTCGAGCAACTATGAGCTGTACGGGGACCTGAGCTCGCGCGTGATGCAGCTGCTGGCACGCTTCTCCTCCGAGCAGGAGATTTACTCCATCGACGAGTGTTTCCTGCACCTGCACGGCACCGATGACGAACTGCGGACCCGGGGCACTGACATCCGGGCTGCCGTGGCGAAGAACATCGGCCTGCCGGTCTGCGTGGGGATCGGCCCCACCAAAACCCTGGCCAAATTCGCGAACCGGATCGCCAAGCAGAATCCCCACATGGGCGGGGTCTGCAACCTCGACACCCTGGATCCCGCCGTCGTCGACACCATCATGTCCCGCGTGCCGGTCACCGGCCTGTGGGGCGTGGGCGCGCGCAACGGTGTCCGGCTGAATGCGCTGGGCATCCACACTGTCGCGGATCTGCGCGCCGCCGATCCCGCCGCGATCCGTGCGAAGTTCTCCGTGGTGCTGCAGCGCACGGTGCTGGAACTGAACGGCACCGCCTGCATTCCCATGGAAACCGAGTCCGCAGACAAACAGCAGGTCCTCTTTTCACGCAGCTTCGCGACGCCGGTGACTACACAGGAATCGATGCGCCAGGTCATGAGCCTGTACGCCCAGAAAGCGGCCATTCGACTGGCCAAGGAGGGACAGCTGGCCAGCGTCATGACGGTTTTTGCGTCCACGTCGCGCTTCAGCGGCACTGAAGCATCCTCACCTTCGGCTACGGTCCGGCTTCAGCGGCCCACCGCGGATCCCCTGGTGCTCACCCGGGCCGCGATTGACGCCATGGATCCCCAGGTGGTGGAGGGTGCCCGGTATGCCAAGGCCGGAATCATGCTCACGGGCCTCTCCCCCGCCGGCGCCGAGCCGGTGTTCGACCTGTTCGATGCCGGACCGGAGCAGAAGGACATCGGGCCGCTGCTGGCGCAGGTCACCGACAAGTACGGTGCTGCCAGCATTGGCCTGGGACTGGCCGGGATGTCCACAGCCAAGCCGGACTGGACCATGGCGCGGAACTTCGCTTCCCCGCGCTACACCACCGAGTGGTCTGATCTTCCGGTGGTGAAGGCGGTTTAGCGGCCAGGTTTCCTGCCGGCTCCAGGGCCCGGAAATTCAACCAGGCTGGCGGTGATTCCGGCAAGGAACTGCGACCCCAAGCCTGTCAGGGAGATCTCCTTGCGCTTTGCCCCGGTGCGCGGGACATCGACCTCCGCACTGTGCAGGAGACCGGTGTCCTGCAGCCTTTTCAGGGTGCGGTAGAGACTGCGCTCGGTGATCTGCCAGCCGGTGCCTGCTGCAACCTCTTCTGCAACCCTGGCCACCGTCACCGGTTGATGCTCGGCCACTGCCCGCAAAACCACCGGCGTCAGCATGGATTTCTTGTAGGTCTCCACCCAGGATTCGACCCGGGCTTGAACCCATTCCTGTTCCTCAACGGGTCGGGCCACGCTCAGTCTTCCCATCCGCGGCCCAGCACGACGCCGGCGAGGTGGACGAGGAGCCCGGCTCCCCAGGCGGCACTCATCACGAGCGTGGCGCCGAACCAGGGGGTGGATAGCAGCTCATGGGCAGCGGCGCCGTCGGCTCCGCCGGTCGAACCCAGCGAAAGCGCACGGATGACGGCGTGCAGGTTGAAGGATGCCGTTACGGTGACAAAAGCGAGGGTGTGCGCAATGGCCAGGCCAAAGCGGATCTTGGTGAGTTTGCGGTAGTTGCGCCAAAACCAGACGGCAATTCCGGCTGCAACCAGGGCGGTGAGGATCCCGGCGAGAAGGGTAATGTCTCCTCCGGTGAAGGCGATCGCGGCTTGAATCGCCGCCGTGGCGGCGACCAGAACCAGCAGATACGGCAGGAGCACGGTGCGTGCATTGACGGTTGGCTGAGGCAGGGTGTTTGTAGTCATGGGCGGCACTGTACCAATGGCACACTACCGATGGAAGAGTGGTTGTCACGGTGCTGCACCGGCTAACCCATGCGAGGCTGGGGGTATGGACTTGATGGTGTCGCCCGCGCTCACAATTCCCGCGTCGGAACTGACCTGGCGTTTCTCCCGCTCATCCGGTCCCGGCGGGCAGCACGTCAACACCTCCGACAGCCGGGCAGCACTGTCCTGGAATGTGGCTGCCTCGACGTCCCTGACCGACACCCAGCGGCAGATCCTGCTTCGGCGCCTCAAAAGGCACCTAATTGCCGGAACCGTCACCGTCACCGCTTCGGAACAGCGCTCCCAGCTGCGCAACCGCGAGATCGCCCTCACCAAGCTTGCCGAGATGGTGGCGGACGGCCTCGCCCCGGAGGCAGCAGCCCGGCGGAAAACCAAACCCACCCGGGGCTCGAACTACCGGCGCCTCGACGCCAAGAAGCAGCGCTCCGCCACCAAGCGTCAGCGACAGCGCCCGCCGTCCGATTAGCCGGCTGCGCCGTCGTCCTTCTGAAGGGCCTTCCCGTCGGCGTCCAGGTAGTCACGCCAGGAACGCTTGGGCTGCCAGCCGAGCATGCGCTGGGCCTTGGCGCTGGAGATGCCGGAAGCGTCGGGCCGGTCAAGATCGCGCAGTTCGATCCGGTCGCCGTAGTACTTCGTCAGCACCTCCGCGAAGTCATGGCCGCCCGCGTTGTCCGGTGAGGCGATGTAGAAGACTTCGTGTCCGGGCAGGTCGGACTCGGCGGCGAGGACAATGGCGTCAGCCAGGTCATACACATCGATGTAGCTCCACAGCCCGGGGCTGAGCACCGAAGCGTCGCGGATCTGCGGGCCCAGATTGTTTTCATAGTTGCCCTCGAACTGCACCCAGCTGGGCCGGATGGAGATGCATTGAATGTCGGACCGGGCAACAGCGGCGTCCATGAGCTGCTCACTAAAGTGCTTGGCGAGCGCGTAAGGGTCCTGCGGGTGGATCGGGTGTTCTTCATCCACGGGAGCGTACTCCGGAAGGAAATCGCGTTCCGGGAAAAAGAAGCCGGGCACCGTTTCGCTGGAGATGAAGACAAAGCGCTGAACGCCGAAGCTGACGGCGGCCTCAAGGACGTTGAAGGTGGACATTAGATTGTTCTGGAAGACAACCTGGGGAGCATGGCCCGTGGGCTCGGGGATGGCGGCGATGTGCACGACGGCGTCGACTCCGTGCACGACGGCGTACGCTTGCCCGGCATCCGTGAGGTCGGCCATGACGTAGCGGGGCGTGCCTTCCGGCTTCCGTTCGTAGCTTGGCCGGCTGAGGTCGGTGGTGATGACTTCGTGTCCGGCGTCGATCATTGCCTGCGTGGCGGCGCGTCCGACTTTTCCGTGGGCTCCGGTGATGAGGACTTTCATGGTTGCTCCTTGGATGTGACGCACGTCGGATCTGTGCTGTCGGATTCATTGCACGTCGCCCGAGTATAGGGCAAGGAATCGTGCGGGACTCAGCCACATGGCTGTGGGACACACCTTATAAAATTGGGGATATGCCCCGAACCGATGCAATGCAGGTTCGGCCCCGGGAGTCTGGTCGAAAAGAGCCCTCCCAAGCGTCCTCCCTCATCAACTACTGAAAGGAAGACCGTGAGCATCCCGATCCTCGAGTTCGCCTCCCACACCAAAGGCAGGAACGCGCAGGTTCGCATTTTCCACGACCGCATTGAGTGGGAATTGAAGCGGAGCCTGTCCGCCGGCAAACTCACCGCCGGGTTGTTGACCGGGGGCGTATCCCTCCTTGGCACCGGAGTGAAGCACGGAAACGCCTTCACGGAGATGATCCCGCTCAAGAGGGTTTCATCTGTGACCACAAGACGTGACGGAATGATGTACACCATCGTTTCCGTGATCACGACCGGAAACAGCATCGATTTCCGCGTTTCCCACTCCGAGGCAAAGCACGTAACGGACACGCTGAACCGCCTCATTATGCAGGCGTGACCGTTCGGCGTCGTGTCGAAGTAACTGATTGACCTCTTTACCGACACGAAAGGGGCCCGCCTTCCTTTGGAACAAGGAAAGCAGGCCCCTTTTGAAAGGGTGGAGCTTAGGGGAATCGAACCCCTGACCTTTTCATTGCGAACGAAACGCTCTACCAACTGAGCTAAAGCCCCAGTCCGGCCAAAGCCGGACAGCCCCGAGGGGCATAACCCCGATTCTAGACCCGGGCACAGGTTCATAGGCAAATCGCCGCAGTGTTCTGGCCCCCCGCAGTGCCTCTGGCCGCTCACGCTCTGGTTCGGCCTTCCGGCCCAGGGCTATCCTGACAGCCCGGGCCGCAGCATCCCCGGCCGCACTCCCGGCGAAACCGCACCGATCAGCGAACGCAACAAGGAGCAGTGCCATGAGCCTCATCGAATCCATCCTCAGTGAACGTCCCGACGGCGCCGGAACGGACCTCGAGGCCGTCTCCACCTGCGTCATTGCCTGCTTTGACTGCGTACAGGTCTGCACCGCCTGCGCCGACGCCTGCCTCAGTGAGGACATGCTCGGCGACATGGTGGAATGCATCCGCAAGGACCTCAACTGCGCCGACATCTGCGCTGCCACCGGCACCGTCGTAGCCCGGGTTGGAACACGGTACGCCGGCTATCCGGACAGCACGGAAGCACTGCTGCGGGCGTGCGCGGCGGCCTGCCGCCAGTGCGCGGAAGAATGCGCCCAGCATGCCGCCGAACACGGACACTGCCGCATCTGTGCGGAAACATGCCGCCGCTGCGCCGCCATGTGTGAGGAACTCCTGGTGGTTATGTCCCGCAGCTGATCAGCGCGCAATAAGCCAACGACGACGGCGGCCGACGGCTACAAACCCTCCGCCACCGCCATCCCGCGAAGGTAAGCAGCCTGGCCCACGTGTTCCAACCCGTCACCGAGGATGCTGATCAGTCGCACTCCGAGGGTTACGGGCGGATCCCAGGCGGTGTCCACCACTTGGTCCAGGTCCTGTCCGGAAAGTCCGGAAACAAAGGCGGCCGTGCGTGAATGCACCGCCTCGTAGTAACCCAGCAGCACATCGGCTGACTGAACCTGTACGGCCGCAACCTGCTCTGAGTTGTGGCCGTATCCGGTGTCTTCGACCGCAAGTGGAAGCCCCACCCGCCCGTACCATCCCTCCGCGGTCCACGCCTGTTCATGCCCGGCCAACGGAGCAATCTGGGCATCCTCGCCGCGGGCCAGATGCCAGATCAGCCACGCGATGGAGTTGCCCTGCGGATAGGGCCGGTGGTTCAGTGCGCCCGCGTCCAAACCGTGGGTGGCGCTTCGGACCGCCTGGGGAAGCCGGCCAAAGGCGTCAATGAGGAGATCGCTCTGTTCCATGTCGGTACTCCAGTCGTAGAGAGGGAAAAATTGCCGCGCCGATAAACCGCAGGAGAAGTGCAGGGGCGGCGCCCGGCACACAGGATCGCCGCCATCATTTCACGGGTGCACGCGCCGGGATAGAGCAGCGGCATTGACGGATGCGGCTGAGAAAAAAGCCACTCCCAGCCGGGTGCAATCGGCCCCGGCAGGCTTAACCTTGCCGCATGAGTTGGACCGACGAGCGTCCTCCGTGGCTTCCGCCTCTCCCCTCGCCCAACCGCGGACGCATCCGCATAGTGGTGGGCATGACCATGGTCATTGCCTGCATGCTGGGCATCCTGGTGGTCGCCTTCCTGGGCGAAACCCTGAGCATGTACACCTGGTGGCCGCTGGCCGGCGGGCTCGCCTTCCTCATGTCCGGCCTGCTGAGCCGCCGCCGAATGCCCTAGCTTCGGCCGGCCCCGGGCGTGTCATCCTAAGATGGCTCCATGACTGAACCCTCCGGCCCCGACAGCGCATCCGCATCTGCCCCTTCCCCGGGGCCCGGCGGAGCCGGATCCTTATCCCAGACCCTCTCGCGCGGCCTGCACGCCCTGGAACTGCTGGCGGAGGCCGAGGCACCCATGACCATCGCTGAACTGTCGCAGAGCCTCGGCGTCCACCGTTCCATCGCCTACCGAATCCTGCGCACCTTGGAAGCGCATTCGCTGGTGATGCGCGACGACGCCGGCCGGGTGGCGACGGCGCCCGGCCTCGCAGCGCTGGCCCGCGGTGTATCGCGGGACCTCCAGACGGCGGCACTGCCCGAGCTGACGGTCCTGGCCGAAGAACTCTCCATGACCGCTTTCGTGGCCGTGTGGGACCAGCACGACTGCGTCACGCTGGTGACAGTGGAACCGCGCCACAGCCGCACGGCACTGGTCCAGCGCCCGGGAACCAGGCACTCCTTCGCTTCCGGAGCGCCGGGCATTGCCATCCAGTCCGCCGTGGGCGAGGAACAATGGGCCAAGCTGGCCCCCGGGCAGCCCTACCGGCCGGAATCCACTCTGGCGCGAGCCCGGGGTTATGCGGTCAGCCACGACGAAGTCATCGGCGGAGTCTCCGCCGTCGCGTCTCCCATCACCGTTTCCGGGCAGCTGCCGGCGGCCGTGTCGGTGGTGTACTTCGGCTCCGGCAGGGATGAAGAAACACTGGGCCGGCGGCTGGCAGAAACGGCGCGTTCGATCACCGCACGGATGAACTAATCCGGCCTCGGAGTTAGGCAAGCCATCTCTTGCTGGCGGGGCCCTTGCGGCAGGCCTATAACGGGAGACATGAGAGTTCTTCGTGCAATCCGGAGGTACCCGGTGGTGGCGGCAACCATCGTCGTCGGCGTGGTGGTTTTTGCGCTGCTGGGCACCGATCTCAATACTCCCGCCGCATGGATCGCCTCAATTTTCGCCCTGCTGGTCGCCGCTGTAACCAGCGCCCGCATGATCCGTGACATCCTCCGCGGTCGCTGGGGGCTGGATATCCTGGCCGTGGTGGCCATCCTGTCCACCGTGGCGGTGGGCGAGTACATTGCCTCCCTGATCATTGTGCTGATGCTCTCCGGCGGCGAGGCGTTGGAAGACTACGCCGCCGGGCGGGCACGCGGGGAGCTGGATGCCCTTCTCGCCCGGGCACCGCAGGCGGCACACCGGCTGCCGCCGAATTCCCAAACGCCTCAGGACATCCCGGCGGGTGCGGTGGTCCCGGGCGATGTGCTGCTGATTAAACCGGCTGAACTGGTCCCGGTGGACGGCGTCCTGCTCAGCCCGGAAGGCAGTTTTGATGAATCCTCGCTGACCGGCGAACCCCTGCCGGTGACCATCACCGAAGGACAAACAGTGATGAGCGGCTCGGTCAACGGATCGCAGGCTGCGCTGATCCGGGCCACCGCGGCCACGGAGGACAGCCAGTACCAGCGAATCGTCGCCCTGGTGCGCGAGGCCGCCGAGTCCAAGGCCCCGGTGGTCCGGCTTGCCGACCGCTTTGCCGTCCCGTTCACTGTCTTCTCCCTCCTCCTTGCCGGCATTGCCTGGTGGGTAAGCGGGGAGCCGGTCCGGTTCGCCGAGGTGTTGGTGCTGGCCACTCCGTGTCCCCTGCTGATCGCCGCACCGGTGGCCTTCATGGGCGGTATGAGCCGGGCCGCCAAGGACGGCATCATCGTCAAGGGCGGGGCAACCCTGCAGCAGCTGGCCGGAGCCCGCAGCATTGCTTTCGACAAGACCGGCACGCTGACCTATGGGAAGCCCGAGCTGACAACTATTCAGCCCGCTTCCTCCTTCGCAGCCGACGACGTGCTGCGGCTGGCTGCCTCGGCCGAGCAATACTCGTCCCATGTGCTGGCCGCCGCCGTGCAAAGTGCCGCCCAGGAGCGCGGACTGCAGCTGAGCCCGGCCACCACCGCTTCAGAGGTTGCGACCAACGGCGTGCGTGCCGTTGTGGATGGCCACACGGTCCTGGTGGGCAAGCGCCGCTTCGTTGCCGCCGAGGCTCCCGACACCGGAGACGGCGGTGAAACGAAGGCCGGCGCCGGGCAGCTCAGGGTTTACGTGGCGGTGGACGGACGCTTCGCCGGCACCCTCCTCCTCAGTGACACGCCGCGGCGGAACGCAAAGACCACCCTGGAGCAGCTTGCCCGGCTCGGCCTGGAACCGCCCGTCATGCTCACCGGGGACGGCCGCGCCTCTGCTGAAAGCGCCGCGGCGGCTTTGGGGATCCAGCAGGTCCATGCGGAGCTCCTGCCCGAAGACAAGGTCCGGCTGGTGGCAGCGATGCCCTCGCGCCCGGTCATTATGGTGGGCGACGGCGTCAATGACGCACCTGTGCTCGCTGCGGCCGACGTCGGCATTGCCATGGGCGCACGCGGTTCCACTGCCGCCGGGGAATCGGCTGACGCAGTGATCGTGGCGGATGACATTTCCAAGGTGGCCGACGCCGTCGTCATTGGCCGGCGGACGATGCGAATTGCCCTGGGCAGTATCTGGCTGGGCATCTCGCTCAGCGTCGGGCTGATGCTGGCCGCTGCCTTCGGATTCATCCCCGCGGTGGCCGGAGCCCTGATCCAGGAGCTCGTGGACCTGGCTGCCATCCTCAACGCGCTGCGCGCCGTGGGCGGCGGATCCGCCACAGCCCGGCCGCTGGGCCGGATCGACGGCGCCGCGGAAGCCTCCCGGCGTGGTGCCGGAAACGGTTCGGAACTGAATTCCGCGTAACAGCAGGGATAATGAACTTTTGTCCGCGCCGCACCTGCCCGCGGGCGGCAGCAGCCAACAACACGGAGGGACGTCCATGACACTGATCGACAACGGGGTGTATGTGGACGGAAAGCGCCAGCACACACCGGACAGTCTGGATGAAACGTTCGAGCTGACCCGCACTTCCGGCGGCATGGCCTGGATCGGTTTGTACCGCCCCGACGACATTGAGCTGTTGGCCGTCGCCGAGGAATTCGGATTGAACCTGCTGACCGTGGAGGACGCGCTTGCGGGCCACCAGCGGGCCAAGCTCGAGCACTATGACACCACGCTGTTTACGGTCCTGCGGCCGGCCCGGTACCTGGACGACGTCGAACGCGTCGAGTTCGGCGAGCTGCACCTGTTTGTGGGCCCCAACTTTGTAGTGACGGTGCGGCACGCCGAATCCCCTGACCTGGGCCGTGTCAGGAAGCGGCTGGAACAGGAACCGGACCTGCTGGCCCTCGGTCCGCATGCCGTGCTCTACGCAGTCCTGGACCAGGTGGTGGATGAATACGCACCGGTGGCGGCCGGGCTGGAGAACGACATCGATGAGATCGAGGACCAGCTCTTCGGCGGCGATGTTGAAGTATCCCGGCGCATCTATGAGCTCTCCCGCGAAGTCATCCAGTTCCAGCGTGCCATTGCACCGCTCGAAGGCATGGTGGGAACCCTGCGGAGCAACACCGGAGAGTTCGGAATTCCGGATCAGCTGCAGGACAACCTGGGCGACGTCCTGGACCACGTCCTGCGTCTGATCGACCGGGTCAACGCCTACCGTGCCCTGCTGGAGAATGCCCTGAACCTCTCCTCCACCCTGGCGTCGAACCGTCTGGCGGAAACCTCGATTGCGCAGAACGAGCAGGTCAAACGCATCTCCTCCTGGGCTGCCATCCTGTTTGCTCCCACCCTGATTGGGGCCATCTACGGCATGAACTTCGATAACATGCCCGAACTGTCCTGGGAGTGGGGGTACCCCTTGGCCCTGGGCGCCATGGTTGTCATGGCGGCAGCTCTGTATCTGACCTTTAAGAGGAACAAATGGCTGTGAGCATGCGACGCCGCCCTGCAGCGCCGCTTCGGTCCGCAGCCATGCTGGGGGCTGTGCTGGTGGCAGCCAGACTGTCGTCCTGCGCGGACTCTGCCGGAACACCTTCCTCCTCCGTTGAAGGCAGCTGGGGCAACACCGAGGATTCGGGCATGCCGTCCCTGGTGTTCGAATCCGGCGGCCGGGTGAACGGCACCGACGGCTGCAACGCCCTGATGGGCCGCTGGGACCAAAAAGGTTCCGCGGTGGAACTGAAAGACATGACCTCCACCTTGGTGGGCTGCATCGGCGTCGACACCTGGCTGTCCGATGCGGCCACCGCCGAGGTTGACGGCGAAAGTCTCGCACTGTTCAACAACGACGGCGACCCCATCGGCACGCTTCAGCGCTAACTAGTCATTCCCCGTCGAAATGGATGATCTGGCGCAGGGCCCGGCCTTCGGCGAGATCGTCCATGGCAGCGTTGATGCCCTCCAGCGGAATCCGGGCCGACACCAGCTTCTCCACCGGCAGCCGTCCCTGGCGCCAGAGGTCGGCAAAGATGGGCACATCACGGGAAGGAACGGCTGATCCCAGATAACTGCCGATAATGGTCCGGGCCTCAGCCACCAGGGTGAGCGGTGAAATCTGCGCCAGGGCCGTCGGAGCCGGCAGTCCCACGGTAATGGTGGTGCCGCCGGGCTCGGTCAGCGCCACAGCGGTCTCAAAGGCCCGGGCATTGCCGGCAGCTTCCACCACGGTGGACGCCGTGATGCCAAGCTCAGCAGCGGCCGCCGGCGTGTAGGCCTCCGCAGCGCCCAGAGCCTGGGCCTGCCCCAGCTTTTCCTCATTCGCGTCGATCCCAATGACCTCGGCGCCGAGGGCGCGTGCCGTGAGCAGGGCAGCCATTCCCACACCGCCCAGGCCCACCACCATCAGGGTGTCCCCCGGCTTTGGCTTGGCCAGGTTGAGCACGGCCCCGCCTCCGGTGAGGACGGCGCAGCCCAGCAAGGCGGCGACCTCCGGCGGCACATCGGCGCCCACCTTCACCACCGACCGCTTGTCCACGACGGCGTGGGTGGCGAAGCCGGAAACGCCCAGATGATGCAGCACGTCTTCGCCGCCGCGGTGCAGCCGGACCTGTCCCGACAGCAGGGTTCCCTTGGTGTTGGAGGCGGTTCCCTCAGTGCAGGGAAGCAGCCCGTTGGACCGGCACCCGCGGCATTCCCCGCACCGGGGAAGGAACGTCATGACAACGCGGTCACCGGGGACGAGCTCCGTCACGGAGTCTCCGACACTTTCCACAATGCCGGCGGCCTCATGGCCCAGAAGCATGGGCACCGGGCGCACCCTGTCGCCGTTGACCACGGACAAATCCGAATGGCAGATCCCGGCGCATTCGATCCGGACCCGGATCTCATCGCCGGCGGGCTCATCCAGTTCCAGGTCACAGATGGTCAGTGGCCTGGAATCCGCGTAGTTGGGTGTTCTGCCGATCTCCTCGAGCACCGCTCCCCGGATTTTCACCGCTTGCTCTTGTGCACTTCATCGACGTGCAGGTCAGCACCCCGGGTTTCCTTCACCATGCTCACCGCAGCGAAGGAGATGACGCAAAGCACCATGATGTAGATGCCGATGGACGGCGACCATCCGGTTTCATTGAGCAGCATCTGCGCGATGGTGGGAGCAAAAGCGCCGCCAAGGATTGCACCCAGCGCATAGCCGATGGACACCCCGGAGTACCGGACCCGGGCGGGGAACATCTCGGCGTACAGCGCCGACTGCGGGCCGTAGGACAAACCCAATCCGATGGTCAGCACAAAGATGGCGACGGCGAACAGGACGATGTTGGCGGTGTCGATGAGCAGGAACATGGGTACGGCCCAGAGGAACACCCAGGCGTAGCCGATCTGGAAGGTCCGGATCCTGCCGATCCGGTCCGAGAGAATCCCGCCGTACATGGTGAAGATCAGCCAGCCGAAGGATCCCAAGGTGGTGGCCAGCAGCACTGAGGGGCGGTGCATCCCCAGCCCGCCGTCGTCGGCCTTGCCGGTGGCATAGGAAGCGAAAAACGCGATGACCAGGTATCCGGCGGCGTTGTTGGCAATGAAGATCAGGGCGCTGAGGACAACTTCGCGGGTGTTGTGCTTGAACAGCTGGGCCAGCGGCGCGGAGGATTCCTTCTTGCGCTCCTGGATTTCCAGGAAGATCGGGCTCTCATCCACGGACCGGCGGATGAAGTACCCCACCCCGATCAGCACCACGGAGAACAGGAACGGGATGCGCCACCCCCAGGACAGGAACTGCTCTTCGGTGAGGCTGGTGCTGAGCACGTACATGACGAACGTCGCCAGGATCATGCCGATCGGAACGCCGATCTGCGGGTAGGCGCCGAAGAGTCCGCGCTTATTCACGGGTGCGTGCTCCACGGACAACAGGGCCGCACCGCCCCACTCGCCGCCCGCCGAGAAGCCCTGCAGGATGCGCAGCAGCACGAGCAGGATGGGAGCCGCAACGCCGATCTGGGCGTAGGTGGGAACGAGCCCGATGAGTGCCGTCGAAGCACCCATCATCAGCAGGGTGAAGACGAGCATCTTCTTGCGGCCGAGCTTGTCACCGAGGTGCCCGGCGACAACGGCGCCCAGCGGCCGGAACAGGAAGCTGATGCCGATGGTTGCGAAGGACACCACCTGTCCCATCGGTCCTTCGCTGACCGGGCCGAAATAGAGCGTTGCCAGGACCAGGCCGGCTGCCTGGGCGTAGATAAAGAAGTCGTACCATTCGATGGTGGTGCCCACGAGGGTTCCCGCGAGGACCTTGCGTTCCTCCCGTGACATCTTGCCGGCGGCGGGGGCTCCCGCGATGCTGCTGCTCATGAAAAACTCCATTGTTCATCCGGAGGGCTGGAATAACTGAAAGAACGTTCGGTATGTACCTTGCGGATAAGATACCGGAATTGTGACATAAAACACAGGCATGTCCGGAGTGTGACTCGGCGCCGCAGATGCAGCAGCGCCGAAGCTTCAGCGCTATCGCGTCAAATGATCTTTCGGAGCCGGCGCTGGGAGTGCCCGGCAATGAGGAGCCGTTTCCCCGCGTAGGGAACTCCGCCTGTCAGCCGCCAGCCCACCGCCAGCCAGATGCTGACCGCACGCTCCGCCACCCACAGCGGAGCCCACAGAGCAGCGTCCGCCTTGAACACCCGCACTCCGCCCGCCCGGCGCCGGCCAACCTCGGCTGTCATGACGCTGATTGCCGCAACCATCGCCAGCCGTGCCGGTTCCTTCCGGAGCATCAGCAGCAGCGGCAGCAGCGCAGCCTCGGCAGCAAGGCGCCCCGGCTGGGCGAAGTCGTCATAGGCCTGGCGCACCCGCTGGCCCCAGAAGTGACGGGTTGAACAGCAGATCCGGGCGACAAACAGGTCATCCGCCCGAATTTCGCGGCCGCCCGCGGCCCGGATGGTGCGGAGCAGTTCCAGATTTTCGAAGAGGACGTCACCGCTGTAGCCGCCGGCCGCGTGCAGCGTTGACTTGCGGATGGCCAGCGTCCCGGGATAGTCAGAGCCGAGCGCCCTGTTGATCAGTGTTCGGGCGGTATCCCAGCGGGCATGCCACGGTTTTGCGTCCGCGAAATAATTCTGGGGGCGGACGGCGTCGGCGTTTTCGAGCAGCGCGACCACACGCTCGAGAGATTCGCGGGTGTACCGCACATCGTCGTCGGCAATCACCAGGTATTCAAACGCGCTGAGCTGTACCCCCGTCAGCACGCCCTCGACCTTTCCGTTCGCCAAACCCAGCGGATGAGGGCGGCAATGCCGTACAGCGGCGGGGAAAACCTTTGCATGCAGGGAGAACTGGGGGGCAGGAGAACCGTCAACCACCAGGACGGAGATCCACTGGCTCAGCTCTTTCAGATACCGGCAAAGCGAGGCAAGGTCCCCGCCGTCGTTCCATTTGAGCGGCAGGATGTATCCAGCTTCAGCCAGCACCGGACGAACCACAACGCCGCACCTCCCCTGATGAGCCCGCCGCCGGAGCGCTTACAGCCATGTGGATGCCGGGGCCGCCGCCGGACCTGTGGACGGCGGCAGCCCCGGCACCAGCTCTTCAGTTACTCCTTGTGCAGCTTGTCCTGAACGCTGCCCGCCACCTTTTCGACTACGTTCGGCAAATCAGTGGTGCCGTAGTAACGCGCGTCCACCCTGGTGGGAGGGGGCATGGGGGCCGACGTCGTCGGCCCGTCATGGTAGGTGAACTCACCGTGTCCGTCCGGAGTGGGGCCGGAAGCCCATGAACCTTCCGAAGCAGTCTTTCCGTCCGAGAAGTTCAAATACTGGTACGAGACGGAGCGTTCTTCCTTCTTGATCGGGAAGTTGGACGGCACCGGAAGGGATTCAGCGCCTTCGGCCTGGAGCTCCCTGGCCGCCGCCAGCCACTGGTTCTGGTGCATGGTGTCGCGGGCCAGCAGAAAGGACAGAAGGTCCCGGACACCATGGTCATCGGTCATATGGTAGAGCCTGGCAACAGCGAGCCTGCCCTGCATTTCGGCGTTGGCATTCGCCGTGAAGTCGGCCAACAGGTTACCGCTGGCGGTGATGTAGCTGCCCTGCCAGGGATTGCCGTTGGAATCCACCGGACGCGCGCCGGCACCGGCCACGATGGCATGCTGCACGTCCATCCCTCCGACCACCGCCGCCACTGTTGGATCATTCTGGACGGCGTCTTCCGTGATTCCCAGCGGCGCCTTCTCCAGCAGCTGGGCAATCATGACAGCCAGCATCTCCACGTGGCCCATTTCCTCTGCCCCGATTCCGAAGAGCAGGTCGCGGTATTTGCCGGGAATGTGGGTGTTCCAGGCTTGGAATTCATATTGCAGGGCAACCGTAATTTCACCGTACTGGCCGCCAAGCACCTCCTGAAGCTTGCGGGCATAGACGGCGTCGGGCTTGTCGGGCGTGGACTTGAATTGGAGTTCCTGCTTGTGGAAAAACATAGATACCTCCGTGAGGGGTTGGAGCACCCGCTTCGGCACCGCTTTGGCAGCAGGCGAGCCGGTGCGCGTACCCTCAACGTAGCCGCGGCAACCCCCGCAGGGAAGAGTAATCAGCATACTTACTATTGAATTCCGGTGAGTTCATTGGCGATCAGGCGGCCAATTTCCAGCGCTGCCGTGGCCGCCGGAGACGGTGCATTGAGCACGTGAATCTGCCGGGGCGCCCGCTCATACAAAAAGTCATCCACCAGGGTTCCGTCCCGCCGCATGGCCTGTGCCCGCACCCCGGCATGTGCCGGCACGAGGCAGTCATCCGGAAGAGCCGGCACCAGTTCGCGCAGTCCGGCCAGGAAGCGTTTCCGTGACAGTGACCGGGTGGTTTCAGAAAGCCCCACCCGCCAGAACTTTGCTCCCAGTTTCCAGAGCCCCGGCCAAGCGGCGCTGTCCAGCACATCCCGCGGGTTGACCGTCAACCAGGTGTATCCCTCCCGGGCCAGGGCAAAAACGGCATTCGGACCGGCGTGTACGGATCCTGTGGTCATTTTGGTCAGATGAACGCCCAGAAAAGGAAAGGCTGGATCCGGCACCGGGTAGATGAGCCCGTTCACCAGATGCTGTGCCTGCGGAGTTAGCTCGAAGTACTCGCCGCGGAACGGGATGATCCGCACGTCGGGCCGGATTCCGGCCAGGCGTGCAACGCGGTCGCTGTGCAGCCCCGCGCAGTTCACGAACTGATGGCCCCGGAAGGTTCCGGCATCCGTCTCGACGGTGACCCCGCAGGCGTCGGAATGCACAGCCGACACCTCGGCATTGAGGTGTATTTCTCCCCCGGCCTCCCGGATCAGGCGGACCAGCGCTGCGCAGACGCCCCGGTAATCCACAATCCCGGTGGACTCCACCCGCAGGGCCGCGAGGGATTGGACGTTCGGCTCATAGCCGCGCGCTTCTTCCGGCCCAATGAGACGGCAGGGAACACCGTTCTCCATTCCGCGGCGAAGCAGCTCCTTCAGGGCCGGCAGCTGGCTTTCCCGGGTTGCCACTACGAGCTTTCCCGTGATCCGCACATCCACGCCGTGGGTTTCGGCGAAGCCGCGCATGGAGCTGGCCCCGGCGGCGCCCAGGGCTGCCTTCAGGCTTCCCGGCGTGTAGTACAGCCCGGAGTGGATGACACCGGAGTTGTTGCCGGTCTGATGCGCCGCCACGGAACTTTCCTTGTCCAGGACCGTCACCCGGTTGCCCCGCCGGGCAAGTTCAAGTGCCGTGGCCAGTCCGACGATCCCGGCGCCGGCTATTACTGCATGGTTTGGGCCCTGTGCCACTTAGGAGCCGCCGAAGCCGGTGACGGGGTTGATGAGCCCCGGAATCCCGCTGATCCGGCATTGCGCAGTATCCCCGGCCCGGATGTGGACGGCGCCCGGTGTGCCGGTGGAAATGATGTCCCCTGGAAACAGGGGCATGACCTTGCTGTGGAAACTGATGAGGAAGGCCGGGTCATAGCGCATATGGGACACCGTGTTGGTGCGCCGCTGCTCTCCGTTCACCACGGTGGAAACCACCAGGTCCCCCAGCGTCCCCTCCCCCACGGCCTCGGCCAGCGGAACAATTTGGGGACCAAAGGAGAAGAATCCCGGAAAGTTCTTGGCGCGGGTGAGGAACCGCGGATTGCGTTCCAGAATGTCTTCAGCCGTCTGGTCCAGCACCGGCACGAGGCCGGCCGCGTAGGACAGGGCGTCTTCGGGTTCCACATTGCGGCAGTAGCGTCCGATCACCACACCCACTTCCGCCTCCGTGGTGGTGCGTATGCTCTGTTCCGGCACAGGAATGGCTTCTCCGGGACCAATGACGGTGTGGTCGCCCTTAATAAAGGACGCCGGTTCGTCGGGAACAACTTCCGCCAGGTCAGAAGCATGTTCCAGATAGTTCAAACCGATGCCCCAGATGAGCCGCGGATGACGGTAGGGCGCGCCGTAGGTGACGGACCCGGGATTGGTGAAGACGGCGTCGTCCGCTTTCTCCGCCGCGTCCTCCAGGTCCCCCAGCAGTCCGTTGGTCAGCACAGCCAGGAGATCACCGGTGAATCCCGGCAGCAGGTCGCGGACCAATGCCGTGCCGCGCCGTGGATGGACGACGGCGGGCGCTTCCACCGGGTGGTCCGGGCTGGAGCTGCCCTCATGGATGGAACACAGGCGCAGGATACGGGGAGTCACGGAAACGGTCCTTTCAACAGTGGGCGAAGGCGTCCGGCGGGAACTCTCTAGTAGGAACGGACCAGTCCGCCGTCACACCGGATCTGCTCCCCGGTGACGTAGGACGCGGTGGTTCCGGCGAGGAAAGTGACGACGGCGGCAAACTCCTCGGGGCGCCCGTACCGTCCGGCGGGAATCGAGGCTTCGGAAGCTGCGCGGACCTCTTCGGGGGTTTGCCCGGCCCGCGCCGCGGCGGCGGAATCCAGGGAGGCAACGCGGTCTGTATCTATCCGGCCGGGAAGCACCATGTTGACTGTCACCCCTTCAGCGGCAACTTCAGCCGCCAGGGTTTTCAGGTAACCGGCAAGGCCGGCCCGGGCCATGTTGGACAGGGCGAGGTTGGGCAGCGGCTGCTGAACTCCGGAGGAGCCCACCGCGATAATCCGCCCCCAGCCGCGGCGGCGCATGCCGGGCAGGACCAGGGAGGTGAGCCGCAGCTGCTGGAGGAGCAGCTGGTTCACGGCCGCGGCTGCCTGCTCGGCCGTCAGATCCGCGGCCACACCGGGCGGCGGACCGCCGCTGTTCAGCACCAGCACGTCAACCGGCCCAAACGCCTCCTCCGCCAGCCGGACCAGCTCCTCCGGGGCACCGCCGTCGTTCAGATCCACCGTCACGCCGACGGCGGATGCCAGGCGGGCAGCCTCCGCCTCCACAACGTCCCTCCTGCGGGCGGCGAGCACCACGTTGGCACCCTCCTCGCTGAGTGCGCGGGCAACGGCCAGGCCGATGCCGGAACTGGATCCCGGAATGAGCACATTCTTGCCTTTCAACCCAATGTCCATCAGGCGACCTCCATTCGAACTGCTGCGAGTTGGGCTTCAATGAGATCGGACAGTTCCGGCGGAAGGGACGGTGCCGGCGGACGGACGGACGCTTCGGCAATAATGCCCCGCCGCCGCAGCACCTCCTTGCGCAGGGCCAGGCCAACACCGGGCTGGGCTTCGAAATTGGCTAGCGGCAGCCAGGGCGCGAAGGCTGCCCGCGCCTCGTGGAATCCCCCCTTGCGAAAGCCGTCCAGCGCGGCGAGAAGCCCTTCCGGGTGCGAGAATCCGGTCATTGCTCCGGCGGCTCCCGCTGCCAGTTCATCAAGCAGTCCCACTCCGCCCAGGCCTCCGAAGACCGGAATCCGGGTTCCGCGGGTGAGCCTTGCGATGGCAAGGGCCGTGGGAGGAGCCTCTGACTTCACTGCCGTAATGAACGGGCAGCGTTCGACGACGGCGAGGATCTGCTCGGCACTGATATGCACCGAAGACGCCACTGGATAATCCTGCAGCACAATTCCGGCACCGGTAGCCTCGTGGATAGCGCTCAGATGGGCGGCGAGGACCTCGGGGACCGGGCTGTTGATCTGCACCATCAAAGCGGCAAGGCTGCTGCCGGCGGCCCGGGAGGCGGCAACAGCCTGTTCAAGCGCCGGAGCAGTGCTGCGTGCGGAGATTCCCACCACCAGGGGGCATGTCCCGGCGTCCCGGGCAACGGAGCGCACGGCTAGTTCCTGCTCCTCGGAACTCAGTGCGGCACCCTCGCCAAAGACACCCAGCACCACCATTCCGGCAGCGTTCAGACCCGTGTACAGCTGGACTTCCCGGCGCAGGGATTCAGTGTCCACAGCCAGCGCGGGACCGTAAAAAGGCGTGGCCAGTACGCCCCAGAGTCCGGGAGCCAGCGGGGATACGGACGTGGTCATGAGGCGTCCTTTCGCGTTTTCACGGCAGATCCGGCACTCACGGCGTTTCAGTGGCGGCCGGCGGGACGGGTGAGGGTGCCCGGTGGCTGCCTCGGCGGACGACGGCGGCGGGCGGAGCGGAACTTCTGTCCGGCAGTTGATCGGGGGTGTCCCCTGCGCGCCTGCGCAGGCCGACCAAATGCACCAGGACGCCCGCAGCAATAATGCCCAGACCAATACCGATATACATCGGTTCCATAATCAGCATCGGCAATGAACCAATGCCCAGCAGAACCCGTTCGGGCCAGCGGGCCAGCCCAACGAGCCATCCTCCGGTCGCCACGGCCAGAGCAGCAACGGCCACCAGGGAGACGGCCAGCGCGAGGATAACGGTGGCCGGCCCTCCCTGCATCAGCAGGCCGATACCCGGTCCGGACATCACGAAGATGAAGGGCACCAGGAATGCGGAGAGTGTGTACCGCCAGGTCAGCCACATGGTTTGGATGGGCTTGCCGCCGGTGATCGCTGAGGCCGCGAACGGCGACAGTGCGGTGGGAGGTGAGACCTCGCTCAGGACGGAGTAGTAGAAAATGAACATCGCCGCGGCAAAAGCGGGAACGCCAACGTCCTGCAGCGCCGGACCGATGATGACCCAGGAAATGATGAAGCTGGCGGTCACCGGAACAGCCAGGCCAAGCAGGGTCACTGAAATCGCCGAGAAAACCGCCGTCAGCAGCAGGCTTCCGCCGGCGAAGTCCACAATGATGTTGGCCAGCTTCAGGCCCAGGCCGGTCAGCGTCATCACGCCCACGATCAGTCCGGCGGCGGCCATGACCGGAATGACGGACAGTGCGCCGGTTGCGCCTGCGGACAGGGCATCCCAGATGCGCCGCGGCGTCATCCAGGACTGCCGGTCCAGGAAGCTCAGGACAAAGGCGAGTCCGGTGGCATACACCACCGCCCGGAACGGCGTCATGCCCATCATCATGAACACGACAATCGCCACCAGCGAGCTGAAGTGGTAACCGAAGCGCAGCAGGAGCCTGCCGACGGGCTTGACCTCGAAATCGACGGCCTTGGTCTTGAACCGGCGGGCATCCATTTCGATGGCCAGGATGATGCCGAAGTAATAGAGCAGCGTCGGGATCGTGGCCCAGATCAGGACCTGCAGGTAGGACACGCCCAGCAATGCGGCAATGATGAAGGCAGCTGCTCCAAGGGTGGGCGGAGACATGATGGCACCAATACCGGCCGCTGCCAGGATGGCGCCGCCGTGTTCCTTCGGGTAACCCGCCTTGCGCAGCAGGGGCCATGAAATTCCGCCGAGTGTCACCGTGGTGGCAACTCCGGATCCGGAGACCGTGCCCAGCAGGAACCCAGCCAGGGTCACCGTCCGACCGGGACCGGATTTTGACTGGCCGAAGGCGGAGAAGGACAGGTCAATGAAGAATTTCGTGGCACCGGAGGACGCCAGCACGGCGCCGTAGATGGTGAAGAGGATGATGTACGACGCCGCCACGTCGGTGGGCACGCCAAACAGCCCCTGGGTGCCCATCACGTTGTGGCCCACCAGCCGGATCCAGCTGAAGTCCGAGGTGTTGAACGGTGCAGGCACCAGCGTTCCGAAGGACGCGTAGACGAAGAAGACCAGCACCACAAGGGGAACAAGGATGCCCACGGTCCGGCGGGAGGCTTCCAGCGTGACCAGGATGGCGATGATTCCCATGACCAGGTCCAGGTAGGTGGGCGTGATGGCCCGGCGGAAGAATCCGTCCCAGTTGAAGGCGATGTAGACGAACGGCACCAGCGCTATAACCGCGAGCAGCCAGTCTGCAACCTGCGGGTTGTCGGCCTTTCCTTTCGCCTTGGCCTTTTCCGAGCGCCCCCATCCCCGGTAGACGAGAAAGGTCATCGCCAGTCCCAGGCCCAGGAACATGGGCAGGTAGAACTGGGTGGGCATGGGCCTGAAAACCCAGTACAGGGCAAACAGGGACAAGCCGGCGCCGAACGCCTTGATCACCGAGGCGGGGAGTCCGCTGAGCTGGCGGGCCGGTTTCTCGGCCTCGAATTCGGCGATCAGGGCGTCTTCGTCAATGATGCTCTCGCGCTCGAGCGGGCTGACGACCTCGTCGCCCGCTTTGCCCAGCTGTTCCGATCTGAGCAGCGGATCTGATGCAGTGGGCGATTCGGAGCTTCCGGCGGCACCCTGGGCCGAAGCTTTGACGGCGCCGCTGCCGCGGGGTCGCTTGATCATTGATTCTCCTTGAGTTCCAGCGTCACGAAGGGATCGCCGTCGTCCACCAGCGTCCACAGTTCCAGCGGCGGCGCCCCGTCCGCATGGACGGTGCGCTGTCCCAGGTCGGTGGCCGCCAGGGACAACCGCGTGAAGGCGGCGGGCCGGGCCGGATCCGGGTCAGCAACCCACTGTCTTCTGTCCGGCGGTTCCGCCGCCACGGGGGCACCGGGCACCGCATAGTATTCCTCCAGCACCGCCATCTGGTCCGCTGCGAGCTGCACCAGCAGATAGCTGGCGTCGGGCCTGACCTCGTAGCGTTCTTCGGCCACGGTGCCGTAAATCGAGTTCCGGTAGCTGACGGCGAAGGAATCCCCGTGAAGGGGAACTTCCGCCAGCCGGCCGCTGTCATTGCTGACGCTCAGCGTCCATTCGACGGATTGCTGCTGGGGCCCGGCGGCCCCGGCAACGCCGGCCAGTCCGGCAGCCGCCGCAACTCCCAGCATCACGACGACGGTGGCCAGCCGGCGCATGAGGGCTAGCTTCCCGCCTGGTCGAAGTAGGTCGCCGCTCCCGGACAGGTGTCTACGTAGGAAACGTCACCGGCTGTGGCGGCGTCCATTTCTTTGGCCGAGGGATGCACTTTTTCGAGTTGCTCAACGTTGTCGAAGAGCGCAGCGGCAATGTCCTGCTGCAGCTGCTCGTCCATCTTGGGGCTGGCAATCAACAGGTTGGGCGAGGCGATGGCCTGGACGGCTTCGGTCTGGCCCTCATAGGTGTTGGCCGGGATTTCTTCGGCCAGGTAGTACTCGCCGTAGGTTCCCGCCATGGATTCTGCATACTGCCCGATGGGAAGCAGGACCATATCGCCGTCGCTGGCCAGGTCGATCAGCGCACCGGTGGGCAGTCCGCCGGACCAGAATCCGGCGTCGATGGTTCCGTCCCGCAGGGCTGCCACCGTTTCCGCAACGCCCAGCTGGCGCCGTTCCACGCTGTCCGGGTCAACGCCGGCAGCCTCGAGGATCCGCAGTGCACCAACTTCAGTGGCTGATCCCGGAGCTCCCACTGAAACAACCTTGCCGACAAGCTGCTCCGCGCTGGTAATACCCGTGCCGTCAACGGTGACGGCCTGCAGATAGTTGTTGTAGATGTTGCCCAGTGAACAAATCTCCTGCGGCTTGCCTTCGAACTCTCCAACGCCTTCCACGGCGTCGGAAACCACGTCACCCACCGAAAAAGCGATCTGGGCTGACCCGTTGGCTATCAGCAGCACGTTGTCCACGGAAGCATTGGTTTCCTGGACTGTGGCGTCATAGCCCTCGATGTTCTCGCGGATAGCGGTGGCAAAGCCGCCGCCCAGCGGGTAGTACACACCACCGGTGCCGCCGGTCGCAATGGACAGTGTGCCGCCGCCGCCGTCCGCGCCGGCCCCGGAATCGCCGGACGTATCGGGGCTGCCGCAGGCGGAGAGGAGCAGTGCCGGAGCGATGAGCGCTGCCGTGCCGAGACGCAGCCAGCTCCGTTGGTTCAAAGGCATGGATTCTCCCTGGTTAAGCGCCCCGCGGGCGCGAGTAGATGAGAAGCGTTAAGGATCCTGAAACTGCCGGTGGAACAGGCGCGTGGCCTGCAGCGTTGCAGACCGGCACCTCTGGGGGAGAACCTATCCAAGTCCCCTTGGAAATGTAAGGTGCGTCACATAATCGTGACGTGCACCCTGATCCGGCCCGCAGGTGAGGAACTGGTTAGACTGCTCCAATGCCCCATGACGAGCAGCACCAGGACGCCGGCAATCAGCATCAGAGCCGTGAGAACATCAGAAACGGCGGAGAGCCGGAGGCGAGGAACCCGAGGGTTACCGATGACTTCACGGTCCGCCGCCATACTCTTCCAACAGGCCTGAAATACACCACCACAGCCGGACGCCTGGTGCTGCGGCGGGAAGAAACCAAGGACGGAAAAGCGGACGGCTTCCTGCCCAAGGCGGAGATTTTCCTCGTCGCCTACACCGCCGATGTGGGCGAACCGACGGCGGAAGCGCACGCAGCTGCTCCGCCGGCCAACAGCCGTCCGGTGGTGTTCGCCTTCAACGGCGGCCCCGGCTCGTCCTCGGTGTGGTTGCACATGGGCCTGCTGGGACCCCGGATGGTTGACTCCGGGGACGTTGGGGCACTGACGCCTCCCCCGTTTGGCCTGGTGGACAACCCGGAAACCATCCTGCAGCACGCGGACCTGGTGATGATCGATCCGGTCAACACGGGGTTTTCCCGGGTGGTGGACGGCAACGAGGCCGCAGAGTTTCACGGCTTTGAAGAGGACCGGGACCTGGTGGCGGAAGTCATCCGGCTCTGGACCACCCGCAACAACCGCTGGCTCAGCCCCAAGTATCTGGTGGGCGAGTCCTACGGGACCCTGCGTGCCGTCGCCGTCGCCGGACGGTTGTTCGATGCCTACGGCCTGGCCGTCAACGGGCTCGGACTGATTTCCACGGTCCTGAACATGGCCACGCTGGATTTTGCTCCGGGCCGCGACACTCCGTACGCACTTCATTTGCCCACTTACGCGGCCATTGCGCACTTCCACGGGCGGCACGGAGACCGGCCGCTGGCTGATGTGGTGGCCGAGGCGGAGGAATTCGCCGGACGGGAGTTCGGCTACGCACTGACCCAGGGTTCCCGGCTGAGCACGGAAGAGTTCGACGACGTCGTCCGCCGACTGGCGGAAATCACCACCTTGGAGGAGGGGTTTATCCGGCGCACCAACCTGCGGTGGGATTACGCCCAGTTCTCCGCGGAGCTGCTGCGCAACGAGAACCTCGTGGTGGGGCGGATAGACGGCCGGTTCACGGCACCTCCCGCAAACCAGCAGGATTCCATCAACTGGGATGACCCCAGCCTGCAGGCCATCAACGGACCGTACTCGGCCGCCGTCAACCACTACGTCCGGGCCGAGCTGGGCTACGAAAATGACCTCCCGTATGAAATCCTCACCGGCCGGGTCCAGCCCTGGAGCTACAAGAGCTTCGAAGGGGTTCCCGTGGATGTCACCGGGACGCTCGAACGGCTGCTGGCGCACAACCCTCACCTGCGGGTGCATGTGGACTACGGCTACCACGACGGCGCCACGCCCCACTTCGCTGCCGAGTACGTTTGGGCGCACATGCGGCTGACTGATGCGGCTCGGGCACGATTCACGCACCACTATCACGAGGCAGGCCACATGATGTATCTGAAGCCGGAGTGCCGGCTGGACCAGCTCACCGCGCTGGCGGAGTTTGTCAGCGCCGGCTAGCCGTATGCGGAGGGCTGGTCAGGGGCTGCTCAGCGGTTGGTCAGCGGCTGGCGAAATGCCACCAGATCCCGCCCGCAAACACGGATCCGGCGGCGAAGGCAAGGCCCAGTTCCACCAGGATGCCCAGCCCCATCGCCTTCAGTGCGGCATAGCTGGCTGACCATGCCTCGGGCAGGCTGCGGCGGCGAAAGAACTCACTGAGCAGCAGACCCGCCACAAACCCCACGATGAGCCCCACTACGGGAATCAGGAACATCCCCACAACACCCACCACCACTCCCGCCAGAACGGAAGTATTGGGGACCTGGCGCTGCTTCAATCTCCTGCCGGTCAGCACCGCGCTGGCGAGCAAACCTGCCAGCGCCAGCACCGCGCCCACTCCGAAGGTCCACCAGGCAGCTGCGCTTTGCATGCCTAACGCCCAGCCAAGCAATGCGGCGATGATCAGAATGCTGCCAGGCAGAACCGGAATGATGATTCCGGTGAGACCCACGGCGACGGCAAGGGCGGCAATGACGGTAATGACTATGTCGGGGTCCATTCCTCCAGTGTTTCATTTGGGCGGCAACCCCGAATGCCGACCTGCCGCTGCGGAGTTTTCCCTCCGGTTTGGGATTCTGCTCCGGTTTGGGAAAATCCGTCCGGTCCGCCGCGGCAGGGATTTCCCAAACCGGTCAATTTGTCCCAAAGCGGAGTTCCAGGCGGGCAGTCGGGGATCAAGGGCAAGTGGAGAAAATAGTAAGGATACTTATAAGCTGGCTCTGACAGCCCGATCACTCGATGGCAACAGGAGACACAGATGAGCACGGAACCAGGCAACAACGGCCGGGCCGGAGCCAACAACTCCGGCGACTTCGGAAATTCCACA
Organism: Arthrobacter sunyaminii; assembly: GCF_018866305.1. Taxonomy (NCBI): domain Bacteria; kingdom Bacillati; phylum Actinomycetota; class Actinomycetes; order Micrococcales; family Micrococcaceae; genus Arthrobacter; species Arthrobacter sunyaminii. The sequence goes on from NZ_CP076456.1 coordinate 3,716,150, forward strand.
GGCCCGGACGGCGGACGCCTGCGCGACAGGTCGGACCGATTGGCTCCCGCCGACGAAACCCAGGTCCTGCCCACGGACAACGGATCCGAGGCACAGAATTCCCCGGCGACCGGGGCAACCGCAGCAACCGCAGCCGGGACCCCTGCAACAGGAACCTCGACGGGGGCTTCCGGCAACAAGACCAACGACGGCGGGCGCACCCAGGCGATGCCGGTGAGCCACACCAAGGATCCCAACGCAGACTATGACGACGGCACCGAATACCGTCCCGGGGACGGCGGACGCCACACCGGCGACGACTCCGGAAGCACGGCCGTTCGCAGCACCGAAAACGGCGGTGCCCTGCCCGGCAAGGCCAACCGCGAGGCCCTTCTCGCGATGGAAAAGGAACGTTTTGGCGGCATGAAGTTCGGAGCGGCTTTCTTCGGCTGGCTGACCGCCACCGGAATGGTGGTGCTCCTGTCCGCCCTGGCAGCGGCCATTGGCGCCGCCGTCGACTTCAACACCGACAATGACCTGGGCCAGTCCCTGGACCAGGCGATGGCCAACCAGAGTGCCGGCATCATTGGCACGGTCATTTTGCTGGTGGTGCTGCTGCTGGCCTACTTCGCCGGCGGGTACGTGGCGGGACGGATGGCACGCTTCAACGGCCTCAAGCAGGGTCTGGCCGTTTGGCTCTGGGCCCTCATCGCCGGACTGGTTGTTGTGGTGCTCGGATTGATCTTCGGTGACGATATCCGCAGCATCACCCAGCTGAACACTGTGGCACCCCTTCCCGATGACCTCGACGGGGCCACAGCGGCAACCTGGCTCGCCGTCGCCGCAACGCTGGCCGCGACCCTCATCGGTGCGCTGCTCGGCGGCCTTGCCGGTATGCGCTATCACCGCCGGATTGACCGCGCCGACTACAGCGACACGGACGTCCGCGCCTGATCTGTTCTGACTTTCCGGAGCAGACAAAAGGAACCGGCCCGCACCTTTCGAGGTGCGGGCCGGTTCCTTTTGAGCTAAGCGGGACGCCTGATCCTTACGGGGTGGGCATGCCGCCGTTGACGTTCAGGGTTTCACCGATGACGTAGCTGGATTCCGGGGACGCCAGGAAGACGTAGGCCGGGGCAAGCTCGGTGGGCTGTCCGGCGCGGCCCAGTGCGGTGTCCTTGCCGAATTCCGGCAGTGCTTCCTTGGGCTGGCCGTCGGAAACCTGCAGCGGCGTCCAGAACGGACCCGGCGCAACGGCGTTCACGCGGATGCCCTTGGGGGCCAGCTGCATCGACAGTCCCTTGGTGAAGTTGTTGATGGCCGCCTTGGTGCTGGCGTAGTCCAGCAGGAACGGCGACGGGCTGTACGCCTGGATGGAGGTGGTGTTGATGATGCTCGATCCGGCCGGCAGATGCGGCAGCGCAGCCTTGGTAATGCGGAAGAACGCGTAGATGTTGGTCTTGAACGTGTCATCCAGCTGCTCGTCGGAGAGGTCTTCAAGATTCTCCACGGCAACCTGCTTGCCCGCGTTGTTCACGAGGATATCCAGGCCGCCGAGGGCTTCCACGGCGTCCGCAACCAGCTGCTTGCAGTACTCCGCGTCCCGCACGTCGCCGGGAAGGGCCACAGCCTTGCGGCCAGCCTCCTCCACTAGGCGCACGATTTCCCGGGCGTCTTCCTCTTCCTCGGGCAGGTAGGCGAGTGCGACGTCGGCGCCTTCACGTGCGTACGCAATGGCAACTGCCGCGCCAATACCTGAGTCGGCGCCGGTGATCAGGGCCTTGCGGCCTTCCAGCCGGCCGGTGCCGCGGTAGGATTCCTCGCCGCGGTCCGTTTTGGGTTCCAGAGTCGCATCCAGGCCAGGCTCGGGCTGATCCTGCTTCGGCGGCGTGATGGTCGGGAAGCGGTCCACGGGGTTCTGGAAGGTGTACTGGTCGCTAGTGTTGCCGTTGGTCATAGAGTTTCCCACTTTCGGTAGGTCATTCTGCATGCGGTACGCCAATCTGGGGCGGACTTTCACCGCCCCGACAAGAAGCGTAAGTATGCTTACTACCCTATGCCCATGAGGCGGCAGCCCTCAAGTTGGGTCTCGCTGCGCGCGGGGGAAGGGGTCCGGCGGGTCAGAAGAGCATGCCGAGGAACCCCACGCTGAGGCTGCCCACCAGTGCGATGATGAGGAGCCAGACGATGAGCGTTCGGTACTTGTTCATGGTTCGCATAGTTCGTCGAGTCTACCGACCGGAGGCCGAACGTGTGCGGGTGGCAATCAGTGCAGCCACGGCCACCAGAGCGGACAGCGTCATGATGACCGCCAGCGGCACCGCGGATTCCTCGCCGGCAAGTCCCGTCAGCGGGGAGACCAGTGCCCCGGCAAAGAACTGGCCGCCGCCCAGGACTGCCGATCCGCTGCCCGCGGCGAGGCCCACCTCGGCGAGGGCCAGTGACGTGGTGTTGCCCATGATGAAGCCCACCGAGGTGGCTGCGAAGAAGATGGGTACCGCCAGGAGCAGTGGTGGTGCGGCCGAAACTGACAGCACCAGAACAGCGACGGACATGGTGAGCAGCACGGACACCGCCGCCGTGACCGTCTTCCTCGGCGGTATCCGGCGGGCCAGCCGGGCGGAGACAAATCCGGCACCGACCAGGCCCATGGCGTTCACTCCGAAGGCCAGTCCATAGGCGGACGCCGTCAGTCCCATCAGGTTTTGGTACACAAAGGGCGAGGCCGAGATGTAGGCCATCAGCACACCGAAGGTGCTGGCAAAGAGCACGGCATAGCCGAGGAATTTGCGGTTCGCGACCACGCCTGACAGCCCGGCCAGCATCGGCCCGCTGCTGCGGTGGTGCAGGGGCTGGGATTCCGCCAGCACACCCGCCACACACACGAACATCACCAGTGCCAGCCCGGCAAGCACCCAGAGGACGCCGCGCCAGCCAAGGTGCTCTGCCAACAGCCCGCCCACCGTCGGCGCAACCACCGGCGCCACGCCGCCGATGGTCATGAGCAGGCTGAAGGTGCGTGCCGACGTCGCGCCCGTAGTCAGGTCCGCGACCATGGCGCGCGCAATAACCACTCCTGCCGAAGCGCACAGCCCCTGGAGCAGCCGGCCGGCCACGAGTACGGCCAGATTGGGTGCGAGGGCGCACACCGCCGACGCGACAACAAAGCCTGCGGATCCAAGGAACAGCGGGCGGAAGCGGCCGTACCGGTCCGAGAGCGGGCCGAACACCAGCTGGCCGGCCCCCATGCCGAGAAGGAACGCGGTGAGGGTCAGCTGCACTGCGGTGGCGGACGCCTCGAGCTCATCGGTCATGGCCGGAAAGGAGGGCAGGTAGAGATCGGTGGCAAACGGCCCGGTGGCGGAGAGCAGGGCCAGAACCAGCAACAACCCGGTTGTCATGGCGGTAACCGGCTTGCGGCGAAACGGACTAAACATAGGCCTGATGGTACGTGGCCCCTCCCCCGCGGCTCCATTCAGGTGGAGGATGGCAGCACGGCACCATCCAGCACGCCCAAAGCCAACGTTGAGAAGGACGGATGCACCATGAGCAACGGTGAAGAGGACCGCAAACGCATTGTTGTGGGGGTGGACGGCTCCCGGCTCTCCATTGAAGCGCTCTGGAAGGCCCGGCGCCTGGCCGCAGTGCTGGGGTGCTCCCTGGAGGTGGTGACCGTCTGGGAGTACAGCATTTCCCTGGCCCCGCCGGTTCCCACGGAAGTCTGGTCTCCGCAGACCCAGGCCGAGCTGACGCTCAAGGAGGCAGTGGAGGAAGCCTTCGGGGAGGACGTCCCGGCGGATCTCAAGCAGACCGCCCTGGTGGGACTGCCGGTGGAGCTCCTCATCGAAGCCAGCCGCGGGGCGGAAATGCTGGTGGTGGGCAACCGCGGACGCGGCGGCTTTGCGGGACTGCTGCTCGGATCCGTCAGCTCAACGCTGGCGGCGCATGCGCATTGTCCGGTGCTGATCGTTCACCGCGGCGAATCGGCGTAAACGATACGGATCCTGCCGCAGCACTTAGTGCCCGGCCGGAGCCTTGCGCAACAGCACGCCGGCACCGGCGGCAGCCACCAGCATGATCACCACGCCGATCAGGGACGTGACACTGACACCCGAATCAAAAGCGGCCTGCGCCGAGTGCAGCAGAGCCGAACCTTGTTCCGGCGGCAGCGCCTGCGCGGCATCGACGGCGCCGCCGAGGGTTTGGCCGGCCGATTCGGCTTGTTCGGCGCTCAGTCCCGCCGGGACCTGCACGCCGTTGCGGTACGCAGCCGTGAGGATGCTGCCCAGCACCGCGGTGCCCAGGACGGAGCCGATCTCATAGGCTGTCTCGGAAATGGCCGAGGCGGACCCGGCGCGGGACGGCGGAACACTGGCGAGGATCAGGTCATTGGAAATGGTTTCCGCAGCGCCCACTCCGACGCCCAGGAACAGGAAGGCCACCACCAGCTGGAGTACTGTCACGGACTCGCCGGCGAAAAACACCAGAGCGTAGCCGGCGGCATTGAACAGCAGCCCGCCGGCCACCACGTAGGCGGGGCGCAGATGCTTGACCAGCGGCACCACGGCCAGTCCGGTGATGACCGTCAGCACCAGTCCGGGCAGCATGGTCAGGCCCGCTTCGATGGGTGACTGCCCCACCACCAGCTGCAGGTGCTGGGAGAGGAAAAAGATGAAGCCCACCATGGCGAAGAGGCTCAGCAGGTTGGCGCTGATGGACCCGGTGAACACCGGATTGCGGAACAGGCGGACGTCCAGCATCGGCTTCTCGCGGCTCAGCTGGCGGCGCACAAACAACGTGCCCAGCACCAGGCCGAGGAGGATGAACGGCAGTCCGTGAGCGGCGCCGTCGGACGCGAAGGACTTGATGCCGTAGGTGATGGACAGCATGGCACCCATGACCAGCACGACGCCGGGCACGTCCACGGCTCCCGGGCTCGGGTCCTTGGATTCAGGCAGCAGGATGGGTCCGAAGACCAGCAGCGGAAGCAGCACCGGAATGGACAGCAGGAACACCGAGCCCCACCAGTAGTTCTCCAGCAGCACTCCGCCCACGATCGGTCCCAGGGCGGCCCCTCCGGAGAACCCCGCAGCCCAGATGGCCACCGCAACGCGTCGCTGGGACGGCACCGTGAAGATGTTCCGGATCAGGGACAGCGTGGCAGGCATCAGCATGGCACCGAAAACACCCATGAGGGCGCGGGCCAGGATCAGCATGGAGGCCGAGGGTGCAAACGCCGCGACCAGTGACATGACGCCGAAACCTACGCTGCCGATCATCAGCACCCGGCGGCGGCCGATCCGGTCCCCCAGGCTGCCCATCGGGACCAGCAGTCCCGCCAGCACCAGCGCGTAGATGTCCACAATCCAGAGCAACTGTGTGCCGCTGGGCGCCAGGGCCCGGGACAGTGACGGGATGGCGAAGCTGAGGACGTTGTTGTCGATGGAGATCAGCAGCACTGGCAGCATCAGGACTGCAAGTCCCCACCATTCGCGCTTTCCTGCACGCGTAATAGCGGGCCTTTCCTGAACGGCCGTCACGGCGTCCTCCTTCTAAAAGTCGTGGGGGGATTTGGGCAGAGATAGGCCCGGCAAGCTACTGTACCGTCTAGACTGTACAGTTCTCAAATTGCGACTGCTTTCCGGTGTGATGGCGTAGCGTAAAAGCATGTCCAACACTCGTCCTGCCCGGGACCGCATCCTTGATGCCTACGAGGAGCTGCTCATCAATGAAGGCCCACGCGGCGCCACCCTCGATGCCGTGGTTGCACGCGCCGAAGTCTCGAAGGGCGGGCTGCTCTATCACTTCAAGAACAAGGAAGCGATGGCCGCGGCCCTCATCGCCCGCCTCGAGGAACTCGCCGCGGCCGACCTTGTGAGGATGCGCGCCGACCCGGAAGGCCCGTCGCGGTATCTGGTCCGGGAGTCCGTTTATGTTGGCAGTGCCTTGGACCGCGCGCTGATCGGCGTCGTCCGTCTTGCCCAGGCCTCCGATCCGGATGCCTCAGCGGTGCTGGAACGGATCCACCGCAGCTGGATGGATCTGGTCCTCGAGGAAGTAGGCCATCCGGCCATTGCCCGTGCCATTGTCCTGCTCGGCGACGGACTCTATTACAACGAGGGCCTGCCGGGCGGCTGGCCGCGGGACCAGGACTCTTCCGCCGCCCAGTCAGTGGCCGACCTGCTGGAGGTTGTGGATGTCCTGAAGGCGCATGCCGCCAGTGTTCCGCAGAACCGTTAACTCGTGCCACAGTGGTCCCATGGAAATCAGCACAGCAGACCTCTATGACCAGCACGGTGAGTCTTTGGCTTCCGTCTCCCTGCAGTTCCAGGACCTCGGAGGGCACCTGTCCTTCACCGGCCCGGTCCGCACGATCCGCTGCCGTGAGGACAACGGCCTGGTGAAGTCCGTCCTCAACTCGCCCGGCAATGGTGCCGTGCTGGTGGTGGACGGCGCAGGATCCCTCAACAGTGCCCTCATGGGAGACATGATTGCCGAGGCTGCCGTTGCCAACGGCTGGGCCGGCGTTGTCATCAACGGACCCATCAGGGACCGCGCCGCCGTGGCCAAGCTGCCCCTGGGCGTGAAGGCGCTCGGCTCCAACCCGCGCAAGAGCGCCAAGGACTCTGTTGGCGAAGTGGACGTGCCCGTAGAGTTCGGCGGTGTCACCTTCCGTCCCGGCGCCACGCTGTACGCCGACGAGGATGGAATCCTCGTCGAACGCTAGGAGCCGGCATGGCCAACATCCTGCTGTTCCATCACGCCCAGGGCCTTACTCCGGGCATGGACGCCTTTGCCGGGGTACTGCGCGATGCCGGACATACGGTGACCGTGCCGGACCTCTACAACGGGCAGACCTTTGCCGAGCTTGCAGACGGCCTGAACTACCTCAGCGAAATCGGCATGGACACAGTGGTGGAGCAGAGCGTGGCCATCGCTGAACGCTTCCCGCCGGAGATGGTCTACGTCGGCTTCTCTTTGGGCGTGATGGCGGCCCAGCGCCTGGCGCAGACCCGGCCGGGCGCCCGGGGTGCCGTGCTGATCAGCGGCTGCCTTCCGCTGGGCACTTACGGTGACACGTGGCCGGCGGGAGTGCCCGTGCAGATCCACGGGATGGACGCCGATGAGGAGTTTGTTGACTCCGGCGATCTGGACGCCGCCCAGAATCTGGCCGCGTCCACCGACGACGCGGAGCTGTTCCTCTACCCCGGCGCCTCACACCTGTTCGCGGACATCAGCCTGGCCCACTATGACCCGGATCAGGCCTTTGCCCTCACCCGCACAGTGCTCCAGATGCTGCGCAGGGTGGATGAAGGCTAGGCGTTCCAGAGTCCGTAGGAGTCAGCCAGTGAGGAGATCTTCTGGGCGCGCGCCAGGCGCGGCAGGTAGGAACCGTCGCCCACGACGGCACCTGCAGCGTGCGCCTCGAGCAGCTCATGCGCCCACGTGATCTCGGATTCGCTCGGCGAAAGTCCGTGGTTGATGAAGTCCGCGGCCTCGGGCATCAGGCACAGCTTGCCCGTCATTCCCATGGACTGCGTGACCTTGCAGGCGTCCAGCAGTTTATCGCCCAGGGCACCGACCGTGGGGCCGTCGATCGGGCCGGGAAGCTGCCCCACGCGGGAAGCCACCACCAGCTTGGAACGGGCGTAGGCCAGAGCCATGGGATCGTCGGAGGCACCGGTGTCGCGGCGGAAGTCGCCCACACCGAAGGCCAGGCGGAAGGTGCCGGGAGCCGAAGCAATCGCCGTCGCGTTTTCAATGCCAAGTGCGGACTCCACCAGGGCCAACACCGGGGTGCCGGCCTGCAGGCGCATGGCCGTGTGGGTGACCTGCTCCGGCTTTTCGGTCATCGCCAGCATGACACCGCGCAGTCCCGGAGCCTTGGACAGCGCCGCGAGGTCATCGGCCCAGTAATCCGTTTCGATGCCGTTCACGCGCACCCAGGCGGTCATTCCGGTGGACAGCGCCTCCACAACGCGCTCACGGGCCTCAGCCTTGCCGGCCGCGGGTACCGCGTCCTCCATGTCGAACACCACGGAGTCCGCTTCCGACGCGAGCGCCGGCCCAAAATTCGCTTCATCGGCAGCCGATGCCAGAAGCCAGGAACGGGAAAGTTTTGCAGGCAGCGACGCAGCGCGGCTGTTACGAAAAGGAGCCATACCTAGACCCTACTTTCCGCGCTGGCCGTTCCTTAAATGCGACGCATGCCTTTGTGGCAGCCATCACTGCCTACCGGCGCAGCAGGCGCCCGGCCGGGACAGCGGGATCGACGTCGGTACCCGCCAGCACCGTGCGGCGCACGACGCCGGTGAGCTGCTTCCCGGCATAGGGCGTGATCGGATTCCGGTGCTGCAGCGCCGCCGGATCCACCGTGAAGGTGTCCTCCGCGGCGAACACGGCAAAATCGGCGTCTTTGCCTTCCACGATGCCGCCCTTGCGGTCCAGGCCGGCCAGTGCTGCCGGCGCGGCGGACATCCAGTGCAGCACCCGCTCCAGCGCAATGCCCCGGATGCGGGCCTCGGTCCAGATCAGCGCCAGCCCCAGCTGCAGGGAGGACACCCCGCCCCAGGCCACGCTGAAGTCTCCGTTCTCCAGGTCCTTCAGGTCCAGGGTGCTGGGCGAATGGTCCGAAACGATGCAGTCGATGGTCCCGTCCGCGAGACCGGCCCAGAGCTCTTCGCGGTTGGCGTCCCCGCGGATGGGCGGGCAGCACTTGAACGCCGTGGCGCCGTCGGGAATCTCTTCGGCCCGCAGGGTGAGGTAATGCGGGCAGGTTTCAGCCGTGAGCCGCACGCCGTCGGCCTTTGCCGCCCGGACCAGGGGCAGGGCTTCGGCGGAGGACAGGTGCAGGATATGGGCGCGCGCGCCGGTGCGTGCCGCCGCGTCAATGACACCGGATATGGCGGTGTTCTCCGCCGCCGGCGGACGGGAGGCCAAGAACCCCGCATAACCGCTGCCCGGCGGTGTGTCCCGGATGGCTGCCGGATCCTCGGCGTGCACAATCAGCAGACCGTCAAAGGTCTTCAGCTCGGCGAGCGCCGCCTCCATTTGCGCCGGTTCCAGGTGCGGAAACTCATCGACGCCCGAGTGGACCAGGAAGCATTTGAACCCGAAGGCACCGGCCTCGTGCAGCGGACGCAGATCGGCGAGGTTCCCGGGGACGGCGCCGCCCCAAAAACCCACGTCAACAAAGGCCTGCGGGGCCGCGCAGTTCCGTTTGATGTTCAGGGCCGCCACATTCACGGTGGGCGGAATGCTGTTCAGCGGCATGTCGATCAGCGTGGTGACCCCGCCGGCGGCCGCCGCGCGGGTGGCGGAGGCGAACCCCTCCCACTCGGTGCGTCCCGGCTCGTTGATGTGCACGTGCGTGTCCACCAGCCCGGGCAGCAGGGTTTCGTCCGCGGCCAGTTCAATGAGCCGCTCCCCGTCCAGCCCGGCGCCCAGCGGCACGACGGCGGCAATCACCCCGCGACGTACCCCCACCTCGGCCGGGATGGTTCCCTCGGGGGTAAGTACGGCGTGCCCGCGGATCACCAGGTCAAAGGGTTCAGGCGCCGACATATCCGGCAACTCAGCGGTCACGGCTGGCCGCCGAGCAGGATCTGGCGGTTGACGTCCTTATAGAGGAGGTAGCGGAAGTTCGACGGGCCGCCGGCGTAACAGGCCTGCGGGCAGAAGGCGCGCAGGGACATGTAGTCGCCCTCTTCCACCTCCACCCAGTCCTGGTTCAGCCGGTACACGGCCTTGCCCTCCAGCACGTACAGCCCGTGTTCCATGACATGGGTTTCAGCAAACGGAATGACGGCGCCGGGTTCAAACGTCACCACGTTGACATGCATGTCATAGGCGACGTCATCCACGGGGATCATCCGGGTGGTGCGCCATTTGTTGTCCGTGGCCGGCATGGGCGTGGGCTCGATGTCCGCCTCGTTGCCGAAGACCGGCTGCGGGGTGTGGCCCGCCAGCGGCTGATAGGCCTTGCGGATCCACTGGAACTTGACCGGTTCCCTGGATTCGTTGAAGGCACTCCACTGTGCGTCAGGCGGCAGGTAGGCGAATCCGCCGGGAGCCAGGACATGGTCCTCGCCGTGCAGGCGGACGGTCAGCGTGCCCTCGAGGATAAAGACGAAGGATTCCACGGTTGGCTGCGGTTCCGGTGAGGTGGAGCCGCCGCCCGGGGCAACCTCCACCAGGTACTGGGCGAAAGTGGTGGCGCCGCCGGCCACCGGCCGGTTCAGGATCCAGGTGCGGGTATCGGTCCATTCGGGCAGCACGCTGGTGACAATGTCCCGCAGCACGCCGCGCGGAATCACGGTGTACGCCTCGGTCACCGCCGCTCTTCCGGTGAGCAGTTCGGTCTGGGCCGGCAGGCCGCCTGCCGCGGAGTAGTAGCGCGGGGTGCCGCGGTGTTGGGCGTTGTGCTGCGGGGTGTTCATCTAGCGGACCTTCTCTTTGATGGGCGATACGGCAGTTTGGGGATGGGCGAGCGCGGCGAGTTCGACGCCGGTCAGCCCTGTGCCCTGTTCAATTTCCGCTTCGGTCAGGGCTCCGCAGAGCAGGCCGCGGTGCACAAACCGGGCCAGTGCCCGGGCGGTGGCGGGTTCATCCAGGACAGTGCCAACCTGTTTCCGGACGTAGGTGTCCAGCCGCCGGGCAGCGGCGTCGAATCCCTCCCGGTAGAAGGCATAGGTGGCCAGGAAACGGGTGGGAAGCTGCGCGGGGTGCAGGTCCCAGCCCTGATAGAAGCCGCGTTCCAGCGAGCGGCGCACCAACCGGGCGTGCAGCTGCCAGGCGGACCGGATTTCCCCGGGGGTGCCCAGCGGCAGGATGTTGGTGGAGCCGTCCGAGAGCCGGACTCCGGTCCCGGCAGCCGCCACCTGCATCACGGCCTTGGCGTAGTCAGCGGCCGGGTGCTCCATGGACTGGTATTGCGCGGCAATCTGCACCGAATCGCTGTAGTCGTAGGTGCCGTAGTGCAGGGCCGAAACGCGGCCCCGCCCGCGGTGGATCAGCTGCGCCGCGGGCACGGTGCCGTTGGCGGCCAGGATCAGCTGCGGGGTTTCCACCTGCACTTCAAACCGCAGCCGTCCCGGTTCCAGACCGTGGGCCTCTTCGAGCTGCCCGCAGATGTAGACCATGGCCTCCACCTGTTCCACGGTGGACACCTTGGGCAAGGTCAGCACCAGCCCGTCGGGCAGTTTTCCGGCCGCCAGCAGGCCGGCGAGGAACAGGTCCAGGGTCCGGACACCGCGGGCCCGGGTGGCCGCTTCAAAGCACTTGAACCGGATCCCGATGAACGGCGGCGCGGTCCCGGCAGCCACCGCGTCCGCCACGGCGGCGGCGGCCAGCACGGCATGGCTGTCCTCTTCCGCGTCCGGCCGGATGCCGTAGCCGTCCTCGAAGTCCAGGCGCAGGTCCTCGATCGGCTCGGTGCGCAGCTTCGCCTCCACAAGGGGCACGACGGCGGCTGCCAGCCCGGCGTCCAGGCCCGCCAGTTCGGCCAGGCCCGGCAAACCGCCACGGCCGCCCTGCCCGAGTGAGCCCTGCGCCTCGACGGCCGCAAGCCCGTCTCTCCCCCAGCCTGACGGCAGGGCCGGCACGCAGCGGTCCGCCGGGATGTAGACGGTGTGCACGGGCTGGCGGGTGCCGGCGTCACCGGGGTAGTTGCCGGCCAGCAGCCGGTCCGTGTCCGCCAGCACGGCATCGAGCCTTTGCAGGTGCGCGGCGCCGAGGACGGGTGCGGGCTCAGTGGACGGAGGCGAGGGGTTCAAAGTCATGGTCCTAGTGGGAATCGGTTTCAGCGGTACCGGTGGCGGCCAGCGAAATTTCCCGGCCGTCGGCGTCGAGCAGTTTTCCGTCCAGCACGTGGTCGCCCTCTTTCAGCGCCGCCGTGTCCTCGAGGCGCACGATGCGGTTGGCGCCTTCGGCCCACACGGAGGGGTCCTTCGGGTTTCCGGTCCGGATGTGGTTGAAGAGGATGTTCATCAGGATGGCCATCACGGCGGCGGAGCTGATGCCCGAATGGAAGATGGTGCCGAACCAGTCGGGGAACTCGTCGTAGAAGGTGGGTGCGGCAATCGGGATCATGCCGAACCCGATGGACGTGGCCACAATGATGAAGTTCATGTTGTTGCGGTAATCCACCCTGGCCAGGGTGCGGATGCCGCTCGCCGCCACCGTGCCGAACAGGACAATCCCGGCGCCGCCGAGCACCGGCGTCGGAACCGCCGCCACCACCCGGCCCAGGACCGGCAGGAGGCCAAGGATGACCAGGATCAGGCCGCCGGCGCTAACCACAAACCGGCTCTTGACGCCGGTGATGGCCACCAGCCCCACATTCTGGGCAAAAGCGCTCTGCGTAAACGAGTTGAACACCGGGGACAGCGCGCTGGAGAGCATGTCCGCGCGCAGTCCGTTGGCAATGCGCTTGGAGTCCACCTTGGTTTCCACGATCTCGCCCACTGCGATGATGTCCGCGGTGGTTTCGGTCAGGGTCACCAGGATGACGATCACCATGGAGATGATGGCGGCGGCCTCGAAGGTGGGCATGCCGAAGGCGAAGGGCTCCGGGACGGCGAAGATTGCACCGCTGCCCACGGCGGAGAAATCAGCTTTGCCGGTCACCACGGCGAAGATGGTGCCCAGCACAATGGCGAGGAGGATGGAGAGCCGGGAAATGGCGGAATTGCCGAGCTTGCTCAGCAGCAGCACCAGCAGCAGGGTCAGTCCGGCCAGGCCAATGTTGGAGACGCTGCCGTAGTCCGGGGCGGCGCTGCTGCCGCCCATGGCCCAGTTGGCGGCCACGGGCATCAGTGTCAGGCCGATGGTGGTGATCACGACACCGGTGACCACCGGCGGGAAGAAGCGGATCACCTTGGCAAACACCGGGGTGATCAGCAGCCCCACCAGGGAAGCAACGATCACCGCTCCGAAAACGGACTGCAGGCCGCCGCCGCCGTCGAGAATGGCCGTCATGGTGGCCACACCGGCGAAGGAAACGCCCTGGACCAGGGGCAGCTGGGAGCCGAAGAACGGGATGCCGATGGTCTGCAGCAGGGTGGCCAGGCCGCCGACGAAGAGGCAGGCAGCCACGAGCATGCCGACGTCGGCGGGATCCAGTCCGGCAGCGGTGCCGACAATCAGCGGCGGGGCGATGATCCCGCCGTACATGGTGAGCACATGCTGGAAGCCGTAGGCGAAGGTGCTGCCCAGCGGCAACCGGGCGTCTTCCGGACGGGCTGCGGTGCCGACCGTGCCGGCGGCATTGGAGCGCTGTTTGCGGCTCATCAGCAGAAACCGCCCACGGTATTCCAGACCGGCGAATCGGCGGCCGTACCTTCGCGCAGCACGGAGGCTTCGATCAAACCGTACGGGCGGTCCGCGGCGAAGAAGACCTCGTTGGGATTGTCCAGGCCAAACGGTGCCAGGTCCACCAGGAAGTGGTGGTTGTTCGGCAGCGAGAGCCGGACCTCGTCAATCTCCGGGTGGGCGGTGATGACGGCCTTGCCCATTTCAAACATGGTCTGCTGCAGGGCCAGGGAGTGCGTGTTGGCGAAGGCGTCCAGGAGCAGGGTGCGGGCGGAGGCGTAGAGAGCGTTGAAGTCCAGGCTGCTCACGTCCGTGTCCGGAGCGTAGCGCCACTTGGCGGTGACATCCGTGGCCAGAATCCGGTCAGTGGTCTCAGCCAGGGTGGTGTAGCGGTCCCGGGGGAAGCCGGAGAACTCGGAGCCGGTGGACTTCAGGACGGTCAGGCCGCTGATGCCGGAGACCAGGTGCTGCCGGCCGGCTTCGGAGACCAGCACCGCGGTGCGGATCTCGGACTTGTCCTTGGCAAAGGCGTGATCGTGGTCGCTGATCCGGTTCCAGAAGTACTGTTCGGCGGCCCAGCGGCCTCCGGAAACCCAGTCGAATCCGCCGGTGAAATGCTGCTCCAGGCGCAGCAGGAACTCCTCCGGTGACCCGACGCCGTCGCGGGCGAAGGCGTAGATGGTGTTCTTCTGGGTATCGGTGGCCACTACGTGGGAGTTGTCCCCCTCCGTGTGCGCGGCTTCGAAGTCGCCGTGCAGCTGGCTGGTGATGCTGAGGTCTTCGAGCCGGTGCCGGGCGGTGTCTCGGGTGACCTTGACCAGGCGTACCTCGGCTTTGCCGTACTGGTTGCTGCCGAGGACAATCCGGGTGTTGTCTGCCCTCTCCTCTGAGGGGGCCTGAGTTGTTTCAGTCATGGTTCAACTTCCTCGGTAGGTGGAGTAGGCGAAGGGGCTCAGCAGCAGCGGTACGTGGTAGTGCTGGCCCGCGTCGGTCAGGGCAAAAGTGAGGGAAACGCTGGGGAAGAAAGTCTCTGTGCCGGCGGCGGCAAAGTACTCTCCGGTGGCGAAGTCAATCCGGTAGGTTCCCGGCACCAGCCGTTCCGGGCCCAGGCTGCCCACCCGGCCGTCGTCGTCCGTGGTTCCGTCCCCGATCCGGGTCCAGACGCCTTCCCCGCTCCCCCAAAGCGATACGGCGACGCCGGAAGCCGGCTTCCCGGCAGCGGTGTCCAGGATGTGGGTGGTGACGTGGCTGCGGGTCATGAAGAGAGCAGTCCTTCCAGGCGCAGGATGGCGATGTCCCGCAGTTGGCCTGCGATGAGGGGAACTTCTTCCTCCGGGGTGTGCTCCAGGCGTTCCTGCAGATTGGCGAGGATCTCCTCGGCGCTGCGGCCTGCCGCGCGGATCAGGAAGACGCGCCCATGCTTGTCTTCATAGGCGCGGTTGCCGGCGGCCAGCTGCTCCTGGACGTCGTCCAGCCCGGTGACCGTGGCCTGCTCTCCGCGCGAGAAGGTGGCTTCAGTGCCCGCTCCGGCGGGGCGCTCGCCGATCCGCGGATGGCGGGCCAGGGCGCCGTCGATCTCTGCTTCAGTGAAGTCCGGCGCCGCCAGTTCGGCGAAGCTCAGCAGTTCGCCGGGGGTGGCGAAAGGCCGGGCTGCAGCAATTTCATTGCACCAGCGTTGAATGTCCAGGCAGGGACGGAGCATTTCTTCAGCCTCGGCATAGCCTGCCGTGTTGAAGGCTGCCAGGAAGTCCGGAACCGGTGACTCTGCGGCGGTTTCCGGGGTTGACTCGAAATGTGGTTCTGGGCGCACGGGTGTCAGCTTTCGGTAGATCTGTTCCATTGCCGGCGCTGAACACCCTTGACCATCGGCGGCGCCGACTTGATTCGATGTTTCCGGCAGTTGGAATTGCTATTTCCGACAGTGTGAGCGAGCGCGGGCAAATCTGTCAACAGGTAAATAAATGTTGCAGAATAAAACGGCATCTTGTTTCACGGGTGTTAATTCTGTGCAAACAATCGCCGGTTTTTACCCGAATGCATTGCTTCCGGTTCCGGGCCTTGCCACAATCCCGGAAACCTAACCCGCCACCATCCGCCGGGCCGCCGCGGTGTGCCGGGCAATCAGCGCCGGCAGATCGACGCCCGGAAGCGCACCGTCCACCACGCGCCAGCTGCCGCCAACCATCACCCGGTCCGCACGGTCCGCCCCGCAGAGCAGCAGGGCCGAGAGCGGATCATGGCTGCCGGAAAAGCGCAGGTCGTCCAGCCGGAACATCGCCAGGTCCGCCTGCCGGCCCGGCGCCAGTTCGCCCACGTCCTTCCGGCCCAGGGCACGTGCCGATCCCCTGGTGGCCCAGCCCAGTGCACGTTCGGGCGTGATGGCTTCGGCGCCGTAGCGCAGCCGCTGCAGATAGAGGGCCTGCCGGGCCTCCAGGATCAGGTTGGAGGCGTCGTTGGAGGCCGAGCCGTCCACTCCCAGCCCTACCGGAGCGCCGGCATCCTCCAGTTCCGCCATCCGGCCGATGCCGCTGGCCAGGCGCATGTTCGACGTCGGGCAGTGCGCCACGGTGGTGCCGGCAGCGCCCAGGCGGGCAATCTCGTCGTCGTTGAAGTGCACACCGTGCGCCAGCCAGGTCCGGTTCCCCAGCCAGCCGACACTCTCCAGGTAATCCACCGTCCGCAGCCCAAACGTCTCCAGGCAGAAGGCCTCCTCGTCCATGGTTTCGGCCAGGTGGGTGTGCAGCCGGACGTCATATTCCTCGGCAAGCGCTGCGCTGTCGCGCATGATGTCCCGGGTCACCGAGAACGGCGAGCAGGGGGCCAGGCCAATCTGGATCACGGCGCCGTCGCCGCGCTCGTGGTAGTCCCGGATCAGCCGCCGGCTGTCCTCGAGAATCACGTCCGGCGCCTGGACCGTGTGCTGCGGCGGCAGGCCGCCGTCGTCCTCCCCCAGCGTCATGGAGCCGCGGGTGAGCATGGCCCGCATGCCCAGTTTCCGGACCACGTCCACCTGCACGTCAATGCCGTCCTCCAGCCCGTCGGGGAAGAGGTAATGATGGTCCGCGGCAGTGGTGCAGCCGGAGAGCAGGAGCTCGGACAGGGCCACGGTGGTGGCCAGCTCCAGATCCGCCGGTGTCAGCCGCGCCCACACCGGATACAGGTTCTTCAACCACGGGAACAGCGGGGTGTTCACCACCGGCGCCCAGGCGCGGGTGAGGGTTTGATAGAAGTGGTGGTGCGTATTGATCAGCCCCGGCAGCAGCACGTGGGCGGAGGCATCAAACACCTCTGCGCAGGGCGCGGCGGGACTCTGCCCGGCGGCCAGCACCTCGGTGATGACCCCGTTCTCAATCACCAGGCCCCCTGCGGCATCCAGCTCATTGGCGGTGAAGGCGGCCAGCGGATTCTTCACCCACAAGCGGCCGCTGCCGGGTGCAGGTGCGGATGAAGCGACAGGTGCGGTTGCGGGTGCGACGGCGGCGGCTGGCATGGAAACAGTCATGGGACATCCTCGGGCATGCAGACCCCTCCCGGGGCCAGCTCAGTGGGCTTGTCTGCTGATCCAAGAGGCCGGGTCCTGCTCCAACCACCCGGCCCGCATGGAGGCCGGGTTTTGCTGCGCCGGTGGCCTAACCGTCCGCACGCGACCACCATACATCCACGGTGACACCCTCCCTTCGAATATGAAGCAGCGGGGTGTCCCGCACGGCGGATTGCCGTGGTAGGCTTCCGTGCAATTACCGAAAACAATTACGGCAGATCTGGTTCCCGGCGGTGCCGAAATTTACATTGTCGTGCTGACATTTATATTTCTTTCCGCCCGCCATAAGGCCCAAAAAATGCCCTAATATGTTTCATCAATGTCATTGTTTGCGGATTTAAGGCCCCTGCCCGGCTACTCCGGCAGGGGGAACTCACCGCTTTGGTTACTGGTTAGCCGGTGGCGGTCAGCCGCCGGCGGGTATCGCTGGAGGGTAGGGGCGCATGCTTGACATGCTTGACGCACTGGCTGCGGCCACGGCGGACGGCTTTCCCTGCGCCGCCGCAACCATCGTCCGCGCGTCCGGATCCGTGCCGCGCCCGGTTGGCACCTCCATGCTCATCCACCAGACCGGCGGGATCACTGGGTCCCTCTCAGGCGGATGCGTGGAAGCCGCTGTGGTTGCCGTGGCCGAGGAGGTCCTCGCTGACGGCCAGCCCCGGGTTGAATCCTTTGGCTACAGCGATACTGATGCCTTCGCCGTCGGGCTCAGCTGCGGCGGCACCCTGGAGGTGCTGATCCAGCTCCTGCACCCCGGCACCTTTCCCGTCATCCCCAAACCGGATGCTCCCTGCGCCCTCGTCCGGCGAATCGATGCCGGAGGCACAGCACAGAACAATGCGGCACAGCTGCTGCTGGTCCCCGACCCGCGCCGCGCCGCCTCGACCGCAGGTTTGCTTGCCGACCACGGGGCAGCGTTGGCTGCGATGCTGGATATGGACCCGGCGCATGCCGCCGCACGGCTGGCCCCTCTGCTGGCGTCCGGCCGCACGGGGATCGTGGAGCTTGGCGGTCCGGTGTTGTTCCTTGAGTCCCGGCTTGCGCCTGCCCGGCTGCTGGTGATCGGCGCCAATGATTTCTCGGCCGCCCTTGCCCGGCAGGGGCGCCTGCTCGGTTACCACGTGACCGTCTGCGATGCCCGGCCCGCCTTCACTGTTCCGGAACGTTTCCCCGCAGCCCATCAAGTGCGGGTGCGGTGGCCGGACCAATACCTGAGAGAGGAAGCCTCGGCGGGACGCCTGGATGCGCGCTCCGTGGTCTGTGTGCTCAGCCATGACGCCAAGTTCGATATCCCGGTGTTGATCGAGGCGCTGCGCCTGGATTTGGGCTATGTCGGCGCCATGGGATCGCGGCGCAGCCACGAACAGCGGATGACCGCGTTACGGGACGCCGGGCTGAGCGCAACTGAGACGGCAAAGCTGCACTCTCCCATCGGACTGGACATCGGGGCCGCGACACCCGAGGAAACCGCACTGTCCGTCTTCGCCGAAATAGTGGCAGCACGTTCCGGTGCCGCCGTCAGCGGGCAGCCCCTGCGCGCGCTCAGCGGCCCCATCCATCCGTTCACCCGCCAGCACGTCAGCCATTGAGGGATTTATCTATGGACATGCCCACCGTTTCCGAACTGGTCCGCACCAGTGACCCCAGCGACTGGCGTCCCGGAGATGCCTGGCTGGCCGGCGGGACCGTGCTCTTCTCCTACGGCAGCGACTCCCTGCAGCGGCTGTTGGACATCACCGCCGCCGGTTGGGAACCGCTGAGCGTGTCCGACGACGGACTCGAGATTGCGGCAACCTGCACCATCGCGGACCTGCACGCCTTTCCCGGCACAGCTCCTGCCGGCGTCCGGGCTGAGTGGCGGGCGCTGGATCTGGTGCAGTTGTGCTGCGATTCCTTTGTGGCTTCCTTCAAAGTCTGGAACGTCTCCACGGTGGGCGGAAACATCTGCACCGGCCTGCCCGCCGGCCCCATGACTGCTCTGACCGCTGCGTTGGACGGCGTTGCGCTGATTCACTCCCCCGGCGGCACGTCCCGCGAAATCCCGGTGGCCGAACTGGTGATCGGTGACGGACGCACTGCCCTGGAGCCCGGAGAACTGCTGCGCAGCGTGACCCTGCCGGCAGCCGTCCTGCGGGCCGGGACCGCGTTCCGCCGGCAGTCGCTGACCAATCTGGGCCGCTCCGGGGTGCTGCTGATCGGCCGGCTGGACGAGGACGGCGGGTTTGTCCTCACCATCACCGCCGCCACGAAGCGTCCGGTCCAGCTTCGATTCCCCTCGCTGCCTACCGCCGTCGAACTCCGGGCGGAACTCAGCGGGCAGATCGACGGCGAACTCTGGCATGACGACGTCCACGGCCTGCCCGAATGGCGGCACTACATGACGGACCGGCTGGCCGAAGAAATCCGGGCCGAGCTGGCCGCATCCCGCTCGAACGCATCTGGGTCGAAGGAGGAGCTGCTGTGACGTATCGGATCAACAAGACCGAGGTGGAGGCCGCGCCCTTCCCCGGCCAGTGTCTGCGCACCTTCCTGCGGGAACAGGGCAATCTGGGCGTCAAAAAGGGCTGCGATGCCGGCGACTGCGGTGCCTGCACCGTCCATGTTGACGGTAAGCCCGTGCACAGCTGCCTCTATCCGGCAGTCCGTGCCGAGGGCCGGGAAATCACCACCATCGAAGGGTTGGCCAATGGGGAGGAACTGCATCCCATGCAGCAGCAGTTCCTGGACGCACAGGGCTTCCAATGCGGTTTTTGCACCGCCGGCATGGTGATGACCGCTGCTGCGTTCGACGAGGAGCAGAAAGAGAACCTGCCCCGGAATCTCAAGGGCAACCTCTGCCGATGCACCGGCTACCGCGCCATCGGGGACGCAGTCTGCGGGCACCGCACTGTGGATGTCCCGGCCGGGACCTCTCCTGTTGCCCGGACCGTGGGCGCCAGCATTCCGGCTCCGGCCGGCCCGGACATTGTCACCGGCCGCGCCCGGTACACCATGGACGTGCCGGCAGCGGAGCTGCCCGGTCTGCTGCATATGAAAATCCTGCGCTCCCCGCACGCACACGCCCGCATCGTTTCCATTGATGCACGCGCTGCCCTGGCGGTGCCCGGCGTTGAGGCGGTCCTCACGCACGAAGATGCCCCGAAGCAGCTGTTCTCCACCGCGCAGCATGAACTGCATACCGATGACCCGGATGACACCCGGATCCTGGATGACGTGGTCCGTTTCCGCGGCCAGCGGGTGGCCGCGGTTGTTGCCGCGTCCGTGGGCGCCGCTGCCGAAGGCGTGCGTGCGCTCAGGGTGGAATACGAGCTGCTCCCGTCCGTCCTGGACACCGGCGCCGCCCTGGCCGACGGCGCACCCGAGGTTCATCCGGGCACCGCCGGCAACATCGTCGCCGAACTGCACTCCGAACTCGGCGACACGGCCGCCGGACTGGCGGCAGCCGACGTCGTGCATGAGAACACCTACGAAAGCCAGCGCCTGCAGCACATGGCACTGGAAACGCATGGCTCCATTGCCTCCTTCGACGAGGCGGGCCGGCTGGTGGTGCGCACCTCCACGCAGGTTCCGTTCCTCATCCGGCGGGCGTTGTGCCGGGTGTTCGGCCTGAAACCCGAATCTGTGCGGGTGCTCACCGGACGGGTGGGCGGCGGATTCGGCGGCAAGCAGGAGATGCTCACCGAGGACCTGGCCGCGCTGGCGGCGATCAAGCTGAACCGGCCGGTGCAGCTGGAGCTGACCCGGCAGGAGCAGTTCACCGCCACCACCGTGCGGCATCCGTTCTCCGTCCGGGTGCGGGCCGGAGCACGCCGGGACGGCACACTGACCGCACTGGAGCTGGATGTCACCACCAACACCGGAGCCTACGGAAACCATGCCCCGGGCGTGATGTTCCACGGCTGCGGCGAGTCCGTGGCCGTATACCGGTGCGACAACAAGAAGGTCGACGCGCGGGCCGTCTACACCAACACCGTTCCGTCCGGAGCCTTCCGCGGCTACGGACTGAGCCAGATGATTTTCGCCGTCGAGTCCGCGATGGATGAGCTGGCGCGCAGCATCGGCATGGATCCGCTTCAGTTCCGCCGCCGCAACGTCATCGCCCGGGGGGACGCCATGCTCTCCACGGCGCCGGTTCCGGCGGAGGACGTGCATTACGGCAGCTACGGGCTGGACCAATGCGTGGAACTGGTCCGTGCTGCGCTCGAACGGGGAAAGCTGTCCGCGGAAACCTCCGGCGAAGGTCTGGACGAGGAGTGGCGGGTTGGCACCGGCACCGCCGTTGCCATGATCGACACGGTTCCACCCCGCGGGCATATGAGCCACGCCCGGATCCGGCTGCAGGAAGACGGACGGTACGGGCTCGACGTCGGCACCTCCGAGTTCGGCAACGGCACCACGACCGTGCACACCCAGCTCGCGTCCACCGCGCTGCACACCACCGCGGACCGGATTGTCATCCGGCAGTCGGACACCGATCTGGTGGAACATGACACCGGCGCCTACGGCTCCACCGGCACCGTAGTGGCGGGCAAGGCTTCCCTCGCGGCGGCAGAGGAACTGGCTGTTTTGCTCAAGGGCTTTGCCGCTTCCCTGTTTTCCAACACCTCGGCGCAGGTGGGGTTGCTGCCGGACGCGGTGGAGTGCGACGGCGAGCGGATAGCGCTGGCCGACGTCGCCGTCCGCGCACGGGAGGCCGGAATCGACCTGTCAGCCCAGGGCCGCTGGGGCGGAACGCCGCGGTCCGTGGCGTTCAACGTGCAGGGCTTCCGGGTGGGCGTGCACACCGGCACGGGTGAAATCCGGATCCTGCAGAGCGTGCATGCCGCGGACGCCGGAGTGGTCATGAATCCATTGCAGTGCCGGGGCCAGATTGAGGGCGGCATTGCCCAGGCACTGGGTGCGGCACTGTTTGAAAAGGTCCGGGTCAGCAGCACCGGCGAGGTGCAGACCAAGATCCTGCGCGAATACCATGTGCCGGCCTTCGCGGATGTGCCGCGCACGGAGATCTACTTTGCAGAGACCAACGACTCGCTGGGGCCCATGGGTGCCAAGTCGATGAGCGAAAGTCCGTTCAACCCCGTGGCTCCGGCCCTGGCCAACGCCGTCCGGGATGCCACGGGAGTCCGGTTCAGCGCTCTTCCGCTGGCCCGCGACGTGGTTTTTCTGGCGCTGCGGGAGGCGCTGGCCTAAAGCCCTCCGGCCCCCGGGGCTCCCTGCCCGGAAGCGGCTGAGCGCAGCCTGTCCGCCCAAAGCCGGCCCGTCGCGGTACCGCGACGGGCCGGCGGCCCCGATCCTGCCCAGGGTCAGATTGCCTTTCCTGGATTGAGGATGCCCAGCGGATCCAGTGCGCGGCGGATGGAGTGCTGCACTCCCACCGACACGTCGCCCAGCTCGGCGCCCACCCAGTCGCGTTTCAGCAGCCCCACCCCGTGTTCACCGGTCAGGGTGCCGCCGAGCCGGTTCGCGAGGAAGAACATTTGCCCCAGGGCGTCCTTGGCCGGACCCTCCGTGACCGAGTCCTCGGGGTCCATCACGATCATGGGATGCAGGTTGCCGTCGGAGGCATGGGCGATGGTGAAGATCCGGACCCCGGTGGCTGCGGAAATCTCTTCGAGCCCGGTAACGGCTTCGGCCAGCCTTCCCCGCGGCACGCCGATGTCGCCGATGGACACCCGTCCCATTTGTTCCAGCGACGGGATCGCATCCCGCCGGGCGCTGACCATGGCCGCTGCCTCGTCGTCGTCGGCTGCCTTTCCGCAGGAGCCCGCGAAGGGGCGCACGGCTTCCAGCACCACGTCCTGTTCCAGGAAGGCGCCGTAGCCGTCGGTCTGCACCAGGAGAAAAGCCGCTCCGCGGGACCGGTAATCAGTTCCGGTGGCTGCATCCACGGCTTCCAGTGTGGGCCCGTCCATGAGTTCCATCATGGACGGCTGAATGCGCGCGGCCACCACAGCCGACGCGGCGCGGGCGGCGCTTTCGACGTCGGGGAAGAAGGCAGCAACGGTGGCAGTGGCCACCGGCGTGGGCCGCAGCCGCAGCGTGGCTTCAACGACGACGCCGAGGGTTCCTTCGGAGCCGATGATGAGCGCGTTCAGGTCGTAGCCCGTGACCCCTTTGATGGTTTCCCGTCCGGTGCGCAGTTCGCGCCCGTCGGCGAGGATGACGCGCAGCGCCAGCACTGATTCGCGGGTCACGCCGTATTTGGCGCAGCGCATGCCGCCGGCGTTGGTGGCAATGTTGCCGCCAATGGAGCAGATGGCCGTGCTCGCCGGATCCGGGGCATAGAACAACCCGTATTCACCGGCAGCCGCATTGATTTCAGCGTTAAGGACTCCGGGCTGGACCACGGCCAGCTGTTCCACCGGGTCGATGCGCAGGATCCGGTTCATGCGGGAGACATCCAGCACCACTTCACCCGTGCGGGCGGACGATCCGCCGGCCAGCCCGGTGCCTGCACCGCGGGGCACCACCGGCACGCGGTGCAGGGTGGCCAGGCGCAGGGTTGCCGCCACGTCCTCGGCGGACTCGGCAAACACCACACCGTCCGGATGCGTTTGGGCCACGAAACCGGAGCGGTCGGTGCTGGCCTGCTCGCGGTGCCCGGGTTCGATGGACGCGTTCGGGGCCAGGCCCAGCAGGGTGGCGCTGGGGGCGGGATCCGGCAGCCCCACGGTCGAATCGGAGTCGGAGAAGATGCTCATTTACGGCACCATCCAACCGAGAATGGACGTTGACTGCAGCCAAATCAGCAGTGTCATCAGCACCAGCAGGCCCAGACTCCAGCCGATTAGTTTGCGCAGCAGCGTGCTCTCTGCACCTTCCAGTCCCACCGCAGCCGAGGCGATGGCCAGGTTCTGCAGGGAGAGCATCTTGCCGAGCACTCCGGCGGACGAGTTGGACGCCGCCATCAGGGTGGCGGACAGGCCCGTCTCATTGGCCGCTGCCACCTGCAACTGGCCGAACAGCGAGTTAGAGGAGGTGTCGGAACCTGTCAGCGCCACACCGATCCAGCCCAGCAGCGGTGAGAGCAGGGCAAAGAATCCGCCGGCGGAGGCCAGGGCCACGCCCAGTGTGGTCGTTTGCCCGGACAGGTTCATCACGAAGGACAGGGCCAGGACAGCGCAGACCGTCACAATGGTCCAGCGCAGCTGCTTCAGGGTTTCCCCGTACACCTTCGCGCCTTCGCGGGGCCGGATCCGGTACAGGATCATGGTGAGGATCCCGGAGAACAGCAGCAGGGTCCCGGTGGCCCGGATGTGGTCAAAACGCAGCGTCTGGGCGGCAACGGCCTTCCCGTTGGAGTCCACCACGTCCAGTCCCGGCCAGTGGAAGGTGACACTGCCGATGGACGTCAGCCAGGTTTTGATGGCCGGTATCTGGGCCAGTGAGAACACCACAATGATGATCAGGTACGGGGCGGTGGCCATCCATACGCTGCGGGCATCGGGACGGGCGGTGTTGCTGGTGGACCCGGGGCCCGCCGGGGGCGCGGAGTCTGTCCCCGCGGAGCCGGCCGCCGTTGCGCCTGCTCCCGGCAGGGCGGCCGCGCGCCGCCCGCGGCCGGTTTTGACCGGCTCTGCCGTGCCGGATCCGTCGAGAACGTCTGTTGTACTGCCGGAACCCGCGGCGTCGACCGTTTCCCTCGAATCAGCGGCAACCTCCCGGTCGTCCTGCACCTGGCCGGACATGCCGATGATTTCCGCCGGCTGCCAGACGCGGAGCATCAGCAGCACGGCGATAACCGTGGCAACGGCCGCCACGACGTCGGTCAGTTCCACGACGAAGAAGTTGGAAGCAACGAACTGGGCCAGTCCGAACACAAATCCGCTCACCAGGGCCACCGGCCAGGTTTGTTTCAGGCCGCGCTTTCCGTCCACCAGGAAGACCAGGATCAGCGGCACCACCAGGGCGATAAACGGGGTCTGCCGCCCGGTCATGGAGGACAGCTCCTGCAGCGGAATGCCGGTCACACCGTTCAGTGCGATGATCGGGGCGGCCATGGCGCCGAAGGCAACCGGAGCGGTGTTGGCCAGCAGCGCCACAATGGCCGATTTCAGCGGCTTCATGCCCGCCGCCATGAGCATGGCTGCTGCGATGGCCACCGGTGCGCCAAAACCGGCGAGGGATTCCAGCAGTGCCCCGAAGCAGAAGGCGATCAGGATGGACAGGATCCGCAGGTCATCCGAGATGGAGCGGATGGTCCTGCCCAGGACCTCAAACCAGGGCGTGGCCACCGTGAGCTTATAGATCCACAGGGCGTTGATGAGGATCCAGAGGATTGGGAAGATCGCGTAAAACGCCCCCAGTCCGGTGGCGGCAGCCACCTGTCCCACCGGCATCTGCCAGCCGATTACGGCCAGCAGGATGGACAGCACCAGCGAGATGAGTCCTGCCTGGTAGGCCTTCATCCGGAAGACTCCCAGCAGGACAAACAGGAGCAGCAGCGGCAACGCCGCAAGAACCGCGGAGAGGACCAGGGAATCCCCGATGGGATCGAGCGGTTGTTGGAAAGCGGCTAGCTGTGTTCTCACAAAAACTCCTTTGTCTTTGTTTCACATCCGTCCGCACTGTTGCCGAGCCAGCCCCATCCGCGGTAACGATGGGTTGACCCTAGGCCCGAAGCCGCAAATTGGTCAACGGTGGCGGCGAGAGAACGAGGGCGGCCACCGTCGGCGGCAGTGGTCAGGACCGCTTATCGGCAGGACGACTGCTCATGTGAGAGGACACTTTTGCTCACATGATAAATTGAGCCGCACCTATCCGACTCAGGCCCCAGGTGGAACCATGAACAAGCTCAATTCCGCGTCCTTGTCCGGGCTCCCGGCCCGGCTTTCCGTTCCCGGGTATGACCGCTCCGAGCTGAGTGTGGGCATTGTCCATTTCGGGGTGGGAGGGTTCCACCGGGCGCACCAGGCGATGTATGTGGACCGTCTGATGAACGACGGCGGCGCCAGGGACTGGGCGATCTGCGGCGTGGGCGTCCTGCCGGGAGACTCGGCCATGAAGACGGTGATGGATGCGCAGGACTGCCTGTACACGCTGGTGCTGAAGAACCCGGACGGCACACGTGAGGGCCGCGTCATCGGCTCCATTATCGAATACCTGCTGGCTCCCGAGGACCCGGAAGCCGTCATCGAGAAAATGGCCGCACCCGGCACCCGAATCGTTTCCCTGACCATCACCGAGGGCGGCTACAACTTCCACCACGTGACCGGCGAATTTAACGCCGCGAACCCCGCAGTAGCGGAGGATCTGCAGCCGGACGCCGTGCCGACCACCGTGTTTGGGCTGGTCTGCGCGGCATTGCAGCGCCGGAGGGACAGGGGGCTGCCGCCGTTCACGGTCATGTCCTGTGACAACATCCAGGGCAACGGAGACGTGGCCCGGAAAATGTTCACGGCCTTTGCCTCCCTGCGGGATCCGGAGTTGGGCGCCTGGATGCAGGAGAACGTAGCCTTTCCCAATTCCATGGTGGACCGGATTACGCCGGTCACCACGGATGAGGACCGGACGATGGTGGCCCGGGACTTCGAAGTGGAGGACGCCTGGCCGGTAGTCAGCGAGGACTTCGAGCAGTGGGTCCTGGAGGACCACTTTCCGCAGGGCCGCCCGCCCTTTGAAGACGCCGGGGTCCAGGTGGTGGATGATGTGGAACCCTACGAACTTATGAAGCTGCGCCTGCTCAACGCCAGCCACCAGGCCCTGTGCTATTTCGGCTACCTTGCCGGTTACCGGTACGCCCACGAAGTGTGCCAGGATCCGCTGTTTTCCGGTTTCCTGCTGGATTACATGGTCCGGGAGGCAACCCCCACACTGGCGCCGCTGCCCGGGGTGGATCTGGATGCCTACCGGCACCGGCTGATCGAACGGTTCTCCAATGAGCACGTCCGCGACACACTGGCCCGACTGTGCGCCGAAAGCTCGGACCGGATTCCCAAGTGGCTGCTGCCGGTGATCCGCGAGAACCTGGCCTCGGGAGGAGAAATCCACCGCTCGGCAGCGATCGTGGCAAGCTGGTCGCGCTACGCCGAGGGAACGGACGAGCAGGGCGCACCAATCGAGGTCGTAGACCGGCTCCGCGAGCCCCTGATGGCCGCCGCCGCGCGGAATCGCGCTGACCCGCTCGCCTTCGTTGAAGACCGGGATCTCTTCGGAGATCTCGCGTCCAATGACCGCTTTGTCCAGTCCTATACGGCCGCCTTGGCCTCGCTGCATGAGCACGGCGCCCGGACAACGCTGGAAGACCTGGCCGCGGGGCGGCCGACCTAAGCCATCCCGCTTGTCAGGCGGGGGCACCGCCGGACAGCGCCGCGGCGAGCTCTTCATCCACCAGGAGGGTGGTGACGAACCCCGCGGCCAGTACCGCACGCACCGCCTCAACGCGGGCGGCACCCCGGGCCACGGCCACCACCCGGGGCGTGTGCTGCAGCTGGGCTATGGTCACGGCCAGCACGCGTTCATCCAGCTCTGAGACCACCGGATGCCCGGCCGCATCCAGCAGCCGGCCCGAGCATTCGGCAACCGCCCCGGCCCGGGCGGCCTCCAGGCGCAGGCGGTTATCCACCCGGTCCCACACGGTGGACAGCCCGGGCTGCCAGGCGCCCACAGCAACGATTGCGGCATCCAGGGTGTTGGCCTGCGCGAGGGTCTCGCCAATCTCGGGCTGCCGGCGCAGGCTCTGCGCGGTCGCGGCGTTTTCCACCACCAGCGGCGCCCAAAGCGGCCAGGTTTCCACGCCGTCCAGCCTGCCCAGAGATTGAATAAGTTCCAGTGAATTGCCGCTGCCGGGAACCGGCAGTGCACCTGCCAGCTGGACGATTTCGCAGGGCGGCAGGTCCGTCACATATCCGGCCGCGAGGTCCAGGGTCCGGGACCATGACACTCCCAGGGTGGCGCCGTCGAACGCCGCCGCCATCAACTCCTCGGCCGCGCTTCTGGCCATGGCCTCCCGGGTGCTGCGGTCATCAGCGCCCGTCGGCGAGATGCGGACGCGTTCCACGCCGAGCTCAACCGCCAGCTGCTGCGGATCCACGCCCGCGACGGAGGCGGGGAAACGGATGTCAATGCGCACAATGCCCAGCGCGCGTGCTTCTTCCAGATAACGGGCGACCTGAAATCGGGAAATGCCGAACCGGCGGGCAATATCAACCTTCGAATGGTTGTGAAGGTAATAGTCGCGGCCAATCCTGGCCAGCAATTCCTCATGGGACGCATCTGTACCGGTAATGATTCGACCCCGCCTGTCTTCGAAAGATCGCAACCTATTGCTCATTCGAGTCTATCTGTTTAGAGTTCCCTGCAAATGAGCAGAATGCAATTCTCAGATGAGCAAAGGTGACGCATGAGAGCAGAACGCAGCACGCTCGGTGGCCGCAGGCGGAGTTCCGGAAGGAGCACGGCAGCGGGCGCTGCGGCTCTGGCGCTCATACTGGCAGGATGCGGCAGCGACTCCGCCGACGGCCCCGAGGAGATTGTGGTGGCCATCGTGTCCAACCCGCAGATGACTGACGCCATCTCCCTCGAAGACGAATTTCGTGCCCAATATCCGGATGTGGACCCCCAATTTGTTTCCCTCCCGGAAAACGAGGCCCGTGCCAAGATCACGGCGTCGGTGGCCACCGGCGGCGGGGAGTTCGACGTCGTCATGATTTCCAACTATGAGACGCCCATGTGGGCGGAGAATGGCTGGATTACCAATCTGCAGGAGTATGCAGACAACACTCCCGGCTACGACCCGGACGATTTCATTCCGAATATTCGCGAGTCCCTCAGCTACGAAGGCGACATGTACTCCGTTCCCTTCTACGGGGAATCCTCTTTTCTCGCCTACCGTGAGGATCTGTTCGAGGAAGCCGGCCTGGTCATGCCGCCCAAACCCACCTGGGCGGACATCAGCGCGTTCGCTGAGCGGCTCCATGACCCGGACAACGGCTTTTCCGGCATTTGCCTGCGCGGGCTGGCCGGCTGGGGCGAGGTCATGGCACCCCTGACCACCATGATGAATACCTACGGCGGAGGCTGGTTCGACCAGGACTGGAACGCGACCCTGGATTCACCCGAGGTGGAGGCCGCCGTTACTGACTACGTGAATCTGGTCCGTAACTCGGGACAGCCGGGTGCGGCCACGTCCGGCTTTGGTGATTGCCTGACCCAGTACAGCCAGGGCAATGCGGCAATGTGGTACGACGCCACCTCCATGGTCTCCACCGTGGAAGACCCTGCCTCGTCCCTGGTGGTGGGGAAGACCGGATACGCCCAGGCCCCCGTGCAGGAAACCGACTCCTCGGGCTGGTTGTACAGCTGGTCCCTGGCCATTCCCGCCACCAGCGAAAAGAAGGATGCTGCCTGGGACTTTGTTTCCTGGATGACCAACAAGGACTACATCCAGCTGGTGGGGGACAAGATCAGCTGGGAGCGCGTCCCGCCCGGCAGCCGGCTGTCGACTTATGAGATTCCCGAATTCGCAGACGTCGCCCGGGCCTATGCGGAACCCACGCTGACGGCCATGGCCGGGGCCTCGCAGGAGACCAGCATGACCGGTTCAGTGCCGTATCCGGGATTGCAGTTTGTGGGCATCCCGGAGTTCCAGGACCTCGGCACCCGCGTTGCCCAACAGATCTCCGCCGCGATCGCCGGACAGAAGACAGTGCCCGAAGCGCTTGAACAATCACAGCGCTATGCCGAAACCGTTGCGGAAAGCTACCAGTCAGGAGAGAACAAATGAGCGCCCTGGTAGACAAGCACCACGCCAAAGTCCGGAGGGAGGCGGAGCAGCGCCAGACCCGCGGCATGTCCAGGGCCGAAGGGTGGCGGCGCCGCGGACCGCTCCTGCCGGCGCTGATCTTCACCCTGGTGGTGACGCAGGTTCCGTTCCTCTTCACCATTTGGTACTCGCTGCAGAACTGGAACCTGCTCAATCCCGAGGGCGACCGCTTTGTGGGGCTCTCCAACTACATCGAAATCTTCGCCGACTCCACGTTCCGCCAGGCCGCGTTGAATTCCGTGATCTTCACCCTGGGCTGCGTGTTCTTCGCGATGCTTCTGGGCATTGTGTTCGCCATCCTCCTGGACCGTTCCTTTGCCGGCCGCGGGGTGGTCCGGACCCTGCTGATCACCCCCTTCCTGATCATGCCGGTGGCCGGTTCCCTGCTGTGGTCCGTATCCATCCTGAACCCCAGCTACGGACTGCTGAACTGGCTGATCGGACTGGTGGGGATCTCCCCGGTGGACTGGACCTCAGCGCATCCGATCGCTTCCATCCTCATGTCCCTGGTCTGGCAATGGACACCGTTCATGATGCTGCTGGTCCTTGCCGGTCTTCAGTCGCAGCCCAAGGACGTGCTGGAAGCTGCGCAGGTTGACGGTGCCGGGTGGTGGCGGACGTTCATTTCGGTCACTCTTCCGCAGCTGCGCCGGTACATCGAGCTGGGTGTCCTGCTCGGGGCCATCTACGTGGTGAACACCTTCGACCAGATCTATCTGATGACTGCCGGCGGTCCCGGGACCGCCAGTGCCAACCTCCCGTTCTACATCTACCAGCGGGCGTTCCTGGGCTTCGATATCGGCCAGGCGGCTGCCATGGGCGTGGTGGTGGTCATCGCGACCATTGTCATTGCCACCTTTGCCCTCCGCCTGATCTTCCGCAGCTTCGACGTAAAGGATTAGCCGTGAGCACACAAACTGAACCGGCACCGTCCCAAGGCGCCCCTTCCACGTCCGGCTCCTCCCCCGCACGGCAGCGGAAGGGCAAACCCCGTACGGGAGCTTCCCTCCTGACCGCGCTGACCTGGATCCTGGCGATCGGCTTTTTCTCACCCGTGCTGTGGATGGTCCTGACCTCTTTCAAACAGGAATCAGCCGCCGCATCCAATCCACCCACCTTCTTCTTCGCCCCCACGCTGGATCAGTACCGCGCAGTGCTCGACGCCGGGGCCGGCAGCTACTTCGTCAACTCCATGATCGCCACGGGCATTTCCACCCTGCTGGTGGTGATCATGGCGGTTCCGGCGTCCTATGCGCTGAGCATCCGCCCGGTGAAGAAGACCTCCGACGTGCTGTTCTTTTTCATCTCCACACGGATGCTCCCGGTGGTGGCGGTCATCATGCCGATCTATGTGATTGCCGGGCAGCTGAAGGTGCTGGACAACATCTGGACCCTGGTGGTCCTGTACACCTCCATGAACCTGCCGATTGCGGTGTGGATGATGCGCTCTTTCTTTCAGGAAGTGCCTGCCGAAGTGCTCGAGGCCGCCCAAATGGACGGCGCTGGACTGATGAAGACCCTGTGGCGGGTGCTCATGCCCATGGTTGCGCCGGGACTTGCGGCCACCGCCCTGATCTGCGTGATCTTTGCGTGGAACGAGTTCTTCTTCGCCCTGAACCTCACGGCGGCCAAGTCCGCCACGGTGCCGGTCTTCCTGGTGTCCCAGATGACCAGCGAAGGCCTGTACCTGGCCCAGCTCTCCGCCGCCTCTGTCCTTGCCTCCCTGCCGGTGGTGATTGCCGGCTGGGTGGCCCAGAAGCAGCTGGTGCGCGGGTTGTCTATGGGTGCCGTGAAGTAGGAGGAACCGCTCAGGCGTTTGCAGCGGCTTCTTTGATGTCATCCTCCTCGATGCCCAGCATTTCCAGCTTTCCGCTCTTGCGGTCCGCCAGGTATTGCTTCATTTCCCGTTTGATGACCGGAAGCAGGAGGTAGACGCCCAGCAGGTTCACAAAGGCGCAGACAAACAGTGCTGCGTCGGTGAATTCGATGACCTGACTGAAGGACAGCACGCAGCCGGCAACGGTGAAGGTCAGGAAGATGACCTTGTACGTGATTTCCCGGCGGCGGCCGCGGCCGAAGAGGTATTCCCAGGCCTTCAGCCCGTAGTAGGACCAGGTGATGAGGGTGGAGTAGGCAAAGAGCGCGACGGCGATGGACAGCACAACGGGGAACCACGGCAGGACGGTGGCAAAGGCATCCGAGGTGAGGATCACGCCGTCGGGCGGGCCTTCTCCGCCCTGGACCTGGTCGATGCCGGCCTGCAGGCTGGGGGTGCCGGCCATAATGATCGCGAGGGCGGTCATGGTGCAGATGAGGACGGTGTCCACGAGCGGTTCGAAGAGCGCCACGAAGCCTTCACTGACCGGCCGGCGGGTCTTGACCGCCGAATGGGCGATGGCAGCGGATCCCACGCCGGCCTCGTTGGAGAAGGAGGCACGCTGGAAGCCAACAATCATGACCCCGATGATGCCGCCGGCGAAACCTTCGGGCTTGAAGGCACCGTCAATGATGGCGCCGAAGGCGGCCGGCACATTCTCGATGTTCACGGCAATGACCGCGAGGCAGGCCAGGATGTAGATGCCGCCCATGGCCGGCACGAGCTTGGAGGTGGTGGCGCCGATCGACTTGATGCCGCCAAGAATGACCACGGCCACCGCGACGGCCAGGATCAGCCCGAACACCACGGCTGCTCCGGCGCTGCCGAGGATCCCGTCATCGCCGCCGGTGACGTTCTGGACCTGCGCGAAGGTCTGGTTGGCCTGGAACATGTTGCCGCCAGCCACGCCAAAGAGCAGGATGGCGACGGCGAAGGTGCCGGTCAGGATTTTGGCGGGCCACCGGCCGAAGCGTTTGAACGCCACCGGAAGGTACTTGAAGGGGCCGCCGCTGATGGACCCGTCTTCATGGACTTCGCGGTATTTCACTCCGAGGGTGCATTCGGCGAACTTCGTGGCCATGCCCAGGAGACCGGCGATGATCATCCAGAAGGTTGCTCCGGGACCGCCCAGGGCCATGGCGGCTCCGACGCCGGCGATGTTCCCCAGGCCTACGGTGCCGGAGAGCGCAGAGGTCAGGGCCTGAAAGTGCGGCACTTCGCCCGGGTCGTCCTTGGAGGAGAATTTTCCCCGGATGACCTGGGTTCCAACCCGCAGGCCGCGGAACTGGATGAAACCGAAATAAACGGTGATGACAATGCCGGCAATAATCAGCCAGGCGACAACCGCAGGGAAACTGAAATCGCCAACGGTGACGGGAAAGAACACGATGGCGGAGAAAACCTCAGTGATCGGCTCGAAGAACGAGTTGATGCCCGCGTCAACCGAGCCGAGCCACCCTACTTCCTCGGAAGCGGGTGCCATCTGCACAGATCGGGGTGCGTTCATCGTTCGAACCTCGGTTTCAGTAAGCCAGCTGTCGAATGCGTGGACCCAGCTTTGCTTACAACCGCAGTGTTAGACAAATCACAAATCGGGATATAAGTTAACCCGCTAATGCCTCACAAAAGCCTGCAGGGCAGGGTTCAGCTCTCGCGTGATTTCCGGGTCGCAGCGGCATTAGCCTTCTGGAGTGCCTCCACCAGCTCATCTTTTGTCATCTTTGAGCGGCCGGAAATATCGAGCTTGGAGGCCAGGTCATACAGGTGCTCTT
Organism: Arthrobacter sunyaminii; assembly: GCF_018866305.1. Taxonomy (NCBI): domain Bacteria; kingdom Bacillati; phylum Actinomycetota; class Actinomycetes; order Micrococcales; family Micrococcaceae; genus Arthrobacter; species Arthrobacter sunyaminii. The sequence goes on from NZ_CP076456.1 coordinate 3,749,392, forward strand.
TGGAGGCATTTGCGTCCACGCCGCCGGCCGTTTGCTTGGCGGAATTCCGTCCTTCGGCAGCCTTGGCATCGGAGGGACCGTTCTTTTCCTTTTCCTCCCAGTGGTCCCCCACCTTTTCGTGGGTGTGCTTGAGCGATGCATACGCCGTGCGCGCAGCGCGCTCCTCGTCGCCGTATTCCTCCATGGCCGAGTCGTACGTCTTCGCGAAGGTGTCCTGCGCCTTGGAATCGGAGCGCTGCAGAGTTGAAGGCAGCTCATCCTTGATGGGTGCTCCGTTTTTGGCCGTCTTGGGCATGGCGTGTCCTCTCCGACAGGAAAACCTCAGAAGGTCCTGAGGGTCAACACTCCACCACGTTCACGGCCAGTCCGCCAAGGGCGGTTTCCTTGTATTTGGAACTCATGTCGCGGCCCGTTTCCCGCATCGTGACGATGACTTCATCGAGGGAAACACGGTGGTCGCCGTCGCCCCAGAGCGCCATCTTCGCGGCGTTCACGGCCTTGGCGGCACCGATGGCGTTGCGTTCGATGCAGGGCACCTGCACCAGTCCGCCAATGGGATCGCAGGTCAGGCCCAAGTTGTGTTCCATCGCGATTTCGGCGGCGTTTTCCACCTGTTCGGGGGTGCCGCCCAGAATTTCGGCCAGTCCCGCAGCGGCCATGGACGACGCCGATCCCACCTCGCCCTGGCAGCCCACCTCCGCACCGGAGATGGAGGCCTGCTCCTTGTAGAGGACGCCCACGGCGCCGGCGGCGAGCAGGAACCGCACGACGACGTCGTCCTTCTGTTCCTGCGTGGCGTTTTCCATACCGGGACCATAGTGGGTGGCATAGAACATGACGGCGGGGATGATGCCGGCCGCGCCGTTGGTGGGAGCGGTGACCACCCGTCCGCCGGAGGCGTTTTCCTCGTTGACGGCCAGCGCCACCAGGTTCACCCATTCCTGCCAGAACTTGGGATCCCGGTTCGGATCCTCGGCGCGCAGCCGGGTGTGCCAGGCGGGAGCCCGACGGCGGACCTTCAGTCCGCCGGGCAGCAGGCCGGTGCGGGCGATGGCGGAGTTTTTGCACTCCTCCATCACGTCGCGGATGTGCAGCAGACCGGAGCGGATCTCTTCCTCGGTCCGGGACGCTTTTTCGTTGGCGAGCATTACTTCTGAGATGCTCAGCCCGTTATTGGTGCAGTGTTTCAGCAGGCCGACGGCGGTGCGGAAGGGGAACGGCAGCTGCGCCTTGGTGGACTCCAGCTCCTCGCGGGCAGCGTCTTCTTCACCCTCGCGCACAATGAAGCCGCCGCCTACGGAGAAGAACGTTGCCGCGTGCAGCACCGACCCGTCCGCAGCACTGGCGGCGAACTTCATGCCGTTGGTGTGGCGGGGCAGGACGGTGAGCGGATGCAGGACTATGTCCGCTTCCCCGTATTCCAGCACGCAGGCATCGGCACCGGGGACCTGGGAGCACAGCTGCAGCTTGCGGGTCGATTCTATGGCCGCGAGGCGTTCCTCAACCTCTTCGGGCAGGATTTTTTCCGGCGCGAAGCCTTCCAGCCCCAGCAGCACCGCAGTCATGGTGCCGTGGCCGCGGCCGGTCGCCGCGAGTGACCCGTACAGGTCAACGCGGAGACCGGCCACAGAGTCCAGGATGCCGGCGTCCACCAGTTCCGCCGCGAAAACGGCAGCGGCACGCATCGGGCCCACGGTATGTGAGCTCGACGGGCCGATGCCCACGGAGAACAGGTCAAAAACGCCAACAGCCATGTGGATTCCTTAGACGTGCGCAGGTGAGGAGGCCAGGTCGGCCACCTCGGTGTAGAGCGGATGCGCTTCGGCCAGCGCGGTGACGCGTGCCTTCAGCTCCGAGAGGTCATCGTCCGCACCGGCCACCAGGGCCAGCGCAATGATGTCGGCGACTTCACGGAACGCGTCTTCATCAAATCCGCGGGTGGCCAGGGCCGGGGTGCCGATCCGCAGGCCCGAGGTCACCATCGGCGGCCGCGGGTCGAACGGAACAGCATTGCGGTTCACCGTGATGTCGATCTGCGCCAACCGGTCTTCAGCTTCCTTCCCGTTGAGCTCGGCATTGCGCAGGTCCACCAGCACCAGGTGCACGTCGGTGCCGCCGGACACCACTGAGATGCCCTTGGCGGCGACGTCGTCGGCCAGCAGCCGCTCCGCGAGGAGGCGGGCACCGGTCAGGGTGCGCTCCTGACGTTCCTTGAACTCCGGGGTGCCTGCGATCTTCAGTGCGGTGGCCTTGCCGGCGATCACGTGCTCCAGCGGTCCGCCCTGCTGTCCGGGGAACACTGCCGAGTTGATCTTCTTGGCGATGTCGGCGTCGTTGGAGAGGATGATGCCGCCGCGCGGACCGGCGAGGGTCTTGTGCGTGGTGGAGGTGACCACGTGCGCGTGGGGCACCGGGCTGGGATGCAGTCCGGCGGCCACCAGACCGGCGAAGTGGGCCATGTCCACCATCAGATAGGCACCCACCTCATCGGCGATGCGGCGGAATTCGGCGAAGTCCAGCTGGCGGGCGTACGCGGACCAGCCGGCCACGATCAGCTTGGGCTGGTGCTCGCGGGCCAGGCGCTCCACCTCGGCCATGTCCACCTGGTGGGTGTCTTCGGCAACGTTGTACGGCACCACGTTGTACAGGCGGCCGGAGAAGTTGATCTTCATGCCGTGCGTAAGGTGGCCGCCGTGCGCCAGGGACAGGCCCAGGATGGTGTCGCCCGGACGGATCAGGGCGTGCATCACTGAGGCGTTGGCCTGGGCGCCGGAGTGCGGCTGCACGTTGGCGAAGCCGGCACCGAAGAGGTCCTTGGCGCGGTCGATGGCCAGCTGCTCAATGACGTCCACGTATTCGCAGCCGCCGTAGTAGCGGCGTCCCGGGTAACCCTCGGCGTACTTGTTGGTCAGCACGGAGCCCTGGGCTTCCATGATGGCCACGGAGGTGTGGTTTTCCGAGGCGATCATTTCCAGGCCGGACTGCTGGCGGCGGCGCTCGTTGTCGATCTGCTCCGCCACCTCCGGATCAATCTGCGCGAGGTGGGAGTTCAGGTAATCGGTCACAGCTCGCCGCCGTTCTTTTCCGCGTATTCCTCGGCGCTGAGCAGTTCACCCTCGGACGTGGTGTTGACCGTGAAGAGCCAGCCGGCGCCGTACGGGTCCTCGTTCAGCAGGGCCGGGTTGTCGATGGCTTCCTGGTTGATCTCCACGATTTCACCGGAAACCGGTGCGTACAGGTCGGACACGGACTTGGTGGACTCGACCTCGCCGCAGGTTTCGCCGGCGGTGATCACGGTGCCGACCTCGGGCAGGTCAACGTACACCACGTCGCCCAGGGCGTCGGCGGCGACGGCGGAAATGCCAACCTTCACGGGGCTGGAACCGTCCACCCACTCGTGCTCTGCCGAATAACGGAGTCCTGCGTTCACTTTGCTCATGGGGTTGCCTTTCGGTGCATCTGAAGTCCTGCGGGTTAGTTCAAAGTCTAGGTCGGCACTGCGGCAGCACGGCATTCCGCCGTGCTGCCGGCGGGGAGGTTACTGTCCGCGCTTGTAGAACGGCAGCCCGACGACGGTGAAGGGCTCGGGCTTGCCGCGGAGGTCCACCTGCACCTCGGTGCCGGGCTCCGTGAAGGCGGTGTCCACATAGGCCAGGGCAATCGGATAGCCCAGGGTGGGGCTGGGCGCACCGGAGGTGACTTCGCCGATCACTGCGCCGTCGGAAAGGACCGGGTAGTGCGAGCGGCCGGCGCGGCGGCCGGATCCTTTCAGGCCCACGAGGCGGCGGGCCGGAGCCTGCTGCTTCTTGGTTTCCAGCGCGGCGCGGCCCACAAAGTCCCCCTCCTTGGAGAGGGCGACGACGGGACCCAGGCCTGCGGCGTAGGGATCCAGCTCCAGGGAGAGTTCATTGCCGTACAGCGGCATGCCGGCTTCCAGGCGCAGCGAGTCACGGCAGGCCAGACCGGCGGGGATCAGGCCCCGGTCCGCTCCGGCGTCGAGCAGTGCAGCCCAGAGGATGGGGGCGGCGTCGTTGGGCACGTAGATCTCAAAGCCGTCCTCGCCCGTGTACCCGGTGCGGGCCACCAGCAATTCCGCGCTCCAGGCACCCAGCGCCATCGGCACCTTGGCTGCGGCGTAGTACTTCATCCCCGTCACAGCGTCCCGGTGCTCGGCGGGAACCAGGGCCAGCAGGATGGCCTCGGCGTTGGGCCCCTGCACGGCCACCAGGGACGTGTCGTCGGAGATGTTGTTGACGGTGACGTCAAAGCCCTCGGCCCGCGCTGCCAGTTCGGCGGCGACCACCGGTGCGTTGCCGGCGTTGGGCACCACCAGGTAGGTCTCGTCGTCGAGCCGGTAGCTGATCAGGTCATCGATGATCCCGCCGTCGGCATTGGTGATCAGCGAGTACTTGGCCTTGCCCACCTTGACGGCGGACAGCTTGCCCACCAGTGCGTAATCCAGGAAGGCACCGGCGTCCGGGCCGGTGACCTTTATTTCGCCCATGTGGGAAAGATCGAACAGGCCCGCTGCTTTGCGGACGGCGTGGTGTTCGGCCAGCTCGGAGCTGTACTTCAGCGGCATCTGCCAGCCGCCAAAATCGGTGAAGGAGGCGCCGAGGCGTTTGTGCTCTTCGTAGAGCGCGGTGTATTTCTCAGTCATTGTTCTTAGCCTTTGCGCTCTAGTTTTCGAAATCTTCGATGGGCGGGCAGGAGCAGATGAGGTTCCGGTCCCCGGCTGCGCCGTCGATCCGTCCCACCGGCGGGAAGTACTTGTCCATCCGCTGGCTGCGCATCGGGAAGGCGGCCTGTTCCCGCGGGTAGGCGCGGTCCCACTCATTGCCGGCCACCACGACGGCGGTGTGCGGTGCGTTGCGCAGCGGGCTGCCTTCCAGGGTGAAGTCGCCCGCGGCGACCTGGTCGATTTCGGCGCGGATGGCGATCATGGCGTCGATGAAGCGGTCAATTTCGCCCAGGTCCTCGGACTCGGTGGGTTCCACCATCAGGGTGCCTGCCACCGGGAAGGACAGCGTGGGGGCGTGGAACCCGTAGTCCACCAGGCGCTTGGCCACGTCTTCGGCGGTGACGCCGGTCTTCGCGGTGAGTTCGCGCAGGTCCAGGATGCATTCGTGCGCCACGAGTCCGCCCTTGCCCGTGTAGAGAACCGGGAAGTAGTCGTTGAGCCGTGCGGCCACATAGTTGGCGGCCAGCAGGGCGCTCTTGGTGGCTTCGGTCAGGCCTTCCCCGCCCATGAGGTTGACGTAGGCCCAGGAGATGGGCAGCACGCCGGCGGAGCCGAAGCGCGACGCGGAGACGGGAATGTCCTCGCCCTCGGACCAGGTGGCGGCATCGCCGGGCAGGAACGGTGCGAGGTGTGACTTCACGGCCACGGGGCCGACGCCGGGACCGCCGCCGCCGTGCGGGATGCAGAAGGTCTTGTGCAGGTTCAGGTGGGAGACGTCGCCGCCGAACTCGCCCGGCTGGGCCAGTCCGACCAGGGCGTTGAGGTTGGCGCCGTCAATGTAGACCTGGCCGCCGGCTTCGTGGACGGCGTCGCAGACGTCGCGGACGTCGTCGTCGAACACACCGTGGGTGGAGGGGTAGGTGATCATGATGGCGGCGAGGTTGTCGCGGTGCGCATCGATCTTGGCGCGCAGGTCGGCGTGGTCAATGGCCCCGTCGCCGGCGGTGGCAACCACCACCACCTTCATCCCGGCCAGGACGGCGGAGGCGGCGTTGGTGCCGTGCGCCGAGGCGGGGATGAGGCAGACGGTGCGCTGGTTCTCGCCGCGGGAGTGGTGGTAGCCGCGGATGGCCAGCAGGCCGGCCAGCTCACCCTGCGAGCCGGCGTTGGGCTGGATGGACACCCGGTCATAACCGGTAATGACCGCGAGCTTCTCTTCGAGATCCGCGATCAGTTCGCGCCAGCCCTCGGTCTGGGAATCCGGCGCGAACGGGTGGATGGAGGCGAACTCGGGCCAGGTCATGGCCTGCATTTCGGCCGTGGCGTTGAGCTTCATGGTGCAGGAGCCCAGCGGGATCATGGTCCGGTCCAGGGCCAGGTCACGGTCCGAGAGGCGGCGCAGGTAGCGCAGCATCTGGGTTTCGGAGCGGTAGGAGGAGAACACCGGGTGGGTCATGAACTCCGAGGTGCGCCGGATGTCCTCCGGCAGTTCGAAGCCCTCCGGCTGGCTGTCCGCTGAATCAGCGGCGGCACCAAAGGCGGCGGCAACGTCGGCGAGGACGGCCGGCGTCGTCGTCTCATCGCAGGAGATGCCCACGGTGTCCGCGTCGATGCTGCGCAGGTTGATGCCGCGGGTTTCGGCGGCGGCAATGATTTCGGCGGCGCGGCCCGGGACGCGGGCGGTGACGGTGTCGAAGAAGCTCTCGTGCAGCAGTTCGATCCCGGCGTCCTGCAGTGCGGCGGCCAGGGTGCGGGCGGAGTCGTTGGCGCGGCGGGCGATCCGCTTCAGGCCCTCGGGGCCGTGATAGACGGCGTACATGGAGGCCACGATGGCCAGCAGCGCCTGCGCGGTGCAGATGTTGGAGGTGGCCTTCTCGCGGCGGATGTGCTGCTCGCGGGTCTGCAGGGCCAGGCGGTACGCGGGGGTGCCGGCGGAATCCTTGGAGACACCCACCAGACGGCCGGGCAGGGACCGCTCCAGGCCCTTGCGGACGGCCATGTAGGCGGCGTGCGGGCCGCCGAAGAACAGCGGAACGCCGAAGCGCTGCACGGAGCCAACAGCAATGTCGGCACCCTGCTCGCCGGGAGGCGTGATGAGGGTCAGGGCCAGCAGGTCCGCGGCTACCGTGACGAGCGCGCCGCGTTCCTTGGCTTCGGCAATCAGGGCTTCCTGGTTCCGGACCACCCCGGAAACGCCCGGCTGCTGCAGGACGAGGCCGGTGATTTCGCCGTCGGGCAGTCCGTTGGCCAGATCCGCCACGATCACGTCGAAGCCCAGGGCCTTGGCCCGGCCCTTCACCACGGCGATGGTCTGCGGCAGGGTTTCAGAGTCCAGCACAATGGCGCCGTTGGCCTTGGACTTGTTGGAGCGGCGCATGAGCAGCACGGCCTCGGCCACTGCGGTGGCTTCATCCAGCAGCGAGGCATTGGCGATGGGCAGGGCGGTGAGGTCCTGGACCATGGTCTGGAAGTTCAGCAGGGCTTCGAGCCGGCCCTGGGAAATCTCCGGCTGGTAGGGCGTGTAGGCGGTGTACCAGGCGGGGTCCTCGACGACGTTGCGGAGGATCACCGGCGGCGTGTGCGTGCCGTAGTAGCCCTGGCCGATCATCTGTACTGCGGTCTTGTTCTTGCCGGCGATGGCGCGCAGCTGGGCGAGGGTTTCCTCTTCGGAGCGGGCGGGATTCAGAACCAGCGGGCTGCCCTGCCGGATGGCGGCGGGAACGGCCATGTCCGCCAGAGCGTCCAGGGAGTCATATCCCACGGCCTTGAGCATCGCTGCGGCGGAGCCGGCGCGGGCACCAATGTGGCGGTCAACAAAACCCTCGGCGAGCGGCGCGGCTGCGGCGGAACCAAGGGAGTTCGCGGCGGACGTGGCGGGGGTTTCGGCGGTGGACAGATCAGCAGTCATTCAGGGCTCCTGGAAGGCAGACGGGGTACGCCAACAAACGTTGGGTCCTCCCCGCTCTGTATTGGACCTGAGAGATTCCGCGGGGGTGGCCCCGCTTGCACCGTCGGTGAGTACCGCACGCATTGTACGGAAACTGCTTTCCAGAGTTGCCTCGCTGTGGCGGTACAGGGGCCTGAGAGATTCCCGGGGAGGGTTTGCTCCTACGGCGCCCGCCGGTGCTCGCCTCCCCATAGGGAGACTGCATTCGCGGGACTCTCCCGCCACGGCTGATAAAGGCATATTCACTTGTGTATATCCACCTGTGACCCTACCCTCCCGGAGGTGCCTCATCAAGAGAATGACGGCCGCCGGATCCTCTTTGACGTCCGTGTGCGGCGTCACGGCGTCCTTTGACCGGGCGGAGACGCCAAATTGACATCGCCCACCCGTGACTTCCACACTTGAATGTCGGCGGTGGCGCCAACATCTTTCTTACGGCCTGGGTACGAGCCTTCCGTGCGCGTGGCGGCGTCACGCGCGCCGGCGGGTGCCTAGATAAGAAAGATCCCCATGTCTGACCGCCTGACCCGCCCCACCTCCGCGGAGACTTCTCCCGGTGTAAAAAGCTCTTCCGAGCCGGAACTCTCCCGCTCCCTCTCCAGCCGCCACATCCAGCTTCTGGCCATCGGCGGCGCCATTGGAACCGGCTTGTTCATGGGCTCCGGAAAAACCATTTCGGTGGCCGGCCCGTCGGTGATCTTTGTCTACATGATCATCGGCTTCATGCTGTTCTTCGTCATGCGGGCCATGGGCGAACTGCTGCTTTCCAACCTCAACTACAAGTCCTTCACCGACTTCTCTGCTGACCTGCTGGGCCCCTGGGCCGGGTTCTTCACCGGCTGGACCTACTGGTTCTGCTGGGTGGTCACCGGAATTGCCGATGTAGTGGCCATTTCGCACTACGTCACCTTCTGGTGGTCGGATGCACCGCTGTGGATTCCGGCCCTGGCCTGCATCCTGGTGCTGCTGGCATTGAACCTTCCCACCGTGAAGGCCTTCGGCGAGACCGAATTCTGGTTTGCCCTGATCAAGATCCTGGCGATTGTCACCCTCATTGTGGTGGGCCTGGTCATGATTTTCACCCGTTTCAATTCCGGCGACGGCGACGTAGCGGGCTTCAACAACCTGTGGGAGCACGGCGGGATGTTCCCCACCGGCCCCATGGGCTTCGTGGCGGGTTTCCAGATTGCCGTCTTCGCGTTTGTGGGCATCGAGCTGGTGGGTACGGCCGCAGCCGAAACCAAGGATCCGGAAAAGAATCTTCCCCGGGCCATCAATTCCATTCCCCTGCGCATCATGCTCTTCTACGTAGGCGCCCTGGTGGTCCTGATTTCCGTGGTTCCCTGGGACGAGTTCAGTGCGGACGAAAGCCCGTTTGTGGGCATGTTCGCCCTGGCCGGGCTCGGAGCCGCGGCCGCCGTGGTGAACTTTGTGGTCCTGACTTCCGCCGCCAGCTCGGCGAATTCCGGGATATATTCCACCTCGCGCATGGTTTTCGGCCTGGCGCACGACGGCGACGCCCCCAAGCCGTTCGGCCGCCTGTCACGGCGCAAGGTGCCCCAGAACGCACTGTTCTTCTCCTGCACCTTCCTGCTGGCCGGCGTCGTTCTTTTGTACGCAGGGGAATCGGTGAGCGCAGCTTTCACCCTGGTCACCACCATCTCCGCGCTGTGCTTCATGTTTGTCTGGACGATCATCCTGCTCAGCTACCTGGTGTTCCGGAAGCGGCGTCCGCACCTGCATGAGGCCTCGAAGTTCCGCATGCCCGGCGGCGTGGTGATGGTCTATGTGGTGCTGGCGTTCTTCGCCTTCATCCTCTGGGCCCTGACCACCCAGGCCGACACCCTGCAGGCCCTGCTGGTGACACCCATCTGGTTTGTCCTGCTGGGCGTTGTCTATGCGTTCCTGCGCCGCACTCCGCTGCACCAGGCCCGGGTGGCAGAGTACAAGGCCATGGCGGCTGCCGAGCGGGCCGCACTGACAACCCACCCGGAAGCGGTCAAGTAACCAAACCCTGCTGCTGGTCCTCAATCCGCGCGTTCCGAAACCGTGACAGCGCGAGCAGGAGACCGGCCAGCAGCAGGGTACCGGCTGAAAACCACAGGGCCGGGCCGACGCCCCGGGTCGTAGCGAGATATCCGCCCACCGGGGCGCCGAGAACAATCATTCCCCGGTTCGCTGAACGCATGGTGGCACTCATCCGGGCCAGCAGCCGGTCCGGCGTGACGGCCTGGCGGTACCCCATTTCCAGCGGACCTTCGATCCCCATCCCCAGGCCCAGCAGCAGCTGTCCGGAACACACCAGCACCATGGCTCCCGCCGCTGCCGGCCAGCTGCCGGTGCCCTGCAGTCCCGGGTTGTCCTGGGCGCCAAGGGCAGCGGCTGCCAGCAGGGCAACGGCGAACGGCTGAAGCAGCCGGGCACAGGTTACCGTGCGGCCGGTGCCCCACCGCTGCCCCAGGCGGGCGGACAGTAAGGTCCCGAGCACCGCTCCTCCCCCGGCGCAGGCCAGCACCACGCCAAGTCCCGCCGCGCCGGCTTGGAGGTTTTGCAGCACCAGGGCCGGCAGTACTGCGCCGAGGGCGGAGAAGCCCACAAACCACAGATGGGTGCTCCAGGCCAGGGGCGCCAGCTGCGGATGCCCGTAGACCCAGCGCAGGCCCTCCCCGATCTTGTTCCGGAGCTTGTGCCGTTTCGGACCGGCTTCTTCTGTGCTTTCAGCGGCCCGCGGGGAGGGCGCCGCAGCTGAGCCGCCCATGGTCAGGAGCACTGCCGCCGAGAAGAGGTAGGAAGCCGCGTCCAGAAGGAGGGCAAAAGGTGCCCAGAGAAGCGCCACCAGGCCCCCTGCCACCGCGCCTCCTGCAGTTTGGGCCACGGTATCGCTTTGCTGGAGCCGGGCATTGGCCCGAACCAGCAGCGGCCGGGGCACCAGCTGCGGAAGGTAGCTCTGGTAGGCCGCGTCGCCGGTGAGTGCCAGGGTGCCGAAAAGAAACAGCAAGACCGCCAGCACCGGAACAGAAAGCATCCCCATGACTGCCACAGTGCAGGTCACGGCAAGGATCAGGCCTCGGCCCAAGTCCGCACCAACCATCGCTGTCCGGCGCGGGAACCGGTCAATCCACACTCCGGCAAACAACCCAAACACCAGGTACGGCGCCCACCGTGACGCGTTGGCGATGCCCTGGTCCAGGGGTGTCCCGTCCATCGTGACGAGAATGAGGACGGACAGCGCCACCGTGGTGACATAGGTGCCGAAGTCGGACACGGTGGATGCCAGCCAGAACCGGACAAAGGCCGGGTTGCGGCGGAGCTTGGCGTGCATGGAAGTCGATGCGGCGTTGATTTCCATGGCCCTCCCTCCTGCTCGATGGCACAGAGCCTAGCTGGAAGTGCTTGCACAATCTCCCGGTGACCGGGGTGAGCAGCAGGGTGCCTGCTGAAAAGGCAGGTGGCGATCCCGCTAAGCCGGCGCCTCGACGTCAATCACCCAGGTCACGCCGAAACGGTCCGTAAGCATCCCGAACCCCGGGCTCCATGCCGAGGCAGCGAGCGGCTCAATGATCTGGGCACCGTCAGCCAGTCCGCTCCAGAGCTTCTCCACTTCCTCCAGGGTTTGTCCGCGCAGGGACTGAAAGAAGGTGCGGTCGGTGATGGTGGTGCCGTTTTCACGGCGGGTGGTGCCGGCGGTCGCTTCGCCGTCCGCGCTGTCCGTGCCGGGGATGTCGTAGGCCATCAGGCGGAAACCGTCCGGGGTTGCGAGCTGACCGAACACGATCTTGTCCGCTCCCGGCACCCCGGGCGGCATGCCGAAGTCGCCGTAAGTGGCGGCGCTGATGCTGCCGCCGAAGACCGACCGGTAGAACTCAAGTGCCTGTGCTGCGGTTCCGCGGAAATTCAGATGGGTTGTGGTGGTGATGCTCATGGGATAGATCCTTTGCCTGTACTAACGGTGGCTGTGCTTCGTCCGCGGGTTGCGGCTCTAAGCCCAGATTGGACCTAATAGCGGACAGGTAGTGTCCTCTTCTGCCGCCATACTGAAACCATGTCCGGAACCTCGTCCCGAATGCTCAAACTGCTCTCGCTGCTGCAATCCCGCCGGGACTGGCCCGGGCAGGTGCTGGCCGAGCGCCTGGATGTGACCGCCCGGACCGTCCGCCGCGATGTAGACCGGCTGCGTGGGCTCGGTTATTCCATCGCTGCCGTCAAGGGGCCCGACGGCGGCTACCGGCTGGCGCCCGGCTCAGAACTGCCGCCGCTGCTCTTTGATGACGAGCAGGCGGTGGCGATCGCCGTCGCGCTGCAGAGCGCGCCCTCCAGTGGCGTGGATCTGGACGACGCCGCTGCCCGGGCACTGACGACGGTGAAGCAAGTGATGCCCTCCCGGCTGCGGCACCGGATTGAGGGAATCCGGTTTACCGATGCCGGCGCCTCCGCCCGGGTGGATCCGGCGGTCCTTCAAGCGGTCAGCACCGCCGCCGGGAGCCGGCGGATTCTCCGCTTCGACTACGGGGAGGATGAATCCCACCCGCCCCGGCGCGTGGAGCCGCACTCCGTCGTCGCCCGGCGGGGCCGCTGGTACCTGATCGCCTGGGACCTGGACCAAAACGGGTGGCGGATCTACCGGCTGGACAAGATGACGCCGAAAACCCCGGCCGGAGCCGCATTTGTGCCGCGGCCGATCCCCTCCGGAGATGCAGGCACGTTCCTCGCCGCACGGTTGAAAGGCTCCGACGACGGCGACCGCTGGGCCTTTTACGGGGAGCTTCTAGTCGAGCTTCCCGCCTCCGCGATTGCGCCGTGGCTGGGCGACGGTGAACTGGAGCAGGTATCCGATACCGCCTGCCGAGTCCGTGTTGGTTCCTGGTCCTGGGCAGGACTGATCGCCTGGGCAATGCGTTTCGACGCCCCGTTCGCGGTCCTTGGCCCCGAGGCGTTCACCGCCTCAGTTCCCGGTTTCGCTGCGCGGCTGGGCGCAGCCCGTCAACCCGATGCCACGAGCCAGGCCGCACGGCCGTAGTCAGGATTCGTTGAGAACCTTGCTGAACAGCACATAATCGCCGTCCTGACCCGTAGTTTCATAACCCGCGGCCGTGTAGAGCCGGCGGGCCGGGTTGCTACGGTGAACGCCGAGTTTCACAACGCGAACTCCGCTTGGGGTTGCCCCCTGCTCGAACGCCTCCAGAAGGAGCCGTCCGAGTCCCTGGCGGCGATGGCTGCCGAGGACATGGATCGAGACCAGGGTGGCGCTGTCATCCTGGAGGGTCCACATTGCATATCCAAGTGGCCGCCCGTCGTCGTCGACGACAAACACCGTACGCGGGAGGCAGCCGATCCAGTCTGCGAGGTTCAACTCAATGGCGGACATCCACCCCTCGAGGCCATCCGGCTCGATGGTCTCCATGTACTCGAGCTCCTTGCTGAAGATGAACGGCAGATCGTTCACTTCGGCGGGACGGAGGCGTGCTGGGGTGGTCATGGACTAGAGCATCTCACGTCGGGTTATTCGAGCCGCCGGCGACGCGTCATTGCCCGATTGGTCCTCGGGCCAGGGCAAAACGGTCAGCGAAGGCCACTGAGCAAGCCATCTTTGAGTTTTCGCCTCGTACACTTCCCGAGGGGCAAGGACCGGGTTCGGCACGATCCGGCGCGCGAACAAGTCTTCGTAGCCGTGCGGCGCGTAGGTGCTGAGGTTGCCCGCCGGGTCGGACGTGACCGCGAAGCAGCAGGTCTTCGCGGCGAAATGATCCACCGCATCGGTGGTGCCGGTGAAAGGGACGGCCGGAACGCCGAAATGGTCCTCGTACCAAAGGTGCACCCGGGCTTCGTTGCGGACTTCGACCTCGACGCCCAGGTCCCGAAAAACCTCACGCGCTCGGACAATGACCGCATGTTCCGCCTCGTAGGACGTGTCTTCGTCGAAGTAGAACAGGTCGTAGTCGCGGATGCCCGCCTGCGGATCCCTGCCCTCCAGCACATTCCATACGGTTTGGAACAACGCACCGGCCGTCAGCCACCAGTCGGAGACACCGAGCAGCGGCGCAAGCTGCAGAATTCTCCCATTGACCGGGTTCTTCAGGGTATGGGCCAGGAAAAGCTGCTCGTCATTGGTGGTCACCGCATCATCCTGCCTCATCACCAGCGGTTCGCCCCGCCGTCGGACGGGATGACTAGGCTATGGGGATGGCAACAGTAATCCTCGTGCGGCACGGCCGCACCACAGCGAACGCCTCCGGGCTGCTGGCCGGCCGGACCCCCGGCGTCGAACTCGACTCTGCAGGCCGAGACCAGGCCGCCGTGACCGGGGACCGGCTCGCCGTCGTGCCCCTTGTCGGCGTGGTGTCGAGCCCGCTCGAGAGATGCCGGCAGACCGCGCAGTTCATCCTGGACCGCCAGTCCGGCACCCCGCATGCCCCCGTGGAGCAGGAGCTGACCGAGTGCGATTACGGCTCCTGGCAGAACCGCACTCTTGAGGAGCTGGCGAAGGAGGAGCTGTGGAAGACGGTGCAGTCCCAGCCCTCCGCCGTCACCTTCCCCGGCGGCGAGTCCATGGCGGCCATGCAGGCGCGCTCGGTGGCCGCCATCCGGCGCCACGATGCGGCCTTCGAAGCGGAGCACGGGCCCGGCGCCGTATGGGCGGCGGTGAGCCACGGCGACATCATCAAATCGGTCCTCGCCGATGCACTGGGCATGCATCTGGATCTGTTCCAGCGCATTACCGTGGGACCGGCCTCTGTGTCGATCGTGCACTACGGCAAGGGGCGGCCCACCGTTTTTGCCACCAATACCGACGCCGGAGATCTCTCCTGGCTGGCCGTTCCTCCGGCGTCAGAGGATGCTGCGGTCGGCGGAGGCGCGGGACATGCGGCACCTCAGGCCGAAGGAGCCTAAAGTAGTCCTATGCCTACAACCGTTCACGAGTTCGCCTGGCCTGACCGCGTCGTCGTCGGCACTGTCGGCGTCCCGGGGCAGCGCACGTTCTATCTGCAGGTGCGCACCGGAAAGCAGCTTGTCAGCATCGCCCTGGAGAAGCAGCAGTCCGCCCAGCTTGCCGAGAAGATTGACGAGATCCTCGACCAGCTCATGACCGTCGACGGCAATCCCTTCCACGTTCCCGCCAGCACTCCCCTCGAACTCGTCGACAATGACGACCTCGAGACAGTGCAGGAACAGTTCCGCGCCGGCGTGATGAGCCTGGGCTGGGACCCGACCACGGCGCAGCTCGTCATCGAGGCCTACCCGCTCGAAGAAGTGGACGAGGACGATGACGGCTTCCTTGAGGAGGATGAAGACGCCGATCCCGCCGAAGTGCTGCGGGTCAGCATGCCGGTGGGCACCGCCCGCGCTTTTGCCAAGCGCACGCGGGAGGTCGTGGGCGCCGGGCGCCCCATCTGCGTGATCTGCGGACAGCCGATCGACGCCGACGGGCACACCTGCACCTTCCCCGGGGCCTGATGCCGGCGCCGGATCTGGTGACCGCGGAGCTGACACTCACCGGCCGCATCACGACGGCGTCCAACGCCACCTTCCTGGGCAGCATCGGCGGCGCGTCCGTGGTCTACAAGCCGATCGCCGGCGAGAAGCCGCTCTGGGATTTTCCTGACGGGTTTCTGGCACACCGGGAAGTGGCTGCCTACCTGGTGTCGGAGATGCTGGGCTGGAACATCGTGCCGCGCACCTGGCTGCGGGACGGCCCGCTGGGCGTTGGCATGGTGCAGCTCTGGCAGGACACCGATCCGGAGCAGACCGCGGTGGATCTGGTGCCGGTGGATGACATGCCGGAAACCGGCTGGAAAGAGGTCCTCGAGGGCGAGGACCAAAGCGGACAGATTGTTGCCCTCATTCACGAGGACACCCCGGCGCTCCGCCGGATGGCCGCGTTCGACGTCCTGGTCAACAATGCCGACCGCAAAGGTGACCACGTCCTCGCCATGGGCGGCGGGCACCGGTACGGCGTGGATCACGGGCTGACCTTCCATCACGAGCACAAGCTGCGCACGGTGCTGTGGGGATGGATCGGGGAGGCTCTAAGCGCCGAGGAACTCGCAGGCATCGACCGGGTTCTCGAAGGACTGCAGGGTGAGCTGGGCGGGCAGCTGGCGGACCTGCTCACCGCTGAGGAGATTGCGGCGTTTGCTGCGCGCTGCGCCCGGTTGCGTTCAGCGGGCGTGTTTCCGGCTCCCAGCGGCGGCATGCCCGCGGTCCCCTGGCCGCTGTTCTAACGGCTTCCAGCGAAAACGGTTGGCCTATCCGCGGGTGAAGGCAAGGTACCGCCGAGCGGATTCCTGCACAATGCGGTCTGCGCCGTGGGGAATTATCCGGTCCCACCAGCCCCCGTACAACCGGTCGTAGCGCAGCGGCTCCAACCGGGCAGCGGCATCCTCCACTACCTCCGGCCGTTCGGGAATCTGGTTCGGATAGCTGTACAGAAAGGACACATGCGTACGGTCCGGGATGACATTGATGATGTCTGAGCTGAAGAGCGCTCCGCCGCCGGCCGGATCGCCGGACCAGTGCAGCACCGTGCCGCCGGGAAAGTGGATCCCCGCACGGTAAAGGGTCAGGTCCCCGGCAAGCGCGAGGCTGTCCCCGCTCCAAAACTCCAGCGCGGGGTCGGGCCGTCCCACCCACTGCCTGTCCGCATTGTGCAGATACACCGGAGCATCGAATTCATGCGCCCACTCCACCATGGTGGTGTAAAAATGCGGATGGCTGACGGCGATCGCGGAGATTCCGCCCTCGGCACGGATCAGGGCGGCAAGCCCATCATCCAAATACGCCTGGCAGTCCCAGAGCACATTGCCGCTTGACGCCTTGATCAGCAGAGCACGCTGTCCAATCGCGAAGGACGGTTCACATCCGATTCCCAGGACACCCGGGCCCTGCGCATGAATTGTTCCCCGGTGCGAGGATCCGCGCAAACGTTCGAACGTTGTCCAGGCCTGCCCCGTCAGCGGCACGTACTGTCGTTCGTCGTCGCAAATGGGGCAGTCCCGGCGCTCCGCTCCGTATTGGGTTCCGCAGGTGACGCAGAGGGGAAGATCCGGTGCGGATGACATGGAACCTAATAAACCACAGTTCCGCCCGGGGTCACCGGACCGCCGGAGAGTCCCTGTTTGTTGCTCGCCTCCAGCTGGACTCCCAGACTGTGCAGCGGATTCTCCAACGCCATGGCCAGGTGAGGCACCACGGCTCCCTCAATCTGGTCCATGACCTCGCGGATATCCGCCCATGCATTGACCGTGATCTTCAGCGTCAGATCCGGTTCCTCGGCAGTTCCGCGCAGCAGCGCCGTCGAATCGACCACACCGGGAATCCGCTCCGTGTCATCCTCGACGGCCGCGGCCAGCACTGACGGGTTGCAGACGGTGATGCCGCGGGCCGGGTTCTCCTGCAGCCTGAACGTGTCCGCCTCAACGCGCCGCGGGATCTGGACCAGCATCCACCACAGCCCGAGGGTTCCCAGAATCAGTCCGGCGATCAGGACGCCACCGGGCGCATAGTCGGCCCCCGTGACGTCCTCCGGCGGTCCGGACAGGACGGGGCTTCCGGCTGTCCCTATCACTCCTGAAGCCAGCAGCAGGAGGTAGACGCCTGCCGCCAGGCACAGCAGCGCAAGGATGGTCAGCCAAACACGGTTGGCGGTGCCTGCATGGTGGCGCATGGTGTTCCCCTTCAGTTGCCAGTGGTCCTTCAGCGGCCGGGTCGGATCGAAACGGTAATGTTCGGCACCGGATCCAGGCCGGACGCCTGAAGCCGGGAGCGTACGCCGTCGGTGACCCAGTGCTGCAGGTCGGCGGTGTCGTGCAGCGGCGTGTGCACGGACACGTGCACCTCTTTGTCCGACGCCGTTGCCGAGGCCGTGGAAACGCCGTCGATATGTTCACAGGTGGCCGCGGCAAGCCGGGCAACAGCCCGGCGCGACATCACCGCACGGCTGTCGCCGCTGACCTCACGGATGGGATCCAGGCGCAACGGAAGCGCGTGAAACTTTCCGGGCACCAGCGCTGCCAGCAGCAGCACCAGACCGATGACAGTGAGGACGACGCCGGCGGTCCAGCTTCCGGGGCTGTTCCAGTTCAGCGTGGCAAGCCAGTCCGAAACCGCCGTGAAGAAGGGCGGCCACACCCCCATGGTGAGCCGGGCAACGGCAGCCCAGACCAGCACCACTCCCGCAGCCAGCAGCACCAAGCCGCAAATGATGGCGGGCACCGCGCGGCTGGGCCGGGGCCGCAGAGACACCGGCAGGTTGCCGCTCACTGCAGCCTCCGGCGGCCGTCAACGGGTTCATCCGGCCGCAGCCACGAGACGGTGACATCCACCTGGCGCACTTCCACACCGGTCATCTCACTGACCCGACTGGATATCCGGTCCCGCAGCTGATCAGTGGCCTGCCGCAGGGGCACCGGATACGGCAGACCCACTTCCACCTTCAGCGAGGCCACGTTGCCGGCCAGTTCAACCTTGGCCTGGGGGCGGGCGGACAGGTCCGCCCGCGCGCCGATGCCCAGAAAACCGCCTGAACTGCCGCCGGCAAACGTTTCGTCCACCACGATTTGGGCGGCCACCTTCTCGAGGACCTTACGGGCCAGCACGGTGCGGCCGCGGTCGCCGACGTCGAGCCGCTGCCTGCGCGCGGCCGGGGACCTCGCGTCCTGGATTCCGGGTGCGCTCATCTGCTCGACGCTCTGCCGAACATGGCCTGGACATCAAGCTTCCCGTCAGCGGCCATGCCCACCAACAGCCCCACCAGGCCGAACAACACTGCCAGCAGGAAGGCGTACCAGCCTCCGAAGGCCAGCACGATTCCCAGGACGAGGCCCACTGCCAGGCACCATTTAGTTGCGGACATGTTGTCCTCCTTCGCTAGGTTGCCGGCGGCACCGCAGCACCTGTCCGGCGGATTTCTTATGCCGGAGCGTCATTCCAACCGGTCCGATGGTTTCTTGTTCGCATCCTGATCGTCGTCGGAATCGTCTTCCGGCAGGTGCACGTCGGTGACGTTGACGTTCACCTCGAGAACTTCCAGTCCCGTGGCGTTTTCGACGGACCGGATGACGTTGCGCCGGATCCCCTGGCTGACTTCCACGATGGAGTAGCCGTATTCCACCACGATGCTTACGTCGATTGCCGCCTGCCGCTCGCCCTTTTCGACGCTGACGCCGTTGCTGACGTTGGTCTGGGATCCGGGAATCCGCTCGGTCATGGAGCTGAACACGCGGCGTGCCGTATTGCCCATGGCATAAACACCGGGCACCTCACGTGTCGCCAGTCCCGCGAGCTTCTGGACCACCGTCTCTTCAATGGTCGTGTCACCGTGCGGCGTATGCAGCGGTCCGGATTTGCGGGCCGGTTCCGTGTCGCTGACGCTGGTCACGGTGCCCGACGACGAGGCGCCGGTGCTCCCGCCCGATGAATGTCCGCTGCCCGGTGACGAGGACACCGGTCCGGAGGATGGTCCTGATGGTTTCTGGGCATCTGCCATGTCGCTCATCTCCTGCTTGGAACTGGTCCCGTTCGGGGAACGCTTGCGAGCTTAAAGACGCACTGCGGGGGTAATCGTCACGCCGTTTGGCAAACTTCCCCCACCCGCGTCCGTTGTGCCCGCGCACTGTTCCGCCCGCGCGGACGCTCTGGGATTATTTGGAAGGGACCGGCGTCTGCCGGACCGGACAGGGGCGCCCATGGCTGCGGCTGAATCGCCGGACGAGTCCGGCACTGTTACGCGGTCCCGCAGCACGGCACCCGCCACCGGGTACAAGGGGCAGGATGAGGCCACTGTGGTGGCGCGTGCCCAGGACGGAGATCTATCCGCCTTCGAACACCTGGTGGAGTCTTATCAGGGACGCCTGTTCCGTCTGGCATACCGGCTGCTCAATGACCGGGGTGACGCAGAAGACGTTGTGCAGGACACCCTGACCGCCAGCTGGCGTGCCCTTCCCGGACTGGACCGCTCAAGTGCCTTCGGCAGCTGGGTCTACCGGACAGCTACCAACCGGTGCCTCGACGTTCTCCGCCGCCGCACCGCCCATCCTGAAGACAGCGTCGATCTAACCGGCCTTTGGCCTGCAATCGGTCCGCTGTCCGGAGACCCGCACCGGACAGCAGAACTGGCGGCCCAGTTCGAGTGTTTGTCCCGGGCACTCGCGGAACTTCCGCCCGACCAGCGTGCGTGCTGGCTGCTGCGCGAAATGCACGACCAGAGCTACGCGGAAATAGGCGCCACCCTGGGAATAGGAACGGGCACGGTGCGCGGCCGGTTGGCACGGGCACGGGAAAAACTCGCGGAGGCGATGATCCAATGGCATTAGAGATGCGCGCTGGCCAGGTTGACTGCGGGCGCACGGTCAACCGAATCTGGCAGGACATGCTGCAGCCGCCGGACCGCCACACCCGGTCCTGCCCGGACTGCCGAAGCGTCCGTGCCGATTTGGAGCCGCTGTTCAGGGCCACGAACGTGCTTCGGGACCACGACCTGCGGCACCCGGGTCTCCGGCCGCCGTATGCGCTAAAAGAAAGGGTCCTGGATGCGGCCTTCCTGCAGATGCGGCGCAGCCCCCGGTTGTTCCTGGACGGCACCGCGGAGGGAAGGGTGGAGATCAGCGAAGCGGCCCTCGCCGCCGTCGTGCGCGACGCAGCCCGCGCCATTGGAGGTGTGCGCGCCCGCCGCTGCCGCATTCACCATGAGCCGGAAACAGGTGCCGGGCTGCTGATCCATCTGCGCACTGCAGTGGCCCCGGGAGTCGACATCTGCCGGGCCATGGACTTCCTGCGCCTGACCATTCACGACGCCGTTGAAACGTCCGTGGGCGTTGCACCGCAGGCGGTCCATTTGACGGTAGAGGATCTGTACGATGACTGACCGGCCGCTGCGCGGCAAGGTGATCGGCAGTTCGGTGATAGCTTCTGTGGCCGCACGGGCCGCAAGGGAGACACCCGGAATCCTTCGGTTGGGGCCCCCGCTGGGGCAGCTGGTGGCGCGGGTCCGTTCGGCAGCCCGCAACACCCTGCGCCGGGTTCCGGATACGGGCTACCGGACGAGCCGGGACGGGGTTTTTGCCGCCGTCTCCGACGGCCGTGCAACCGTTGACGTGGAGGTGGCCACGGATGCCCGGTTCAATGCCCTGGAAGTTGCGGCTGACCTCCAGGAACGCGTCCGCCACGCCCTGCGCAGGACCGGAGTTGCAGTCAGTTCGGTGAACGTCACCATCCTCGCCATTGAGGACCCGCCGCCCCCTGCAGCCCCGGGGCGGTGAACCGCGCTTGGGACCGTGGCAAGGCAACTTCACGCAGTGGGCACCGGTGTGGGCGGCGGTGCGCGGGCTGGGAAGCACCCTGGACGGGGACGCGGTGCTGATGGCCCCTTTTGGCGGGGGCGCACCGCAGTATGTGGTTACCTGGCCCGGGCGGAACACTCCCCGGGCCGCCGCGGAGGTCTCCGCGACCCCCGGCGCCCGGCTCACGCTGGTGACCGATGATGCGGACACGGCAAGGGAGTTTGCCGCCGGGCAGGGACTCGCTTCGCTGTCCACGCTGGCGCTGATGACCGCTGATCCCGCAGACCTTCCCCAGGTTCCCCAGCTGCCCGAAGGTGCAGACCTCACCCTGGCGGAATCCCGGGACTATTCGGTGGTGGAAATCAGTGCCTTCGGGGAACCTGTGGCCCGCGGGCGGATTGCACGGGGCGAAGGGTTTGCCGTGTTCGGCGGCATCGACATCCGCCGGCCGGACCCCGACCACACCATGGAAACCGCGGTGCTGGCGGCCCTGGCCGAGGAAGCAGCAGTGCGGGACCTGCCGCTGATCCTGATGCCGGCCCTGCCCAAGTCCGGGTTCTGGTATGCCCGCCAGGGATGGAGCACGGCGGCGGAAGTGCTCACCTTCATGCGCACGCTGGACGCCTAAACTTTTCGTCATGTTTTCACTAAACAGACAAAAATATCCACGATGCGGAAAGCAGTGGAAAGAAAGAGTGTAAGCTCCAACGCATCGATGCATCGGCTGACAACCCAGCCGTCTCACCACTCGTAGGGAGAAACACCATGGCCATTGATGTGAGCGACATGTCCCCCGCCCCGGGGGCCGAAAAAATCCTGACGCCGGATGCGCTGGCGTTTATCGAGGAGCTGCACCACCGGTTCCGGCCCACGCGGGACAACCTGCTGGCAGCCCGGGCTGACCGCCGCAACCGCATCGCGGCCGGAGAAAGCCTGGATTTCCTGCCTGAAACCGCCAGCATCCGTGAGGGCGACTGGAAAGTGGCTGAGGCCCCCGCTGCCCTGACCGACCGCCGCGTCGAGATGACCGGACCGGCATCGCCGGCCAAGATGGCCATCAACGCACTCAACTCCGGAGCAAAAGTGTGGCTGGCGGACTTGGAGGACGCCCACACCCCCACTTGGCACAACGTGGTGGACGCCGAATACAACCTCTACCGGGCGGCGAGGGGGGACCTCTCCTTCATCTCGCCCGAGGGCAAGGAATACACGCTGCGCACGGACGTGCCGCTCGCCGTGCCCGTCGTACGGCCCCGCGGCTGGCACCTTCCGGAAAAGCATGTAACGGTCGACGGCGAACCCGCCGTGGGCGCGCTTGTGGACTTTGGACTGCACTTCTTCCACAACGCCCGGCAGCTCCTCGACAACGGCCAGGGACCCTACTATTACCTGCCGAAGATGGAAAGCCATCTGGAGGCCCGGCTCTGGAACGACATCTTCACCTTCTCCGAGGAATACGTGGGCATCCCGCAGGGTTCGATCCGCGCCACCGTTCTCATTGAGACCATTCCGGCCGCCTTCGAGATGGACGAAATCCTCTACGAACTGCGGGACCACGCCTCCGGCCTCAACGCAGGCCGCTGGGACTATCTCTTCAGCATGATCAAGGTCTTCCGCGACTCCGGCAAGGATTTCCTGCTGCCGGACCGCGCCGACGTCGCCATGACCGCACCGTTCATGCGCGCCTACACGGAGCTGCTGGTCAGCACCTGCCACCGCCGCGGAGCCTTTGCCATGGGCGGCATGGCAGCCTTCATCCCGAACCGGCGGGAACCGGAAGTCACGGCCAAGGCCTTCGAAAAGGTGACGGCGGACAAGACACGGGAAGCCAACGACGGTTTTGACGGGTCCTGGGTGGCCCACCCGGACATGGTTCAGACCTGCCGTGAGGTGTTCGACTCCGTCCTCGGGGATAAGCCGAACCAGGTGGACAAGCTGCGCGACGACGTCTCCGTCACGGCCAAGGACCTGCTGGACGTCTCCACGGCGGAAGGCGCCATCACCGAGGCCGGCCTGCGGTCCAACCTGTATGTGGCCGTGGCCTACACGGCCGTCTGGCTCTCCGGCAACGGTGCCGTGGCCATCCACAACCTCATGGAGGATGCAGCCACGGCTGAAATCTCCCGCTCGCAGGTGTGGCAGCAGGTGCATAACGGCATTGTCCTGGAGGACACCGGAGCCACCGTGACCCCGGAACTGGTGGAACGCCTGCTGGCCGAAGAAACCGAGCGCCTGCGCAGCGAGGTTCCCGAGGATCAGTTCACCCGCTTCTACGCTCCGGCGAGCCAGCTGATTGCAGATATCAGCCTGGCCGACGACTACGTGGACTTCCTGACCCTGCCCGCCTATGAGCTGATCGACTGAGGACCCGCCCGCAGCTCCGGTGCCGCTTCCGGGGCTGCGGGCAGGTAGCCCCGCGCCCACTGGTCCACTACCGCGTAGGCACGCCGGCGCACCGGTTTTGCGGACAGGAAAACATCGTGCAGGGCGTCCGGCACCCGCGCCACGGTCACGCAGTTTCCCAGCGACAGTGCCCGGTTGGCCACCACGTCCACGTCCAGTGCGACGTCGGCCTTTTCGGCGTCGGCTGACCACCGGGGTTGCAGATAGCTCTTGTCGGAGAGCAGCACGAGCACGGGAATGTCGAGGCGGAGCCCCTGGGCGACCACAGCCTGGGCGCGGAACACCGCGTTGAGGAACGCAACGGTGCCCGGAAACCCCCGCAGCGGACGCCACAGAAGGTTGTAGGTCCACTCTCCGCCGAAGGCGGAAAAGACGGCGCGGGCGTAGTTTCCGGCGTCCACCGGAGGCAGCGGTGCGAGGGGGTGCCGTTGTGCCTCCCTGCCGATCAGCGGCGAGATGATCCGCCTGCCCAGTTCCGTAGCCTGGAATTCGAGCCACGGACTGTTCAGCACCAGGGCCGAGGCCGCCCCCGGATGCCGGGAAGCCCAGAGACTCAGGGTGAGCCCGCCGGTGGAATGCCCCAGCAGAATCAAGGGCCGCGCAGGCGTCCCGGAATCTGCGGCTTGGCCGGCATTCGGCGGGACGGGCCTCCCCATCGCGGCGAGTGCCGCGGCGATGTCGGCGTCGTACCCGGTAAGGTCCGTGGTGAATCCGGGGCTTTGGCCCGGACGGAGGCTGCGGCCGTAGTTGTGCAGATCCAGGGCATAGAAGCGCATCCCGGCCTGCGCCCAGTACCGGGCAAGTTCGGTCTGGAAAAAGTAGTCCGACCATCCGTGCACATAAAGGACATCGCCGGCGCCGGCGCGCTCCCCGCCGGGCGGGGTGTCCGCGGGCGAGTAGCGGACCAGTGTTGCCGGAGCGCCGTCGGGCAGGTCAAGCGTCAGCTGCTCAAAGCCTTCACCGAGAATGTCAGGCTGCCAGTCTGCCCGGGACGACCGGTTCCGTTCTTGCAAGACAAAAGTTCCCTTCATGCCGCTTGCCCGGAGACCGGATGGCGTCCGCGCGGCTACCGTCCATGCTCCCGCGCCGCCGAGTCTGCGGTCAACGCAGCCGGGCGGCAGCGCCGCTTGGCCAGCGCACGGAGCGGGTGAGGTTATTGCCGGGGATCTTTGGCAAGATGGCAGCATGACCCCGACCCCTCTCCGTACACCTCCGCTCCCGGCCGCAGAGGTGCGGGCACTGTCCCGTGCACTTTCCGCGGGCGACGTGACCGTTTTTGTTGACGGGACTGCGCTGCGCCTGCCCGCTGCTGCCCGCGATGCTGTGCTGGACCTGCTCGCACGGCTGGGGCGGGGTGAAGGCGTTGTGGTGGCCTCCGACGACGGGGCCGAGCCGGCGGCATCCCGGCCGGCGGCGCAGCCGTCCGGTGCACCGTCAGGGCCGACAACCCCGGGTGCCCGGAGCGGCTCCAACATTCCCCTCCTGACGACATCGCAGGCTGCGGCGGCGGCGGGGATCTCCCACACGTATCTGCGCAATCTCACGGATGCGGGAATCATCCCCGTTGAATACCGCGGCACGCACCGCCGCATCCGCCTGTCCGACGTCGAAGCCTGGCTTCAGGCGCAGCAGGCGGCCAGGCCGGCACGGACACAGGACAGCGGCGCACAAGTTGAGGAGTGAGGGCTCCACTCCCCTATGCTGGGGAGAAACCCGGCGGTTGCCCGCCTCACCTGCAATGCAACGGAGCTAGCTGTGATTATCGGTATCCCCAAGGAAATCAAGAACAACGAATTCCGGGTGGCCATTACGGCCTCCGGCGTCCATGAGTTCACGACCCGCGGGCATCAGGTGCTGGTGGAATCCGGCGCGGGCACAGGTTCCAGCATCAGCGATGCCGAATATGCCGGGGCGGGTGCCTCAATTCTGGATTCGGCTGATGATGTCTGGAACCAGGCCGATCTCATCCTGAAGGTCAAGGAACCGGTGGAATCGGAATACCGGTTTTTCCGTCCCGATCTGGTGCTGTTCGCCTACCTGCATCTGGCGGCCGCACCCGAACTGACGAGGGCACTGCTGGCATCGGGAATGACGGCCATTGCCTATGAAACAGTGCAGGAAGGACGGGTGCTGCCGCTGCTGGCACCCATGTCCGAGGTGGCCGGCCGGCTCTCCGTCCAGGTGGGCGCACAGTGCCTGACGTCCCCGGCCGGAGGTCCCGGACTGCTTCTTGGCGGCGTGCCGGGCGTTCGTCCGGCAAAGGTGGTGGTCCTCGGTGCCGGGGTGGCAGGCACCAATGCTGTGGCTGCGGCAGCGGGCGCCCACGCCGACGTCTCCGTCCTGGACATCAACATTGACCGGCTGCGCCAGCTCGATGCCCAGTACGCCGGCCGGATCCGCACCATCGCGTCCAACGCCTTTGAAATTGAGCGCGCGCTGGCGGATGCCGACCTGGTCATTGGTTCGGTGCTCATTCCGGGAGCCCGTGCCCCGAAGCTGGTCACCAATGACATGGTCTCGCGGATGAAGCCCGGCAGCGTCCTGGTGGACATCGCCGTGGACCAGGGCGGATGCTTCGAGGACTCCCGGCCCACCACCCACGAGGATCCGACCTACCGGGTCCACGGGTCCCTGTTCTACTGCGTGGCCAATATGCCCGGCGCGGTGCCCAACACCTCCACGTATGCGCTGACCAACGTCACGCTGCCCTACGCCGTCGCACTGGCCGACCGCGGCGTCCGCGGCGCGTTTGACGCTTCCCCGGCGCTGGCCCGCGGACTGAACATCGCCGGCGGCAAGGTGGCCCATGCCTCAGTGTCCACGGCGCTCGGCCTGGAGCTGACGGAGGACTGGTCCGCGCTCGTCCCGGCCTGATGCGGAAAAGCGCGGACGGCGGAACATTCCCGGCCGGCCGCGCACCGGGCGCTAGCCTTCAGTGAAATGGGTGGCGGCGGGTTCACCGTTCAGCCGCTCAACTATTTCGCCCGCCAGGACCCGCACCTTGACGTTGCGGCTGTTGGAGGCCCGCCGCAGGATGTCAAAAGCCTCCTGCTGAGTGCAGCTGTTTTGTCCCATGATGATGCCCACGGCCAGATCTATGGTGGTCCGTGAGGCGAGCACACCCTGCAGATCCTCCACGGTGGCCGCATGCTGCGAGACCCGCACTGCCAGAAGCAGGGCCTGCGAGGCTTCGGCGGCGTAAGTTTGGGCGACGCGGCGGAAGTCCTCGTCGAAAACATCCGGACTCTTGGCGTACAGGTTCATTGCTGCTTTGGCATGCCCGCCCAGCTTGAGCGGAACCGCATACATGGACCGGATGCCGTAGTTCCGGATGCAGTCCATGTACTCCGGCCAGCGGCTGTCGGTGGCAGCATTGCGCACGTGCACCTCGGCCTGGATCCGGATCGCGTGCAGACACGGCCCGTCCCCGAATGCGTACTGGAGTTCATCCATCTGCAGTGCCTCGCTGTCGC
Source organism: Arthrobacter sunyaminii (assembly GCF_018866305.1). Taxonomy (NCBI): domain Bacteria; kingdom Bacillati; phylum Actinomycetota; class Actinomycetes; order Micrococcales; family Micrococcaceae; genus Arthrobacter; species Arthrobacter sunyaminii. The sequence goes on from NZ_CP076456.1 coordinate 3,776,170, forward strand.
TGCTGGCCACGGTGAACTGGTGGTCGCGCGAGCGCTGGAAGGTGATACCGCAGTATGTGGTTCCCCGAAGGGAAAGCGATGACGCCGTCAGAACCGCAAGTTCAGATAGAAAGTCCTGCACATCCTCGTGGTGAACGAGCAGATCCTGCAGTTGTGCCCACGGGGCCCTTGTGGTGCTTGAGTCGTCCATGATTCCTCTGCTGGCACATGCCACATCGGAGAGGACGGCGGCAGTATGCGATGGCGGGCGGCAAGCCCGGGCGCGGAATTGTCTGCCGTGCCGTTTGATATTACGATAAAAATTTCACGGTCAAGACGCGGCCATGGCTTTCTGCGCACCCTCCAGCAGAGGATACCCATGGATCCTGCAGTTCAAATTCCCGTCTGTCACCAGTGCGGTGTGGACGACTTTCTCATTTTTGAATCCTTCACCCCGGCGGCAGGCGATACACCCGCTATGGCCAACTACACATGTTCCGTCTGCGAATCCTTCGCAGGACACTTCGTTCCGGCCGGCTGGTTCCCTCCCGGATGGGGCAAATGAGCGCTTCGACCGACAGGTCCGCGCCCGGATATGTTCCCCGGCTGCTTTCCGCCGCAGCGTTCCTCACCAACCGTGCCACCGAAGAATCCCTGGCGGAGCTGCGCCTTACCCATGAACGCACGCTCATCCTGCGGCTGTTGGCCGAATCTCCGGCAACGGAGGATCAGCTCTCCGCGAGTTCAGGGCTGCCCGCCGCCTGCGTCCGCGACTGTCTGGTGGCCCTCCAGCCTTGCGGGTACATCACCTCAGGCTCCGGAGGCCAGTGGACGATCACTGCCTCCGGGGAGAGCATCAGCGCACAGGCCACCCACACCGAAACCCAGCTCATGCTCCTCGCCGACACCGACGTCGAAGGCTTGCGGGCTGAACTGCACGCCCTGATCAGGGCCCTGACGCCGCCCCGCTGAGCACAAACCCAGTTAACGACGAAAGGGGAAGCCAGGCGGTGACTACCGCCTGGCTTCCCCTTTTGAAAGATGCTGCCCGGTTTCCGGCGCAGCGTCCCGGTTACGGAACCATCGTCGGGAAGCGCTCCCAGACGCGGTGGCTTGCCAGCAGTCCGCTGACGCCTGCCGTTACCTCGGCTGGGGTTCCCACCACAACGCCGGGGGCGTCCACAGGAACACCTGCGGCCATGAGGACCGAGCCGCCGTCGCCCAGTGCACCAATGGCCTTGGCATGGCGGAAGGCCTCAGCCAGGAGCATGGTGACGCGCGGGTCAAGGGACGGATGACCCTCGGGGTTGCCTGCCTTGGCATCCAGGCTGTCGACGGCGTCGGGAGCCGGAGCGCCCGTTGCCGCCACCACAATGGCGTCAAACTCGGTGGAGCGCGCGGTCAGGTAGGTCCGCTGGATAGTAACTTCGCCGCCCAGCTTGCCGCCGTGCGGAGCGATCACCAGCGGAACCATGCCCTCGGCGGCGACAGCGGAGAGCACTTCGTTCAGCGCACCCAGGTCCGTTGCGTCGTCGGCCACAACGCCAACCAGACGGCCGGCCACGGGCCAGGTGCCGCCCAGCTGGCTCAGCGCCGGGCTCGGCGGGGTGTCTTCAACGACGACGCTCGGTGCCGGCGCTTCAAGGCCCAGACCGGTTGCCACCTCGGTGGCGAGGCGCTCGTCAATGTTAGCCAGGGACTGTAGCTGACGCAGCCGGATGTTCTCCTCGTAGCACTTGCCGAGTTCAAACGTGTAGGCCTGCACCACATGGTCCTGCTCCACCGGAGTCAGCGAACGGAAGAACATCCGCGTCTGGCTGTAGTGGTCATCGAAGGTTGCCGGATTTTCGCGGACCTTGCGGGACGCCGGCACCTCGGTGGGGACATCGATGAAGGCGCCCATGTCCGCGCCGGCCATGAAGGGGCAGCCGCCGTCGAGCGAATTGGGCTGGTAGGGAGCAACACCCGAGTGGTCCGCGTCCTGGTGGAACCCGTCGCGGAGCATGTCGTTGACCGGGGCGTGCGGACGGTTGATCGGAATCTGGGCGAAGTTCGGACCGCCCAGACGGGTCAGCTGCGTGTCAATGTAGGAGAACAAACGGCCCTGCAGCAGCGGATCATTGGTGACATCGATACCCGGCACCAGGTGTCCGGGGTGGAAGGCCACCTGCTCCGTTTCCGCGAAGAAGTTCGTGACATTGGCGTTCAGGGTCATGGTGCCGATGATCTGCACCGGAGCCAGTTCCTCGGGAACCAGCTTGGTGGGATCGAGGAGGTCGATGCCCTCGAACATTTCGTCTTCGGTGTCCGGGAAGACCTGGATGCCCAGGTCCCACTGCGGGAAGGCGCCGGCTTCAATGGAGTCTGCGAGGTCCCGGCGGTGGAAGTCGGGGTCCATGCCGTTGATGATCTGTGCTTCTTCCCAGACCAGCGAGTGCACGCCCTGCCGCGGCTTCCAGTGGAACTTCACCAGCGTGGTTTCGCCGGCGGCGTTGACCAGGCGGAAGGTGTGAACGCCGAAGCCCTCCATGGTGCGGTAGGAGCGCGGGATGCCGCGGTCCGACATGTTCCACATGGTGTGGTGCTGTGCTTCGGTGTGCAGGGAGACAAAGTCCCAGAAAGTGTCATGGGCACTCTGCGCCTGCGGAATTTCGCGGTCCGGGTGCGGCTTGCCGGCGTGGATGACATCAGGGAACTTGATGGCGTCCTGGATGAAGAACACCGGAATGTTGTTGGCAACCAGATCATAGTTGCCCTCGTCGGTGTAGAACTTGGTGCTGAAACCGCGGGTGTCACGGACGGTGTCCGCGGAACCGCGGGAGCCCAGGACCGTGGAGAAGCGGACAAACACCGGCGTTTCGGTGCCCTTGGCGAGGAAACCTGCCCGGGTGACGCCTTCTGCGGCGCCGTTGGCAACAAACACGCCGTGGGCAGCTGCGCCGCGGGCATGGACTACGCGCTCGGGGATGCGCTCGTGGTCAAAGTGAGTGATTTTTTCCCGCAGGTGATGGTCCTGCAGAAGGATCGGTCCGCGGGGACCTGCCTTGAGTGAATGGTCCGTGTCGCCGAGCCGGGCACCCTGTGCGGTGGTCAGGTACCGGCCGCTCTGCGCGTTTGAGGATTTCGGCGCTCCGGTGGGAACGCCGGTGGGTGAGACCGTTTCTGGTCCGTCCTGGTCAGGCTTCGGGGGCAGCGGTTCCCGCGGCTCGGTCGGCTCAGCCAGTTCCGGAGCCTGCGGCCCCGGTACGCCCGGAATCGAACCGCCGGGTACGGATGTGCTCTTGTCAGACATGTAGCCTCCATCATCGTTCGAACCAGACGCCGCCCAAATACGGCGGCCTCTAGACACCCTACTAAATTAGTAAGCCTGCTGACACTTATTTGCTGTCACCGATTCCACTAATTCCAGCCAGCCTTCGGTTATCCGCTCCAGCGGCATCCCCGCACTGCGATGCAGATGCAGCAGCAGCCCGGCTTCCAGGAAGGACTCCAGCTGGTAGGCGGTCAGCTCCGGATCGCGGATCATCGGAAGGGCGGACAGGAGCATCCTGAGATGGCTCAATTCGAGCTGGCGGGCCGGATGCCGGTAGTGCATCAAGGCATCGACGTCGGCCGCCCGCCGCAGCTCCCCGGTGATATCCAGCGCCTGGATCCGTGCAACCCCGAATGCCCGCAGGCGTTCCAGCGGCGGCGCTCCCGGTCCCAGAGGTGCGGGACCGGCCATATAACCTTCCTGAAAGTCCCGTTCTGCGTGGTCAAGCAGTGCCCGCATCACGCCGGCACGGCTACCGAAGCGCCGGAAAACGGTTCCCTTTCCCACGCCTGCACGGCGTGCCAGATCGTCCATGGTGAGTGCTTCCGCACCCCGCTCGGAAACCATTTCCAGCGCGGTGTGCAGCAACAGGCTGCGGTTTCTTGCCGCATCCAGACGCTCACATCCGCCGCCCGCGCTCTCTTCCCTGCCTGCCTGCATGCGCGCCAGTCTAACCCCCGCGGAATAAAAGCGGACCGTGGTCCGCTTATAGTCTTAGATGCAATACCTGTGCCTCAAACCGGCACGGTCCCTGATAGGAGTTTCCTTGAGCACTAAAGTACTTACCCTGGTCGGCAGCCTTCGGGCCGGTTCCGTCAACCGTCAACTTGCCGAAACGGCCGTCCTGAACGCCCCCGAGGGTGTTGAGATTGTCATCCATGAGGGCATCGGAACCATCCCGTTCTACAACGAAGACATCGACGTCGAGGGCTCCATCCCCGAAGCCGCTGCGGCACTGCGCAAGGCAGCTGCTTCCTCCGACGCCCTGCTGCTGGTGTGCCCGGAATACAACGGAACAATGCCCGCTGTCCTGAAGAACGCCATTGACTGGCTTTCACGCCCGTTCGGCGCTGGTGCCATTGCCGGCACCCCCGCAGCCGTGATCGGTTCCGCCTTCGGCCAGTTCGGCGGGGTCTGGGCCCATGACGACGCCCGCAAGTCCCTGGGAATTGCCGGTGCCCACCTGGTGGAGGACGTACGCCTGTCCATTGGCGGCTCCGTGACCCGCTTCGCCGAGATCCACCCCAAGGATGATGCCGAGGTGGTGGAACAGGTCCGCAGCGTGGTTTCGTCGCTTGCCGGGGCTTCCGCCTCCACCGCTGCCTAGCAGCCCCCTTACACAAATAAGGACGGACCCTGCTGCTGCCGCAGCAGGGTCCGTCCTTTTTGTGTCTCAGTCTTTGTGTCTCAGTCCGGTTTGGTGTCTCAGTCCGGGAAGTTTATTTCCTCAATCCCAGAAGCCGCCGGCCCAGGCCGCGTCCCGCAGGTAGTCACGTGCGGGACCAACGTCCCAAAGCTCTCCGCTGGAGGCAACAATCCCCTTGTCCCGCAGGTCTTCAACAACGTCTTCGGAGCACCCAAGGGCCTCTGACAGGTCTTGGGAAGTCGACGCTACTATGAACTCGTTGCGGCTTGTCACGGGGTCTCCTTCTGGTAGGGCTTGATCGTTGCCTAGTGCCGGTCCAGCAGTGCCGCTTCGTGTTCAGTGCTCCAACTGCGTGCATACAGGCCCAGTGCGGCCTCCTCCCGCAGTGAAAGCCCGAGTCGGTTCAGCAGCATGTGCGCCTGATACACGGTCAAATGCTGTGCGCTCCTGCTGAGCCGGGCTTTGTCCGCCCGGTAGAGGTAATTGTCGAGGCTCCTGAACCAGCGGCGGCGCCAGTTCTCCACTGCGTTTTCGGCAGCGGTGGCAGCCATCAGACGGTGGGTGGGCGTCACCTTCGCGGCAACCTGAATGGTCATCGCCTCCCTGACACTTCCGGCCCGCTGCCCAAAGCCGGCCGTACAGCTGCGCAAATGGCTGTCCCAGTAGTAGTCCCAGGAGATTCGCCGCCGGTCCGGCCAGCTTGCCGAGTGGGGGCCCTTCATCATGGCGCGGGCGGAATCGAACAGCAGGAGCGATCCGAAGGCCCACCTGTTCTGGACCTTCGGAAACCTGACCGTGGCCCAGGCGCCCAGCTCCGAGGAGAGTTCAAAGACCTCTTCCGCCAGGGCCAGTCCTTCCAGGCCCCCGTATTTGGCCAGATCAGCCTCGAGCCTGGGATTCTGGTGTTCCGCTCCGCCGGGACCCAGACGGTCCGTGGCCGGATCGCTGATCTGCTGGGTCATTTCGAGATGGCCAATGACGCCGCTGGCCTGATCCCGCAGCGCGCCCAACAGGGGCGTCAGCCGCTCAAAAATTTCGGGTTCTCCAAGGAACCGGACCCGCACATGCGCGTTGGCCGGTTCCAGGCACCTCGTGTAGTACCACCTGCTGGCCCCGTAGGCCTGTGCTTGGGCCGCCAGCGGGGTAACCAGTTCTCCAATGATGCCGTCCGCTACATCGAAGCCCCCGGTGTAAAAGGAGACTGTCCACCATTGTGCCGTCGGGCGAGTTCGTGAGGCGTTTCGAACTGCTGTCAGCTGTGTCATGGCGTGAGTCCCCTCCGGGGTTGGTGCTTGGTTACCGCCGCTGAGCGGGGTCTTGCTGGTTACTCGTTGTAAATCAAGTTGCTTTCCCCCTGAGGGGATTCCCTAGATCCAGTCCCAAACTTTGGTCATCTTCATTCCCCTCCTGTACCTGCGGCCGATGTGCCGGCCTGTGCGGTTGGTTGACTCCGAAAGCTTCCCCCGCTGCGCAACGCCTCGTCTACCCTTTCCGGTGCCCGGTTCCTGTCATGGCCCCTTTGGCCCTTGCCTGTCATTTATTTGCCTCTGCTCTTGACGAATCGGCCGCATGTCAACAAGGAATATGGCGGATATCCGGTCTTTCTGTGCCGGCTTCCCTGTGATGGCATTAAGCGGTCATGGCAGTCTTTTCGCGGCGGCTATTCTTCCGGCAGCTTGGCCCGCAGGATGTCCCGGATGTAGTTCCGGTTCATGGCAGCCACCGAGAGTCCGTCACCGCCGTAGTGCTCCACGCACATCGGACCGTCAAACCCTGCCTCCAGGGCCATGCCAATGGCCTCCCGATAATTGATGAATCCGAGGGCCAGCGGCGCCGGTGCCGAGGCGTAGGCACCGGTGGCGGGATCGTGATCCCGGAAGTAGTTCTTCAGCTGCCAGTAGTTGGTGTGCGGGAGCATCTTGACCAGCATTTCGCGCCAGTCCTCAACCGGACGGTGGAGGCGCACAATGTTGCCGATGTCGGGGCAAAGCCCCACGTTGGGCAGATCCACCGCTTTCACCAGCTGAACGGAGCTGTCCGCCGTTCCCAGGAAGGTGCCTTCATACATCTCCAGCGACAGGCTCACTCCGCGTGTCGCCGCATACTCGCCCAGCTCCCTGAAGCGCCCGGCCGCCTTGTCCCGGTTGGCGGTTGTGTCCTCGTCCTCGATTCCCTTGGCGAGCCAGAACCAGGTCGCGTCCTTCTGCTCCTGCGTGAGGGGATCATGCAGTCCCAGGCAGACCATGGGTGCTTCGAGGTCCGCCGCCGCGTCTATGGTCCGCTTGGTGTAGGCCATGTTCCGCTGCGCCTGCTCTTCATCGGCGGTGATCACACTTTTGCGGGTGACGGCGAGGTCGCTGAAAGCGAGCCCGTAGGAACGTGCCGTCTCCAGCAGCTGACGGCGCCCGCCGGCGTCGAGGTCCCCCGCCCGGACCCATGAATCCGTCAGGTCGACGTGGTCGAACCCAGCCACCCTGACTTCCCGCAGGGTCTGTTTCCAGGCCTGCGGCCCGGCCTCGGTGCGGTCCAGACCGTCCTGCGTTACTCCCGTGAAGTTGAGCAGGGCCGCTCCGATGGGCCATGTCTCGGGTGTGTACGTCATGTTCTTCTCCTTGCGTTGGTCGATGATGCGGGTTAATGGGCGGGTTCACACCATGTGCTTGCCGCCGTCGATGAAGTACGAGGCGCCGTTGATGAACCCCGCCTCTTCGCCCACCAGGAAATTCACCAGGGCGGCAACTTCGGACGGGCGGCCAACCCGCTGCACGGGAATGTCTCCGGACAAAGCGGCCTTGCGGTCCTCGCTGAGCGGACCGCCCATGATGTCCGTGTCGATGGGTCCCGGGACAACGGCATTGCAGGTGATGCCGTGCGGCCCGAGCTCCCGGGCTGCACCACGGGTGAGTCCCAGCACGGCTGCCTTTGCCCCCGCGTACCCCGTCTTCGAGAAGGTCCCGCCGCCGTCGTACGCCGTTATGGACGAGGTGTTCACAATGCGTCCGCCGCAGCCGCCGTCGATCATGCGGCGGGCTGCAGCCTGCATCATGAGCAGTGTTCCCGTGGCGTTGGCGTCCATGACGCGGGTCCACAGTTCTTTCGTGAGCTCGAAGAGGGTGTGCGGGCTGGCGATTCCGGCAAGATTGACCAGTGCAAGCACCGGAGGCAGCTCCTCATCCATTCGGACAAAGGCTGCCTCCACCGAGGCGGGGTCCGCCACATCAACGGCTATGCCCAGGACGGGCTGCACCGCTTCCGTCGCGAGCTCTGCGGCAAAGGAGTGCACTCCTGCCTCGTCCAGGTCCAGCACAGCCACGGCCCAGCCTTCCCTAACAAGACGGCGGGCAACGTGGCGGCCGATCCCGCGTTCGCTGCCCGTGCCCGTGACAACTGCGGTCCGGCGTTCCGGGAAATTAGCCATGAAAACTCCTAAAGGGGTAGGGAGCCGGCGTCACGCGGCGGTCAGGCGGCTACTGCGTAGACAACCCATGCCAGCGCAAAGGACAGGAAGCCGATCGCCGTGCCCACCACGGTCCAGGTCTTCAAAGTGGTCAGGGTGTCGAAGCCGCAGAACTTTCCAATCAGCCAGAAACCGGAATCATTGACGTGGGAGAACGTGATGGAGCCTGCTGCAATCGCCACCACCACGGCCGCCAGGCCAATTCCGGAGACACCAAGCTCCATGACAGCCGGGGCCATGATGGAACCGGCCGTTGTGGCTGCGACGGTGGCGGATCCCTGCGCAACGCGGAAGGCGATCGCCACCAGGAATCCGGCGAGGATGACGGGAAGGCCAACGGCGTCCAGTCCGGAAGCTATGGTTCCGCCGATGCCGGTTTCGGTCAGGACGCGGCCGAAAGCTCCGCCGGCACCGGTGATCAGGATGATGGAACAAACCGGGGCCAGCGCATGGTCGACCAGGTCCTCCAGGGCACTGCCGATTTTGCCGCGGCCGCGTCGCGGCCGCATGTAGAGCAGGTACATCGCCGTCAGGGTGGCAATCAGCAGCGCGACGGGAGTGTTTCCGATCAGGCGGGAGAGCTGGAAGAGAATGTTGTCTTCGCCCACTGCCCCGGTTGCCTCGAGTGTGCTGAAGAGGGTGTTGAAGAAGATCAGGACCAGAGGCAGCAGGAGCACGAAGATGATGGTCCAGAACCCCGGCCGCGGAGTGTCCTCATCCAGGTCCGCCTCCCCCAGCAGATTTGGAACGGGCATGTCCGGGTACCGCCTGGCAATAATCAGCGCCAGCCGGTACCCGGCGAGGTACCACGCCGGAAGGCCAACCAGCAGAGCAACCACAATCACCATGCCAATGTCTGCACCCATGACCGTTGCCGCCGCGGTGGGACCCGGATGCGGCGGGGTCAGCGCATGCATCATGAGGAACGAGCCGATAGAGGGAAGCACATACAGCATGAAGGAGCCGTCAAGGCGGCGCGCCACCGTGTAAATGATCGGCAGCATCACGATGAATCCGGCATCAAGGAAGATGGGGAAGGCATAGAACAACGAGGCGACGGCCAGCGCCAGAGGTGCCCGCTTCTCCCCGAAACGGCGAAGCATCGCATCCGCAAGGACCTGGGCACCTCCCGATACCTCCACGAGGCGCCCCAGGACGGCACCAAATCCCACCAGCAGGGCAACGGTTCCAACGGTGGTGCTGAAGCCGGCCACGACGACGGTCATTACGTCCCCGATGCCGATGCCGGCTGCCAGCGCGGTTAGGACGCTGATGATAATCAGGGCGAAGAAGGCATGGATCCGCAGTTTGATGATCATCAGCAGCAGGACTGCGATGGCCGCCACGGCGATCGAGATCAGTGCCCAGGAGGGCCTGTCGGCCAGGACGAGTGTTTCAGCGGGTAGAACAGCGGGAATGCGCATAGAGGGAACACCTTTGTTCGCTGGAGTTGCTCCACGGGTATGTGATGTGGGCCATAGTTCGGCACGTCTGGGCTATACCCTATAGGATATTGGGATACTGTCCAGCTGGCCGCCGACCCGCACGGACGGCGAGCCTTCAGCCGCCACGCTGCAAACCCCCAGGCGGGGCGGACCACTGCCTTGTGGGAAAATCTTGAAGGCACACCAACGGCGGGACCAAGAGGAGCACCATGGGTACGGATGCAGCAGGGAGCGGTGCCTGGGTGCAGCGCAGCGTTTTGGCGGATCAGGTTTACACGGAGATTCTTGCGCGCCTGATGGACGGAAAGCTTGCCTCGGGGGACCCGCTCAGCATTGACGGCACCGCCAGGGATCTTGGCGTGTCCCCTACCCCCGTCCGGGAGGCACTGGCCAGGCTGGAAGCCACCGGCATGGTGGTGCGCGCCGCCCTGCGCGGCTACCGCGTGGCACCCGTCCTGAGCCATGACGAGCTCCTGGACCTCATGGATGCCCGGCTGCTGATCGAGGGGCACGCCGCCGAGGTTGCCTGCAGGCACGCGGACGAGGCGTTTCTGGCGGAGCTCGAGCGTTCCATCGAAGACCTGCGGCAGGCGCCCAACGGACCCAACTTTTCCGATTACCGGTCCTATTGGGAAGCAGACGAGCGTTTCCACCGGACCATCGCCGAACAAACCCGCAACCGGTTCCTCCTGGGCGCCTACAACTCCCTGGGCGGACACGTCCACCGCTTCCGCCTGTTTGGAGGAACCGGCGTCCGGGATGCACGCAGTGCCATTGAGGAACATACCCGGATTGTCGCCGCCATGCGCCGGGGTGACGCTGAGGAAGCACGCGCCGCAATGGCCGGCCACATCTGCGGCGTTCGGGACCGTGCTGCGCGGGAACACGAGGTAACCCGCACCGGCACCGGACAGCCGGACTGACACCCCTCTCCCGGCCGAGCCGTCTACTGTGTGGTTGACATCACAGAGTTGCACATGGATCCTATAGGAAAGATGAAATAGCTCCGGTCGAATCCGATCGGACGAATCATTGACCAGTGCATCGGAGGACTCGCCAGTGACCCAGCGAACAGTAGCCGTAGTAGGTTCCGGATACATGGGCGGAGGCATTGCGCAGGTCCTCGCCCTGGGAGGCGCACGAGTTGCGCTTGCCGATGTGTCGCAGGAAGTAGCCGAGAAGAATCTCGAACGCCTGCTCGCCGAAGCGGAGTTGTTCGTTTCGGACGGCCTGTTTCCCGAAGACGCGGTCCGGCGGCTGCGGGAAAACCTTTGGGCGGCCCCCAGCATTGAAGATGCCGTGGCGGATGCCTCCTACATCGAAGAAGCCGTCCCTGAGATCCTTGAGATCAAGCACGCCACTTTGCGGCGGATCAGTGATGCTGCACGGCAGGACGCTGTTATCGGCTCCAACACCTCCACCATCCTGATCGCCACCCTGGCCGAGGCAGTCTCTAACCCGGGCCGCTTCCTGGGGGTGCACTTCTCCAACCCCGCTCCCTTCATCCCCGGAGTGGAAGTCATTCCCCACGCGGGCACCACCGCAGCAACCGTTGAAACAGCCCGGGAAATTGTCGCGCTCACGGGCAAACATGCCGCCGTCGTGAAGGATGTCACGGGCTTTGTGCTCAACCGCCTCCAGTACGCGCTGTTCCACGAGGCCGCCCAGGTGGTTGAGGAGGGCATTGCATCCGCGGAGGACGTGGACACCCTGGTCCGGACCACTTTCGGCTTCCGGTTACCCTTCTTTGGCCCGTTTGCGATCGCCGACATGGCAGGCCTGGACGTTTACTCCTTCTGCTACGCATCGCTGCAGACTTCCTTCCCGGAACGGTTTGCAACCCCGGGAATCCTGAAGGACCTTGTCGATGCCGGGAAGCTCGGCACCAAGTCGGGAGCCGGCTTCCTGCAGATTCCCGCGGACAAATCCCAGGACCTTGTGGCCTACCGGAACAAGGCGTATGTTGCCATGTCCGGGCTGCTGAAGGAGCTCGGACCCAGTCCCGCCGAGGAGGCAGGCCTGGACACCGCCCACACTTCCACGGAAACCCGCTGACCCATGACGTACCTCCTGAACGACCCCGCAGACTTCGCCGTCGACGCCCTGCGCGGATACGCTGCAGCGCACCCGGCGCATGTGATGCCCGCGCACGGCGGTGTGGTGCGCTCCACGGAAACGCCGGAAAACCAGCCTGCCCTGGTGATCGGCGGCGGTTCCGGGCACTACCCGGCTTTTGCCGGCTGGGTAGGCCCGGGCCTTGCCCACGGTGCACCGTGCGGCAACATCTTTTCCTCCCCGTCCGCCTCCCAGGTGTACTCCGTTTCCCGGTCGGCGGAAAACGGCGGAGGCGTTCTCCTGGGCTTCGGGAACTATGCCGGGGACGTCCTGCACTTTGGCCAGGCGGCCGAAAAGCTGCGCGCCGAGGGCGTCGATGTCCGAATTATCAAGGTCTCGGATGACATCGCCTCTGGCCCCGCCGAATCCCACCGGGACCGCCGCGGAATTGCCGGGGACCTGATTGTCTTCAAGATCGCCGGTGCGGCCATTGCGGCCGGTGCAGATCTGGATGAGGCCGAGCGGGTGGCCTGGAAGGCCAACGACGCTACCCGCTCCTTTGGTGTGGCGTTTGACGGATGCACACTGCCGGGAGCCGGGGAGGCCCTGTTCCACGTGCCGGACGGCCAGATGGCCATCGGCCTGGGAATTCACGGCGAACCGGGAATCCGCGAGGTTCCCATGGGAACTGCTTCGGAAGTCGCAGACCTGCTGCTCACCGGCGTCCTCGAAGAGGAACCGGAGCGAAACGGCCCCTACAGCGGCCGGGTCTCAGTGGTACTCAACGGCCTCGGCACGGTCAAGTACGAGGAACTCTTTGTGGTCTACGGCCGGGTGGCTGAGCGGCTGTCCGAGAAGGGGTTTACGGTGGTGGCCCCGGAAATTGGCGAACATGTCACCAGCCTCAACATGGCCGGGCTCTCGCTGAGCATCGTGTTCCTGGACGATGAACTGGAGCAGTATTGGCTGGCACCGGCGGACACCCCCGCTTTCCGGCGAAGCGCGGCCCAAGAGCCGTCGGCACCGCCGCGGACCGGAGTCCACGTTCCGGGCGAGGATCCCATTCCGGAAGCGGCGGAGGAATCCCGGGCATCCGCTGCGGGGATCGTGCAGCTGCTGGAAATGCTGCGCGACACGGCGGCGGAGCACGAAGAGCATTTTGGCCGGCTGGACGCGGTGGCCGGCGACGGCGACCACGGCCAGGGGATGACCTACGGAACCAGGGGTGCAGCGAAGGCCGGCAGCGAGGCTGCAGCCAAAGGCGCCGGAGCGCGGACGGTCCTGCTTCATGCAGGAGACGCCTGGGCAGAGGAAGCAGGTGGCACCTCCGGGGCACTGTGGGGGGCGGCCCTCACCGCGGCCGGCAGCGTCTTCGACGACACCCGCGCCGTGGCGGCACCCGAAATTGTCCAGGCTCTTGCCGCGGGAATCGACGCCGTTGTCCGGCTTGGCGGGGCCCGCCCCGGAGACAAAACCATGGTGGACGCCGCGCTTCCTTTCCGCGACGTCATCGCGGCGGAATTCGCTTCCACCGGCGACCTGGCGGGCTCGGTGAAAAAGGCCGCGGCCGCGGCGCAGGAGGCAGCCAAAGCCACGGCAGACATCACCTCCCGCCTGGGGAGGTCCCGCATCCTGGGCGAAAAGAGTCTGGGTACGCCCGATCCCGGCGCCCATTCCTTCTCGGTCCTGATGGATGCGCTGGGGAATTTCCTCAGCTCCTCACCCGGCACCTCCTGAGGAACAATCGTGACTGTTTGGGTTGGCACCAGCTGGAAGATGAACAAAACCGTCGCCGAGGCCGAAGGATACGCCCGCGGCCTGCTCACCGGTCTTGACGGCCGGCGGCTGGGCGCCGTGCAGCCCTTCATCATCCCCCCGGTCACGGCTCTGTCCGCGGTGGCCGGGATCCTGGAAGATGACCGCCGGGTGCTGCTGGGAGCGCAGAACGCCCATTGGGAGGACAACGGCGCATGGACCGGAGAGGTTTCCGTTCCCCAAGTGGCCGACGCCGGTGCGCAGCTGGTGGAAATTGGCCACTCGGAGCGCCGCGCGCACTTTGGGGAGACCGATGAAACGGTTCGGCTCAAAGTGGCAGCGGTATTGCGGCACGGACTGACTCCGCTGCTGTGCGTCGGTGAGCCTGCCGACGTCTTGGCTGCGGGAAACTCCGCCGAGTTCATTCTCCGGCAGGCCGCCGCGGCACTGGACGGCCTTTCCGGGCAGGAAATCTCCCGGGTCCTGATTGCCTACGAGCCTGTCTGGGCGATCGGTGCCGCCGGGCGGCCTGCCGAACCGGATGAGCTCCGGGCCCCGTTCGCAGCCCTCGCACACAGCTGGGGACACCAGGTGGCCGGACTGCTTTACGGCGGATCGGTGGCACCGGACAACGCCGCCACCCTGCTCGGGATCCCGCACGTGAACGGACTGTTCATCGGCCGCGCCGCATGGCAGGTGGACGCCTATCTGAACTTGCTTGACATTGCCGCGGACACTGCAGGGTGCCGGATCCCCGACCCTATCGACAACAAAACCACCAGCCGAACAAGGAACTGAGGAAATCATGAGCGAGGCCCGGAAACTGCGGATAGTGATCGGCGGAGACGACGCCGGATTTGATTACAAGGAGGTTCTGCGCCGGGACCTGGAGGCGGATGACCGCGTTGAAAGCGTGGTGGACGTGGGTGTTTCCGACTCGGAGAATACTGCCTACCCCCACGTCGCCGTCGACGCCGCACGCATAGTAGCCGCAGGCGAAGCGGACCGTGCCCTGCTGATCTGCGGCACGGGCCTGGGAGTGGCCATTTCCGCAAACAAGGTCCCCGGCATCCGGGCGGTCACCGCCCATGATTCCTATTCCGTGGAGCGCTCCGTGCTCAGCAACAATGCCCAGGTGCTCTGCATGGGCCAGCGAGTGGTCGGCATTGAGCTGGCGCGGCGCCTCGCCAAGGAATGGCTGGGTTACGTGTTTGACCCTGCCGGTGCTTCAGCGGAGAAGGTGGATGCCATCTCCGGCTATGACAAAGGATGACAACATGCCTTTGGCGCAGCGCCGGATAAGGTAGCCTCAGCCGAATCGAAAGGAACGGATGTGGATGACTTGTCCCAAGCTGTCTACCGTTACGCCGTAAGCAGTCCGGGCTGGACCGTAGACGATGCTTCCGAGGCGCTGGGCTTCACCACGCGTTCCATCGAGGCGGCCGTGAACTCTCTGGTGGAGCGCTGCCTGCTGGTCCAGGCCAACACCGGCCGGCGCAGCTACACGGCCGTCTCCCCCGACGTCGCACTGGCTGAACTGGTTGATCCGGATGAGAGGGCGCTCCTGGATCTCCGTTCGCGGATCGGAGCCAAGCGCCGTGAGCTGGCCGCACTGGTTCCCGTCTTTGCCGAGGCCAGCCGGCGGGTATCCACCGATGCCCCGGTGGAGGTCCTGGAGGATCCGGACCAGGTGATGCGCATCCTGATCGAATACGCCAGATCTGCGTCCGAGTGTGTCCTGATGGCGCGGCCCGGGCAGGGGGCCACCGCCGACACCCAGGAAGAGAGCATCCAGAAAGATGTGGACATGCTGCAGCAGGGGGTGTCCCGCCGCACCCTCTACCACTCCAGCATCCGGGACCATATGCCCACGCGCAGAGCCGTTGAGGTTGTCACTGCGGCCGGCGGGGAGTTTAGGACCCTCCCCCAGATGCCGCTCCGGGCAGTGATTTTCGACGGCAAGGTTGCAGTGATCCCGCGGGCAGCACATGCCCAGGACCGGGCGGGGCTGGTCATCCGGGATCCCAACGTGGTTTCCGTCTTTGTCCGGCTGTTTGAGTTCGCCTGGGAGCTGGGCGAGCCGTTCCTTGCCGAAGAACCACGCGGAAATCAGCTGAGCAGTGTGCAGCGCTCAATCCTTCGTGCCCTCGCCTCCGGTCAACCCGATGAGGTCATAGCCCGCCGGATGGGCATCAGCGTGCGGACCTGCCGGCGCCACATCGCCAAGATGCTGGAGGACCTGGGCGCAGAAAGCCGCTTCCAGGCCGGAGTAAAAGCCCACCGGGCCGGGTGGATCTAGACAACTATTGTTGCCGAGAGAGCAACAAGCCGGGCTAGGATGTGGGGATGACTTCCGAGGAGACGACCGCCACAGTTCTGACGGCAGAGACCCAGGCAGCCCTTGACCGTGCCGTTTCTTCCACGCACCGCCATGAAGCCCTCTTTTCAGACCGTGCCTTCCATATCAAGCAGTCGGCGGTGCGTGACGTCTTTGACATCTCCATCCGGCCGGGGCTGATCTCGCTGGCGGGAGGCAGCCCCTATCTGCGTTCGCTTCCCCTGGCCGAACTGGGCCTGTCGGCGCAGCGCATCATCGCCGAACACGGACTCGAAGCGCTGCAGTACGGTGCCGGACAGGGCATGGAGGAACTCCGCATCCAGGCCTGTGAGGTCATGGCAGCGGAAGGAATTACCGACGCCGATCCTGCGGACATTGTCATCACCACGGGCTCCCAGTCCGCCCAGGACGTTGCCGCCAAAGTATTCTGCAACCCCGGAGACGTGGTGCTGTGCGAGGACCCAACCTATGTTGGGGCGCTGAACGCCTTCGAAGCGTACGAGGTTCAGATGCACGCCCTTCCGGTGGACAGTGAGGGCCTGGTGCCTGAAGCGCTGGAGGAAGCGATCGCTTCGCTGCGGAAGCAGGGCAAGACCATCAAGATGCTCTACATCATTCCCAGTTTCAACAATCCCAGCGGAGTGACCCTGGCCGCCCGCAGACGGCCCCGCATCGTGGAAATCTGCGCGCGGGCGAACATCCTCATCCTCGAGGACAACCCCTACGGAATGCTCCGCTTTGACGGGAACCCGCTGGTCCCGCTGCGGGCAGGCAATCCCGATGACGTCCTGTACCTGGGTTCCTTCTCCAAGATCTTTGCCCCGGGCGTCCGGGTGGGCTGGGCACTGGTCCCCCGCCATCTGCACCGCCGCTTCTACCTGGCCTGCGAGGCTGTGGTCCTCTGCCCGTCGCCGCTCACGCAAATGCTGGTGTCCGCCTATCTGCGCGACTACGACTGGATGCAGAACATCCGCGACTCCCGGATGCTGTATGCCTCACGCTGCGCCGCCATGCTCGCGGCGCTGACCGAAGAACTGCCCGACGGCGTGAGCTGGACGGTGCCCGACGGCGGATTCTTTGTGTGGCTGAGCCTGCCCGAAGGCGTGGACACCTATCCCCTGCTGTACGAGGCCATCGATGCAGGTGTGGTGTTCATCCCCGGAGCCGCGTTCTCACCGTCGGATGAACCTTCCAACAAGTTGAGACTGGCCTTCAGCGCTGTTTCAGAAGAGGACATTGCCGAGGGCGTGCGGCGGCTCGCCCCGGTCCTGCGCCGCGCCATGGACCACGCTGCAGGCTAGCGGTTCCTTCGCCGCCGTTCCAGGAACGGAAAGACGACGAGAAACAGGCCCAGGATGATCAGCAGACGCCAGAAGGTGCCCAGTCCGGGGAACAGCATGATCAGCAGGCTGGAGATGACAAAGGCCACTGCCAGCAGGATAAGCGTGCGTTTAAGGTCAATGCGCGGCGGGCCGCCTTGCCCCTGGGGGCTCCGAGGAATAGTCATAGTGTCCCGATCGTATCCGCCGTCAGCCGCGAAAGCAGTGCCTGCTGTGCGTTTGGCCTCTCCGCTGCCTAATCCAGCAGCAGTGCAGGCTCCTCCAGGATGGATGCGACGTCGGCCATGAAACGCGCGGAAAGGTCACCGTCCACCACCCGGTGGTCGAAGGAACCGCCCAGGGTGGTCACCCAGCGCGGAACGACTTCGCCGTCCACCACCCAGGGCTTTTGCTTGATCGTCCCGAAGGCCACGATGGCCACTTCACCGGGGTTGATGATGGGTGTGCCGGTGTCGATGCCCAGGGCGCCGATGTTGGTGATGGTGAGGGTTCCGCCCGACATGTCCGCCGGCGGGGTTTTCCCTGCCCGCGCCGTCGTCGCCAAGGAGTTGAGGGCCATGGCCAGTTCCTTCAGAGACAGGTCCTGGGCATCCTTGATGTTCGGGACCATTAGTCCGCGGGGCGTGGCGGCAGCAATTCCGAGGTTCATGAAGTGCTTGACCAGGATTTCGTCCCCGGCCCAGGTGGCGTTGACCGACGGGTTGCGGGCGGCAGCCCAGATCACGGCCTTTGCCAGGATCAGCAGCGGCGAGACCTTGATGCCGTCAAAGTCCCGTGACGCCTTCAGGCGCTTGACGAACTCCATGGTCCGTGAGGCGTCCACATCCACGAAAATGCTGACGTGGGGTGCGGAAAATGCGCTGTCCACCATGGCCTTGGCCGTAGCCCGGCGCACTCCCTTGACCGGGATGCGTTCAATCCGCTCGTCACGGGGCTTCTGCGCGCCTGCCCAGAAGGTATCCGCGGACTTCTGCTCGGCTTCGCGCTGCGCCTGGTAGCTGATCAAATCCTGCTTGGTCACCTCGCCGCCGGCGCCGGTTGCCGGCACTTCCGCCAGGTTGATGCCGAGGTCCTTCGCCGCCTTGCGCACCGGGGGCTTGGCCAGCACCCGCTGGATCAGGCGGGAGAGGGTGTCCTGCACCGCGGCGCCTGCAGCAGCGACGGCCGGCGTGCGGGCATCGAGTGAGCGCCCGGGGTTCGGTGCCGGCGACGGCGCCGCGGGTGAGGGTGCCGCCGGTGAGGGTGCCGCGCCTGACGGAGCCGGCTGGCTGACGGGCGAAGGAGCAGTCCGGCCGGTCCGCGGCCGCCGCTTCACGGCGTCGGCCTTGGGGCCTGTGCCGGTGAGGGAAGCGCTGGGCTGCCCGTCGTCGTCGGCTGCCGCCGGAACGGGCGCGGGGGTCATGGGCGCCCCCGGCTGCTGGCCGCTCTCCTGGGCCGGTGAACCGGCCGTGACGCTGATAATGGGCGTTCCGACATCCACTGTCTGCCCCTCCTCCACCAGCAGCGCAGACACGGTGCCGGCGTAGGGCGAGGGGAGCTCCACCAGTGATTTTGCCGTCTCAATCTCAACGATGACGTCATTGACGGCCACGGTGTCGCCGGTTTGAACCTTCCACTGGACAATGTCGGCCTCGGTCAGACCCTCGCCCACGTCGGGAAGGTGGAACGTTCTTTCAGTCATGGTTTCTCAATCTTTGTGTGCGGCAAACTGCTTGGCGGCCGGAGGTTAGTAGGCGAAAGACCGGTCCAGGGCATCCATCAGCTTGTCGATGTCCGGCAGATAGTGCTCTTCGACCTTGGCCACCGGATACGGCATGTGGAAACCGCCGACACGGATCACAGGTGCCTCCAGGGACAGGAACGCGCGTTCGGTTACCCGGGCCGCGATCTCCCCGCCGATTCCGCCGAACGTGGGGGCTTCGTGGGTGACGATAAGGCGGCCGGTCTTGCGGACCGACTCGGTGACGGTGTCGAAATCGATCGGCGAGATGGAGCGCAGGTCAATCACTTCGATGCTGCGTCCGTCTTCCTCAGCGGCCTTCGCGGCGGCGAGGGCCACCGGCACCAGCGGTCCATACGCCACGATGGTGGCGTCGGTGCCTTCGCGCAGAACGTGGGCCGCAAACGGATCACCCGAGGGCTTTTCCGTGTCGACGTCGCCCTTCAGCCAGTAGCGGCGCTTGGGTTCGAAAACGATCACCGGATCAAGGCAGGTCATGGCCTGCTGGATCATCCAATAGGCGTCCTGGGGGCTGGACGGGGTAAGGATCCGCAGCCCGGCCGTATGGGCAAACAGTGCTTCCGGTGATTCCGAGTGGTGTTCGATGGATCCGATTCCGCCGCCGTAGGGGATCCGGATAACCACCGGCGCGCTGAGGGCTCCCTCGCTTCGCGAATGCATCTTGGCCAGCTGGGTGGTGATCTGGTTGAACCCGGGGAAGACAAAGCCGTCAAACTGAATTTCGCAGACAGGCGTGTAGCCGCGCAGCGCGAGACCGATAGCGGTACCGATGATCCCGGATTCCGCCAGCGGAGTGTCCATTACCCGGTCCGCGCCAAAGTCCGCTTTGAGCCCTTCGGTTACGCGGTAAACGCCGCCCAGATCGCCAATGTCTTCGCCCATCAGCAGCGACTTGGGGTTCTGTGACAGTCCTGCCCTCAGTCCGGCGTTAATGGCTTTGGCCATGGTCATCGTGCTCATGCGGTGGGCTCCTGGGAGTCGGCAAAGCCAGCCTCGTAGCGGCGGTGGAACTCCAGTTCCTCCTGGATCAGCGGGTGTGCTTCGGCGTAGACGTCGGTAAAGGCATCCGTAAACCCCGGTGATGACATGGCAAGCACATCCTGACGGAGCTTCTCCGCCATGGCCTGTCCTTCCGCCGCCAGCGTCTCGAAGAATTCGTCATCCGCCAGCCCCGCGGCACGGAGGTGCTTCTCCAGCCGGGTGAGCGGATCACGCGAGATCCAGGCTTCCTCATCGGCGCTGAGACGGTACTTTGTGGGGTCGTCGGCGGTGGTGTGGGCACTCATCCGGTAGGTGAAGGCCTCGATCAGCACCGGCCCCTTGCCCGAGCGCGCGTGTTCCAGCGCCCAGCTCGTGACGGCCCGGACGGCAACCGCGTCATTGCCGTCCACGCGGATGCCCGGGAAACCGTAGCCCTTGGCCCGGTTGGCGAGCGGAATGCGGGACTGCACTTCGGTGGGCACCGAGATGGCCCAGTGGTTGTTCTGGCAGAAGAACACCACGGGCGCGTCGTAGGAGGCCGCGAAGACCATGGCTTCGTGGACGTCGCCCTCGGAGCTGGCACCGTCGCCGAAGTAGGCCACTGTGGCGGCCTCGGGCAGCTGCGAATCCAGCTTGCGGTCACGGGCCATGCCCATGGCGTAGCCGACGGCGTGCGGCACCTGTGCGGCGAGGACCAGCGTGTAGAGGTGGAAATTTGTTTCGCTGGGGTCCCACCCTCCGTGGGATACACCGCGGAACCGGCGCAGCAGCGAAGACAGTTCCAGGCCCCGCGTCAGTGCGACGCCGTGCTCCCGGTAAGTGGGGAAGACGTAGTCCTGCGGCTGCAGGGCACTGCCGGAGCCGATCTGCGCGCCTTCCTGCCCGGTCATCGGCACCCACATCACCAATTCACCCTGGCGCTGCAGCGCCGTGGCTTCCTGGTCGAAGCGGCGGATGGTGTACATGTCCCGGTACATGCCGCGAAGATCTTCGGCGTCCAGCTCGGCAGCATAGGCACCGTAGGGACCCTGCAGGAGAAGCTCACCCTCCGGGCTGAGCATCTGGACCATGGCCGGATCGGCCTCCCTGCCCAAAATGCCGATGTCCGCGTTGCCTGCCTCGTCTTCAGGCAGGCCGGAAGCGTTGGCCTCCGGCCGGACAGCCAGGTGCTTCAGATCCATGCTTACTCCTCGCCGGGGCGGTCAGCGACCTGCCCCGCGCTAGATACATATGCCTCAGAAGGAATAGATCACCACTGCGGCATATATGCGGAACGTACCTCCCCAGCCTAACGAGGGCCGCGTCCCGGTCCGCAGTCAGGACACGCTAGGAAACCCCGGGTCCCTTTGTATAGGTCGCACATAGCGCGAGGAATCGAGTGTTGGCCTCCTGCTCACCGATGGTGACCCGCACGCCCTCCGTTCCGAACGCCCGCGCAGCCAGGGCCTGCTGCTCCGCCAGTGCCGCAAACTCGGGGGTATTCTCCCCCAAATCCAGCCAGACAAAGTTTCCCTGCGCCTCGGGTATCCGCCATCCGAGCGCCTTCAAACCCGCCACAACCCGGGTCCGCTCCTCGACGAGTCCTTGTATTCTTTCCACAAGTTCACCGTGGTGCTGCAGTGAGGCAACGGCAGCTGTTTCCGCCAGCTGGGAGACGGCAAACGGCACCGCCGCCACCCGCAGGTACTGGGTCACCGGGGGGTGTGACACGGAGTACCCGACGCGGAGGCCCGCCAGTCCGGCACCCTTCGAGAACGTCCGCAGCACCACAACATTGGGGTGTTCCCGGTACATCTCGATCCCGTTCACGGCCTCCGGATCCCGGACAAAGTCTTCATACGCTTCATCGATCACCACCAGTACGTCAGCGGGCACCTGGACAAGGAAGTCCTCAACCTGGACGGAGGTCAAAGCCGGACCGGTGGGGTTGTTGGGCGTGCACAGCAGGATCACGCGCGTCCGGTCGGTAATAGCCGCCGCCATGGCTTCCAGGTCATGGGTGCCGTCCGCCCGCAGCGGCACCTGGACGCCGTCCGCCCCGGACAGCCCCACGCTGATGGGATAGGCCTCGAAGGAGCGCCACGGGTAGATGACCTCGTCCGGAATGCCGTGCTCGTTCTGTCCGGCAAACGTGGAAAGCAGCTGGTTCAGGGCACCCAAGCTGCCGGCGCCGGTGACGATATCCTCAGCCGGCACGTCCAGGAACGCCGCGAGTTCAGTACGCAGGGCCGTGGACAGCGGGTCCGGGTACCGGTTGATGTCCTGCCTGTTGCTGATGGCCTCAAGCACGGCCGGCAGGGGCGGAAAGGGGTTTTCATTGGATGACAGCTTGTAGCTCTGCAGCCCCTCGATAATCGCCGGCGGCTTGCCCGCGGCGTAGCGGGGCAGCTTCCCCATCACGTTTCGGGGGCGGATCTCGGGAGCCCGGACCTCAGCGGCGTGGGTGTCCTTTTCGGTGGTCGTCATGGGCTTAAGCGTAGTCGCCTTCCACCAGTGGGTGATTTGGAACACTGAAGCCGGTCCATGCCTCCCTCCGCGTCTTGAGCATGCGACTGTGTCAGCATGGAGCCATGCGCTTCCTGATCCAGATCATCATTAATGCCCTCGCCCTGTATGTGGCCGCGTGGCTGTTTCCCGGCATCACGGTCTTCGAAACGGGCGACGCCGTCACCGGCAACCCCACCATTGATCTGGTGCTGGCGTTCCTCTTTATCGGGCTGCTGTTCGGTATTGTCAACGCACTGATCCGGCCGGTCGTCAAGCTTCTGACTCTGCCGCTGACCATCCTGACTTTGGGACTTTTCACGATTGTCGTCAACGCGGCCATGCTCATGCTGACGTCTTGGCTGAGCAGCTACACCCCGGTTGATTTCAGCGTGGATTCCTTTTTCTGGACCGCCATACTCGCCTCAATCATCATCAGCCTGGTCTCCATGGTGGCCGGTTCACTGACCGGGACCCGCCGGTAGCGGGGATGGTGCCCGCGGAGAAGGCATTGGGGCGGGCGCGGGCGACGGCGCTCGTTTCGCCTGGCCGGCCGCATTCTTCGAAGGTGTGGGCGCCGGTTTCCGGGAAAAGCTGAAGAGGCTCCTCGTGGCGATTGATGCGGGCGGAATGATCTCCGCGAGGTATCCCAGCGAATCCTTTAAGGACGGGTCTGCGCTGGCATCAGCCTGGTCGGCCAGCTCCAAATAGAGGTCCAGGTCATGCGCCGGACCCAGTCCGTCACGGCTGGCATCCGCGGGAACCGCGGTCCGTCCCGTCACCGTAACCCGGTCGGCGGTGTCCGGGTTCAGGGTTCCGTCCGCGCCGGGGACCCAGTCCTGATAGTGCTCCAGGTGGAGCACTTTCACTCCATCCGGCGTGCTCCTGTCCCCTGCGGGCGCGGCCGCCGTCACCACCATCTCAACGGAGAATTCTCCCGACTCCGCCAGGCGTGCTCCGGTATTCACGGCGTGGATCCCGCCCTGGCTGTAGCCGACCAGGATGACCGCGTCCTCTGCTGAGGCTCCCGCCTGCCGCAGGGCGTCCGCCACGGCATCGGCAATATATTGGCTGTCCCGTGCACGGCCCTCCGCAATTCCGTAGTTGTCGAAGGGGTTCGGTCCCACAACTATGGTGCCGCTGTCCTGAGTGCCGGGCAGGGTGACAATCCGGACACGGCGTTCACCCTCGTCCACGGTCAGTATTTCCACCACGCCCCGTTCCGGTCCGTCCAGCAGGGTTTTTGAACGTTCCAGCAAACCCCGGGCCGATCCGGCAAGCGGAACCGGCGCCCCGCTGTCCTCCAGCGCGGTGACGTCGATCGGTCTAAGCTCTCCGAACCTGCCCTCTGCCAGCCGCTCCAGCAACTTTTCAATGAGAAAGCCGTCAAACGGCGGAACCATCAGTTCGCTCACACTGCGCTCGGGGAAGCCGCCACCGCCTCTCCGCCACACTTCGATCCCCGCCGGCACTCCGACGGCCAGCCACGAAATCGCTTCTTCCAACCGCCCTTCCGTGTCCAGATAATTCCGGGCAGCCCGGCGAAGATCAACGGCGGCTTCCTCCAGCTCCTGCTGGTTCCGGGAAAGGCCTTTGATGACGAGCTCCGCAGCGCCGGCTGCCTCACGGGCGTGGATGTGCACCGCGCTCGTTCCAACGAGCAGCAAATACATTTCCATGCATCCGGACCGCAGGGAGGTGAGCTGTCCAACGGTTTCCTCCAACGCGCCGGCCACTGACTCCAGCTCCCCGTACTCCACCGTCAGGCCGTGTGCACCGCCCCGGACATGGATTCCCGCCGCGGCATTGTCTTCCGTGGACCATTGATAAGACATCTATGACACCTCATGACCAGAGGCACGGATTTCCTCCACATGCCGGGCAACGGCCTCAGCACAGGTTCTCAGATCTTCCAGCGTGGTCGACACGTTCTTGATGTGCTGCCGGAGGAGGGCCGTGAATTCTCCCGCCGCCGGGGAATACCAGTCCATCCGGATGAGCGCCGGCAGATCCTGTTCGATACCCGCCAGGTCCTTCACCGCCCGGGCGACCCAAGCGGCTGCCTCGCCCGCAGCGTAGACATCGCGCGGGTTGACCACAATCGACTCCGCAGACCTGTCCATCAGCCACCTCCCTTTCCTGGCGGGCTGAACACCCGTTCAGCGATTGCCGTTTCAGTTCTTTCATGTCCGGTCCTCCAGCGGTTCTTCCGGGCTGGGGATGGGGAGGAGCATTCGCCGTCGTCACAGTGCATGCGGCCCTGTGGAGGACAAGGACCGGGTCCCGACCCTCCTATGTCACAGAGCGCCTATGTCACAGAGCGGGAGGCCCCGGTGGAACATGAAAGAATTAGCGCATGGCTGAATCCGCTGCTCCCCGCGTCCCCCTTGCCTCCGTCACCCCCGCCATTGCCCTTGGCCCGCTGGACGGCCGCTACCGCGGCGTCACGGCACCGCTGGTGGACTACCTGTCCGAGGCCGCCCTGAACCGCGACCGCACGCACGTGGAAGTGGAGTGGCTGATCCACCTCACCTCCAACTCAGTGCTGCCGGGCACCTCCCCGCTCAGCGATGAGCAGCAGGCACAGCTGCGCGAAATCGTCACCGGCTTCGACGGCGCCTCCATCACGGAACTGGCCGAGATTGAGCAGGTCACCGTCCACGATGTGAAGGCCGTGGAGTACTACATCGGCCGCCGGCTGGCAGCGGTCGGCATTGAAAACCTGACGGCCCTGGTGCACTTCGGCTGCACCTCCGAGGACGTCAACAACCTCTCCTACGCCCTGGGTATTAAGGGTGCAGTGGAAAACGTGTGGCTTCCCGCAGCACATGACCTGGTGGACCGGATCACCGTCATGGCCGAAGAAACCCGTTCCGTGCCGATGCTCTCTCGCACCCACGGACAGCCGGCCACGCCCACCACGCTGGGCAAGGAACTGGCCGTCACTGCGCACCGGCTCACCCGCCAGCTGCGCCGGATCGAGAAGACCGAGTACCTGGGCAAGATCAACGGCGCCACCGGCACCTACGCCGCCCACTACGCTTCGGTGCCCGGCGCCGACTGGCAGCAGGTGGCCCGCAGCTTTGTGGAGGGCCTGGGCCTGACCTGGAATCCCCTCACCACGCAGATTGAGTCCCATGACTGGCAGGCCGAGCTCTACGCGGACATCGCCCGCTTCAACCGGATCCTGCACAACTTCTGCACGGATGTGTGGAGTTACATCTCCATTGGCTACTTCAAGCAGATCCCGGTGGCCGGCGCCACCGGTTCCTCCACCATGCCGCACAAGGTCAACCCGATCCGCTTCGAGAACGCCGAAGCCAACCTGGAGATTTCCAACGGCCTGCTGGACACCCTGGCCTCCACGCTGGTGACTTCCCGCTGGCAGCGCGACCTCACCGATTCCTCTTCCCAGCGCAACATTGGCGTGGCCTTTGGCCACT
The DNA here is from genome assembly GCF_018866305.1 of Arthrobacter sunyaminii. NCBI lineage: Bacteria > Bacillati > Actinomycetota > Actinomycetes > Micrococcales > Micrococcaceae > Arthrobacter > Arthrobacter sunyaminii. Next base: position 3,801,867 of record NZ_CP076456.1, read on the forward strand.
CCGTGCTGGCCATCTCCAACGTGGCCAAGGGCCTGGAGCGGCTGGATGTGGCCGACGACGTCCTTGCCGCGGATCTGGACACCAACTGGGAGGTGCTCGGCGAAGCCATCCAGATGGTGATGCGCGCCGAGGCCATCGCCGGTGCTCCCGGCATGGAAAACCCGTACGAGCGCCTCAAGGAACTGACCCGCGGCCACCGCGTGGACGCGGAGCGGATGCGTGAATTCGTCACCGGTCTGGGACTGCCCGCCGAGGCTGAGGCCCGCCTGCTCGACCTCACCCCCGGCAAGTACATCGGCATTGCCGATTCCCTGGTGGACCACGTCACCAAGTAGTCCAAAACGTACGACGACGGCGGGAGGCCGGGTTTTCCAACCCGGCCACCCGCCGTCGTCGTTTTGAACACGCCGGACCTTTAGGGTTGGCCCATGACCGGTTTCCCGCAGCTGCTCCACACGGTTTTGGACACTACTGATGTGCGGGCCCTGGCGGAGTTCTACCGCCAGCTGCTCGGGCTGCAGTATCACCACGGAGATGAACCCGCGCCGGAAGGCGCACCCGACAACGTCGATTGGCTGGTACTGACCGACGCGCACGGCAACCGAAAACTCGCTTTTCAGCACGTGGAACAGCTTGAGCGGACCACCTGGCCCAGGCCTGCTGTGCCCATGCAGATGCACCTTGACCTCACCGTTCCCGACCGTGGGACGCTCGAAGACCAGCACTCCAGGGCAATGGCGCTGGGTGCTGAACTCCTTTTCGACCGGACGGATGATCCCGAGGAGCCGTTGTACGTCTACGTCGACCCGGCCGGGCACCCGTTCTGCATCTTCGTAGCCTGAAGCGGACTCAAGACCCCGCATTTGGGCGGCGGGCCCGTGAAAGGCAGACTGGGCGTCATGGGGTTCATGACTAAGATTCAGCGATACCTCGGCGTGGAGCCGGTAAAGGTACTCGACCAGTATGAGAAAGCAACACGCGCAGCACATTTAACGTGCCGGAGGTGCGGAGCCTTTGTCGCAGCTGAGCACCAGATGTTGCACAACAGCTGGCACGCGGCCCACGACGGGTAGGGGGCTGATGCCCCTACCCGCCCACGTGTTTCCGGGTTCCTAGTCCGCGGCAGCCAGCTGGCCGCAGGCGCCGTCGATCTCCTTGCCGCGGGTGTCGCGCAGGGTGGTGGGGATGCCGGCGTCGATCAGGTGGTTGATGAACTCGCGGGTCACGTGCGGTTCCGGCGAGGTCCAGATGGAACCCGGCGTGGGGTTCAGCGGAATCGGATTCACGTGCACCCAGCCGCGGCCGCGGGAGTTCAGCTTCTTGGCCAGCAGGTCCGCGCGCCACGGATGATCGTTCATGTCCTTGATCAGCGCATATTCGATCGAGACGCGGCGGCCGGTGACGCGGTAGTAGTTGTACGCGGCGTCCAGGGCCTCGTCCACCTTCCAGCGGCTGTTCACCGGAATCAGCTCGTCACGCAGTTCGTCATCGGGAGCATGCAGGCTCAGAGCGAACGTCACCGGGATGTTCTCCTCGGCCAGCTTGTTGATTGCCGGCACCAGGCCCACGGTGGAAACGGTGATGTTCCGGGCGCTCATGCCCAGGCCCTCGGGAACCTCTGCGGCCATCCGGTGCACGGCATTCATCACGCGCTTGTAGTTGGCCAGCGGCTCACCCATGCCCATGAAGACAATGTTGGTGACGCGCTCGGCGTCGTGCCCGCCGTCGCGGCGCTTGCCGCCGAGGCCGCCTTCCTTGATCACCCGGTTGGCCTGGACAATCTGGTCCAGGATTTCCGCCGTGGACATGTTCCGGGTCAGACCGGCCTGGCCGGTGGCGCAGAACGGGCAGTTCATGCCGCAGCCGCACTGGCTGGACACGCACAGCGTGATGCGGCCGGGGTAACGCATCAGGACGGACTCCACGAGGGAACCGTCGAAGAGGCGCCACAGGAACTTGATGGTGTCGCCGTTGTCCGTGGTCAGGCGTTTGACCTCGGTGAGCAGCGTCGGGAACATTTCCTTCACCAGGTCATCGCGGCGCTCCTTGGGGAGGTCGCTCATGGCTTCGGGGTCCGTGGTGTAGTGCTGGAAGTAGTGCACTGAGAGCTGCTTGGCGCGGAACGCCGGGAGGCCCAGCTCTTTAAGCTTGGCCTGGCGCTCGGGCAGGGTCAGGTCAGCCAGATGGACCGGCGGCTGCGACACCCGCGGGGACTTGAACTGGAGCAGCGGGCGGCCGTCGGGTTCCTTGGCCTGTTCCCAGCCCTCGGTGGCGGGCCGCACCTGCGTCTTCCGTGCCTGCAGCTGGGCCTTGGAGGTGCCAACCGGTCTGGACGGGTTTGCGGGGGAAGTATCGAGGGAAGTCATCCCTTCCATTTTTGCATGCATCCGGGTTCTCCGCTTCTCTTAGCCAACTTGCCATGCAGCTGAAACACCGCTGAAACGGCACGCCCCTAGATTGAAGGAAAATCCCGTTCCGGAGCACCCTCAGCAGGAGGCCCTATGCTTGCCGATCAGCCGCCGCACCTCACCATCCGCGAAGTGCCCTGGAGCAACCCCGTGGGCGCTGACCTGCGCGCCGCCCAGCAGGCAGAATTGAACAGCCGTTGGGGAACATCCGCACCCGAACCGGCGCCGCCCACCGCCGAAGACGTGGCCGTTTTCCTCGTTGCGTATGAGAAGAGCTCCGGCCAGCCGCTTGGCTGCGGCGGGCTGCGGCGGCTGGATGACTCGACGGCCGAGATTAAACGGATCTATGTTCTTCCCTACGCCCGGGGTTCCGGCGTGGCCACCGCCGTGCTGACCGCCCTGGAGTACCGGGCGCGGGCCGCCGGATATGCAGTCATCGCCGCCGAATCAGGGTCGGCCCAGCCCGACGGCCAGCGCTTTTACCGGCACGGCGGCTACACCGTGGTGCCCAACTTCGGCCCCTACGCCGAGGTGGCGGACTCGGTGTGCTTCGCGAAGACCATCGGCCCGGGTGTCCAGCCGCCAATCCCTCCGGCGGCCGCTCCCTGGGGCAGGCTCGGCTGAGGCGTGGCCAACCGGCCGAGCGCAACCGCACGTCAGTAGTCGACGCGGTTCTCCGCAACAGTCCAGGCCTCAAACGGGGCGGTTGCCGACACATCCTGAGCCGCAGCCTGCGTCACCTGAAGCGAGCGCTCCGCAACCGGCTTCTCAAAGTACTCGTAGAACACAGCATCATCGAAGCCTGCGCGGGCCGCATCATGGCGGTCCGCCGCAAAAACCACACGGTCCAATCGAGCCCAGAGTGAAGACGCCAGGCACATGGGGCAGGGTTCGCAGCTGGTGTACAGCACGGCGCCGCTGAGGTCGTGGGTTCCGGTGCCGGCACCGGCGGCCCGGATGGCCGTCACTTCGGCGTGCGCCGTTGGGTCATTGTTGGCGGTGACCCGGTTGAGGCCCTCAAAAACCGAACCGTCGGCCGTGACGACGATGGCACCGAACGGACCGCCGCCGGCGGCAACGTTGGCGGTGGCCAGCTTGATGGCACGGGCAAGGTACTGAGCGTCACTGGTGGTCATGGATATCTCCTTGAATGCGGATGGCGGCAACAGCTGCCGGATCTGCCAGGTAGATAGCACCATGCGGTGCCCGCCTTCGGCAGCACAAGGCTAACATCGCAGGCCGATAAAGGGCTGCACCGTGATCCGGCTCTGGACGGGGCAGCGCAGCTGTGACAGCGTTCTTAGAGGGGGACGGAAGGCTGCACCTTCGAAAGGACATGGCCGTGGAGCGCATGATTTTTCCCAATCTCCCTGTTGCCGACCTTCGCAGATCCACTGAGTTTTATCTGGGTTTGGGATTCAAGCAGAGCCCCCAATTCAGCAACGACGACTGCGCCGCCGTGATCATTTCCGACACCATTGTTGTCATGCTGCTTCACCAGGAGTTCTTCTCGGGGTTCCTTCCCGAAGGCGACACCCCGCACCTGCGCGCGGCGGGCAAGGAAGTGCTGAACTGCCTGAGCTGCGACACCCGCGAAGAAGTGGACACTTTCCTGGCGAACGCCGCGAAGAACGGCGGAGCCGTGTTTCAACCCGCGCGCGAACAGATGCCGGGCATGTATTCCGGCGCCGCCACCGACCCGGACGGGCACGTCTGGGAGTTCATGTGGATGGATCCGTCCATCCCCGAGTAGAGACCCGGCAGGACCTGGGAGGGCTTCGCTTGTATCCCGTCATTTATCCGCACCTCCCGGTATCCGACCTGGACCGGTCCACCGGCTTTTACATGGGCTTGGGCTTTACCCTCAATGAGCGGCTCAGCAATGTTGACCTCTCGGCCCTGAATATTTCTGCCGCCATTGTGCTGGTGCTTTTGCCCAGGCCGGTCAGCCAGGAAGGCCGCACGGCCCTGGCCTTTCCCACCCGCGGCGAGGTGGATGAGATTCTCGCCGCCTGCGCGCCGAGCGGCGGCAGGGTGGTGTCCCGTGCCCGGCTCCGGGACAGGGGCGTCTATCTGGGAACGGCCGCGGATCCGGATGGGCACTTGTGGGATTTTTTATGCCGGGACGGCGAGCCGTGGGAGGGGAACCTGTAGCCTCAGGCGGAAGTACTGACACTTACCGAAGGAACCCACGGGCATGGCCATCAGTCCAGGAACCGCAGCGCAGACCGGCTCCCCGTCTGCGCATGCAGCCGACAGCCAGGACGTAATCCGGGTCTCCGGAGCACGGGAAAACAACCTCCGGGGGATCAGCCTTGAGATCCCCAAGCGCCGCCTCACTGCCTTTACCGGCGTCTCCGGCTCCGGCAAGAGCTCGCTGGTCTTCGGCACGATTGCGGCGGAGTCGCAGCGGCTGATCAACGAAACCTACAGCGCCTTTGTGCAGGGCTTCATGCCCAATCTGGCCCGCCCGGATGTTGATTTGCTGGAGGGGCTGACCACGGCCATCATCGTTGACCAGGAGCGGATGGGAGCCAACCCGCGGTCCACCGTGGGCACAGCCACAGACGCGAACGCCATGCTGCGGATCATCTTCAGCCGGCTCGGCCAGCCGCAGATCGGCTCCCCCAACGCGTATTCGTTCAATGTCCCCTCGGTGAAGGCCAGCGGAGCCATCACCGTGGAACGCGGCGGCCGGACCAAGGCAGAGAAGGCCACCTTCAACCGGCTCGGCGGCATGTGCCCGCGCTGCGAAGGAATGGGGTCCGTGACTGACTTCGATCTGACAGCGCTCTACGATGACAGCAAATCCCTGAATGAGGGCGCGCTCACCATCCCCGGCTACAGCATGGACGGCTGGTACGGCCGCATATACAGCGGCACCGGCTTCTTCGATCCGGACAAGCCGATCGCCAGGTTCACGAAGCGGGAACTGCACGACCTGCTGTACAAGGAACCCACCAAGATCAAGGTGGACGGCATCAACCTGACCTATGAGGGGCTGATTCCCAAAATACAGAAGTCCATGCTGTCCAAAGACCCGGAGGCCATGCAGCCGCACATCCGCGCGTTTGTGGATAAGGCCATCACGTTCACCACCTGTCCCGAGTGCGGCGGCACCCGGCTCAGCGCCGAGGCCCGTTCCTCGAAGATCAACGGCAAGAACATCGCCGACGCGTGCGCCCTTCAAATCTCCGACCTCGCGGAATGGGTCCGCACCCTCAACGAGCCGTCAGTGGCACCGCTGCTGGCCGGGCTGCAGCACCTGCTGGACTCCTTCGCTGAAATCGGTCTCGGCTACCTCAGCCTGGACCGGCCCTCGGGAACGCTTTCGGGCGGGGAGTCCCAGCGCACCAAGATGATCCGCCACCTCGGATCCTCATTGACGGACGTGACGTACGTTTTTGACGAACCGACCATCGGCCTGCATCCGCATGACATCGAACGGATGAACCGGCTGCTCCTGCAACTGCGGGACAAGGGCAACACCGTGCTGGTCGTCGAGCACAAACCCGAAACCATCGCCGTCGCCGACCATGTCATCGATTTGGGTCCCGGAGCCGGGAGCGACGGCGGAACGGTCTGTTTTGAAGGCACGGTGGCGGACCTTCGCACCAGCGGCACCGTTACCGGAAATCACCTGGACGACCGGGCACGCCTGAAGGACAGTGTCCGCACCCCCGACGGCGCACTGGAGGTCCGCGGCGCCGGAACGAACAACCTCCGGGACGTCGACGTTGATATCCCGCTGGGCGTGTTCTGTGTGCTCACCGGGGTGGCGGGCTCGGGAAAAAGCTCGCTGATCTCCGGATCGGTGGCACGCCGGGACGGGGTCGTCGTGATTGACCAGGGGGCCATCAAAGGGTCCCGGCGCAGCAACCCGGCCACCTACACCGGGCTGCTGGAGCCGATCCGCAAGGCCTTTGCGAAGGCAAATAACGTCAAGCCCGCACTGTTCAGTTCCAATTCAGAAGGTGCCTGCCCAATCTGCAACGGAGCAGGCGTGATCTTCACCGACCTGGGAGTAATGGCTACGGTGGAGTCCACCTGTGAAGAATGCGGAGGCAAGCGTTTCCAGGCGGCCGTCCTGGAATACACCTTGGGCGGCAAGAACATTTCCGAAGTGCTCGGCATGTCCGTCACCGACGCTGAGCTCTTCTTTGGCAGCAGCGGTGAAGCCTCCACCCCGGCAGCGCACAAGGTCCTGGTTCGGCTCGCCGACGTCGGCCTGGGCTACCTGCACCTCGGCCAGCCGCTCACCACGCTCTCCGGCGGGGAGCGGCAGCGGCTGAAGCTGGCCGCCCAAATGGCCGAAAAGGGCACTGTCTATGTCCTGGACGAGCCCACCACCGGACTGCACCTCGCGGATGTGGAACAGCTGCTGGGGCTGCTGGACAGGCTGGTTGATTCCGGTAAATCGGTGATTGTCATTGAGCACCACCAGGCCGTAATGGCGCACGCCGACTGGATTATCGATCTGGGGCCGGGTGCCGGGCACGACGGCGGCCGGATAGTGTTCGAGGGCACGCCGGCGGACCTCGTGGCCGGCAAAACCACGCTCACCGGCCAGCATCTGGCGGCTTATGTGGGCGCCTGAGTCGGTTTAGCCGGCCGGCTGCACGCAGATGGTGTCCATGGTGACGGTTACCGCGCCGTCGCCCTCTTCTGCGGTGAGCGTGACCTGGATGCCGCCGGTCTCCTTCAGGGAGGCAGCGTGCGTTCCGCCGCAGGGAATGGAAACAGTGCCCCCGGGCAGGTCAACGCTCCAGCGGCGCATGTCGGTGAGGCCGACGCCGTCGCACTCGATCCGAACCTCTGCCCCGGTGGCGGTCCAGTCCGCCAGGATGGCATTGATACCGGCTTCCGCAGCGGGCAGGTCCGCCAGCAGGGTGTCCGGGACAAAGCCCTTGCGGCGCAGGGATTTGCCGAGCCGGTACACATCGGTGGAGCCGTGCTCGGTGATGGTGGAGGTCTCGATGGCCAGGGCGTCGAAGTTCGGGTTGCCGGCGGCATCCGTCAGGACGTCCTTTTTCCAGGCTCCGGCAAGCTGCCGGTTCAGGGCCAGCGACGCCAGGTGGCAGGCCGTATGCCCCGCAGACAGGGCGCTCCGGTAGGCGGCGTCCACGTCAATCCGCACGGAGTCCCCTTCCCGCACGGCCGCACCGGCCGGGAGCAGGTGGGCAACCGTGAAGGCCCAGCCTTCGGTGCCCTTCTTCACCGGAACATCCGCACCCAGGAACAGATCGGTTCCGTCGGTGGCCGCCACCACGGCGTCGCGGATTTCATGAGAGGTGCCGTCGGCAGTGGTCAGCACCGCACGGTCCGCTCCCTGGTCCGGCCACCCGGCATCCACCGGATGCACGGCGGTGGTGTCCAGCAGGACCACGCGGGCGCCGTCGGCGTCTGAAACGTGCAGCACGGTGCCGGAGGACTCCACGGCGCCGGCGGGATAGGTGACAGTTGTATCTACGGTAGGCAGGCTCACAGCCCCACCCTACCGAGGAAACATTGCCGCCTCGAGCGTGACGGCGGTCACTGGATTCTTCTTCCCGGCTCACATGGGGGTAGAGTTCTAAGTACGACGCGGGGTGGAGCAGTTCGGTAGCTCGCTGGGCTCATAACCCAGAGGTCGCAAGTTCAAATCTTGCCCCCGCAACCAAGAAGATGGTCCCCATCGGTGAAAACCGGTGGGGACCGTTTTGTTTAAGCGGACAGGACGGTTGTCGGCATCACACCGCCTCCGGTAGGTTTCAGCACCAATGGGACTCTACTCAAGGGCGGTACGTAAGTGGATGCTGAAATAACCCTGCAGGTGGACGGCAGTGAACGGACACTGACCGTGGACACCCGCACCACCGTACTGGACGCGCTGCGGGACCGGCTCGGAGTGACGTCCCCCAAGAAGGGCTGCGACCACGGGCAGTGCGGGGCCTGCACCGTGCTGCTGGACGGGCGGCGGGCGAATTCCTGCCTGACCCTCGCGGTGGCGCACGACGGCGCGGAGGTCATCACGGCGGAGGGACTGGCCGATGTGGTCCCGGACGGTCATCTGCATCCGGTGCAGCAGGCTTTCCTGGAACAGGACGGTTTCCAGTGCGGTTACTGCACTCCGGGGCAGATCTGTTCCGCGGCCGGAATTATCGAAGAAGCCGCTGCCGGGCATCCCTCCACCGCCACAGATCCGGCGGCCGAGGGCGGCATCGACCTCACCGATGATGAGATCCGCGAGCGCATGAGCGGGAACCTGTGCCGCTGCGGCGCCTACGTCAACATTGTGGCCGCAGTGCGGCAGGCGGCCGAGGCGGCCGCTTCCCTCCGCAAGGGACTGCCCGATCCCGCCGAACCTGCCGTCCCGGATTCCCCCACCGCAGCCTCGATGCCCTCCCATCCGGAGGACCGGTCATGATCCCCTTCGACTACCGGCGTGCCCAGGATGCCGCCTCCGCCGTTGCCCTGGTCTCCGCCGATCCCAACGCCGCGTTCCTGGCCGGCGGCACCAACCTCGTGGACCGGATGAAACTCGGGATTGCCTCACCCGCCCTGCTGGTGGACGTCAGCCGGCTGCCGCTGGACACCGTGGACGTGCTCGACGACGGCCGGGTACGGATCGGCACCAATGTCCGTAACGCAGACCTCGCGGCCAACACCCACATCCGCCGCCGCTATTCGGCGCTGTCGGCGGCTTTGCTGTCCGGGGCCTCCGGACAGCTGCGGAATCTGGCCACCACCGGCGGCAACCTCCTGCAGCGCACCCGCTGCGTGTACTTCCAGGACCCCACCACCCCCTGCAACAAACGCGAACCCGGGACCGGCTGCTCCGCCGTCGACGGCTACACCCGCTACCACGCCATTTTGGGCGCATCGGAGGACTGCGTCGCAACCCACCCCTCGGATATGGCGGTGGCCCTGGCCGCACTGGACGCCGCCGTGGTGGTCCTCGGGCCGGCCGGGGAACGGATCATTCCCCTGAGCGACTTCCACCGGCTGCCCGGGAACGAGCCGCAGCGGGACACGGTGCTGGAACACGGCGAGCTCATCACCGCCGTCGAACTCCCCCCGGCACCCGCCCGGTCCGCCTACCGCAAGGTGCGGGACCGCGCGTCGTACGCCTTCGCACTGGTCTCCGTGGCGGCCGCCCTGGAACTGGAGGACGACGGCGCGAACCCTCCGGTGATCCGTGACGTGCGCATTGCCCTGGGCGGCGTGGCGCACAAGCCCTGGCGCGCACTTCAGGCGGAGGCCGCACTGCGTGGAGCGGAGGCAACCGAAGAGAATTTCCGCGCTGCCGCGGACCTCGAGCTGGCGACGGCTGAACCGCTGCGCGAGAACGGCTTCAAGATCCCCATGGTCCGCAATACGCTGGCCGCGGTGCTGCGGGATCTGGCCGGGGCCCCTGCCCCCGACGCAAGCGCTGCAGGAACTGATCATCCCGAAGGCCCTGACGGACCCGGGGACACCGGCTGGGAGGAACTGGATTCATGAGCAACCTGCTGCCCGGGAGGGCCATCGGCACGCCGTATGAACGCCTCGACGGCGAACTAAAGGTCAAAGGCACCGCCCCGTACGCGTATGAGCAGCCGGTTCAGAACCCGCTGTATCTGTATCCCGTGCTTTCGACCATTGCCCGCGGCGCTGTGGAGCGGGTGGAAACCGCCGCCGCCGAAGCCATCGACGGCGTCTTCACGGTCCTTACCTCCGAGACAACGCCCCGTCTGGAAGACCCCTCCGACCGGGAGCTGGCAGTCCTGCAGGACAACGCCATCGGCTACCGCGGGCAGATTGTTGCCGCGGTCCTGGCCGAATCCCCGGAAATTGCCCGGGAAGCCGCGGCTGCCGTCACCGTCACCTACACCGAGGAGCCGTTCTCCGCCCAACTGCGCGCAGATCATCCGGAATTGTATGCGCCCGAGGAACTCAATGCCGGCACGCCTACGGACAGCAGCGAGGGGGACGTGGATGCCGCTTTTGACACCGCTGCGCTGAAGATCGACCAGACCTATTCCACTCCGGCCGAGCACAACAATCCGCTGGAACCGCACGCCACCGTGGCGCAGTGGGACGGCGCCGTGCTGACCCTGTGGGACTCCACCCAGGGCGTGCATGCCGTGAAGGGCACGCTGGCGCAGGTGCTCGGGCTGGAAGAGGAACAGGTCCATGTCATTGCCCCGCACGTGGGCGGCGGTTTCGGTTCCAAGGGCATGCCGCACGTCCATGTGGTGATGGCCGCCCTGGCGGCGCAGGTCACCGACGGGCGGCCGGTGAAGTTTCCGGTCAGCCGCCAGCACATGTACACGCTGACCAGCCACCGCACCCCCACCCTCCAGCGCATCCGGCTGGGAGCCGCCGACGACGGCCGTCTCACCGCCATGTCACTGGACATCGTGGAACACACCTCCCGGATCAAGGAATTCGCCGAGCAAACCCCGGCGCCGTTCCGGATGATGTATGCCGCCCCCAACCGGAGCACCACCACCCGCCTGGCGCCACTGGACATCCCGGTGCCCTCGTGGATGCGTGCACCGGGCGAGTGTCCGGGCATGTTCGGTCCCGAAGTCGCGATGGATGAACTCGCCGCCGCAGCCGGGCTGGATCCCATTGAACTGCGGCGCCGGAATGAGCCGGAGGTGGATCCGGAGACCGGGAATCCCTGGTCCAGCCGGCATTTGCTGGCGTGCTTTGACCTCGGCGCCGATCGCTTTGGCTGGGACCGGCGGGTCACCCGGCCCCGCTCCGTGCAGGAGGACGGCTGGCTGGTGGGCCTGGGCACGGCCAGCGCCGTCTACCCGTTCATGCGCCAGCCGTCCAACACCGCGCGGATCCGCTATGAGCAGGACGGCATCTACTCGGTGCAGATTGGGGCGGCGGACATTGGCACCGGCGCCTGGACGGCCCTGACGCAGATCGCCGCCGACGCGCTGGACGTGCCGATCGACCGGATCCGGCTGGGTATCGGCGACACGGCCTTCCCTGCCGCCTCGGTGGCCGGGGGATCTTCCGGAACGGCCAGCTGGGGCGGAACAATTATTGCCGCCGCGCGTGCGTTCCGGGCCGACCACGGAGAACATCCCTCCCCCGGGGCGCAGACCGAGGCGAACGCTCCGGAGGACCCCGAGGCGGAGAACCTGGCCCTGTATTCCTTCGGCGCGCATTTCGCCGAGGTCCGGATCTCCTCGGACACCGGCGAAATCCGGGTACCCCGCATGCTGGGCGTTTTTTCCGCGGGACGGATCATCAACCCGCGCACCGCGCGGTCCCAGTTCCTGGGGGCGATGACCATGGGGCTGGGCATGGCGCTGCATGAGCAAAGTGTCCTGGATCCGAGGTTCGGGATCTTCGTGAACCACGACCTGGCCGAATACCACATTCCCACCAACGCAGATGTGCTGGACATGGAAGCGCTGTGGATTGAGGACGTGGACGAGCATGCCGGACCGCTGGGCGCCCGCGGCATCGGCGAAATTGGAATTGTGGGCAGCGCGGCGGCGATCGCCAACGCCGCGTACAACGCCTCCGGGATCCGGGTCCGGGACCTGCCGCTGACGCCGGATAAGTTTCTGCTCTGACCGTCCGTCATAAAGGGTGCCGGGAGGAGCCGGCGTCTTAGGCTGACTGCATGACTGCCGTGCGCCCTGCCTCCTCCGTGCTCACCGGCAGGTTTGTCCGGCTTGAACCGCTCACAACCGGTCTGCTTCCGGAGCTGCACCGTGCCATCGCCGTTCCGGAAGTCTTCGCCGGGGGCTACGGCGGCGGCCCCGCGGGACTGCACCCGGAGCCGGACGCCTTCGCCGCCTGGGCGCAGACCTACTACCGGTGGGATGCCCTGCCATTCGCGGTGCGGCTGCTCCAAGACGGCAGGCCCGGTCCCGTGGCGGGCACCAGCACCCTCGCGGACCTGGACCTGCGCCAGGAGACGATTCAGCTGGGGTGGACTGCGTACAGCCCTTCTGTCTGGGGCACTGCCGTCAACGCCGAGACCAAGCTCCTGCTGCTGGAGCATGCCTTCGGCGCGGGGTTTGGCCGTGTCAGTCTTCAGGCCGATTCCCGCAATGCGCGTTCAAGGGCCGCCATCGAAAAGCTTGGCGGGACGTTCGAGGGGATCCTGCGCCGGGACCGGCTCCGCGCGGACGGCAGCTGGCGGGACACTGCGGTTTATTCCATCCTCGCGCCGGAGTGGCCCGCCGTGCGGGTGGCCTTGGAAGACAGGCTTAGCCGTTTCTCCGGCGTGGCGAACGCCGGTCCGACCGTGCAGGGGCAGCGTCAGCGCTGATCCGGGCCCGGTCCACCCGGCGTGGTGGAACCAACTGCCGGCTCAGGCGCGCTCCGGCGGACTCCCGGGTATCCGGACCGAGGCCACCACGGAGGCAGCAGATACACCAGCGAACCCAGCCAGCCGTCGACGTCGTTGTCCCCGGAGACTACCCACTGCTCAATCCATGCCGCATAGGCGCCGCCCAGATACGCAGCCGTTGCTTCAAGATTGACTGCCGGCACCACGCCATGCGCCTTCCAGACGTGCAGCGACAGGAGGAAGCGTTGGGCCAACCCGCCGGCCATGACGCCCAGGAAGGTTTCGGTATGGAACAACGCCCGATAGACCCGCTCCTCCTCCCTGGTGTGCTGGAGGATTCGCCGCACGGAATCAATGTAGAGCACGTTGATTTCCTCCACGGTCCGCCCCGTGCCGCGCTGATCCACGTCCACGGTGCCCAGCCGGTCCACGACGCCGGCGTAAACCGATGCCGCAAAATCGAAAATATTGCGGTGGTGGCCGTAAAACGTGGTGCGGTGCACCCCGGCCCGGCGGCATAGTGCCGCCACGCTGATGTCCGCGAGTTCGTGATCGCGCAGCAATTCCCACAAACCGGCTTCCAGAGCTTCCCGGGTGCGGGCTGTCCGGGGTTCATCGTGAGAAGAACGCCGCTGGGGCTTGGGGTCTTCCGGTTCAGGCATGGAACTTATCTTCTCAGATACACGAAAGGGCCCCGCCGAAGCGAAGCCCTTCCGTGCCGCGGCGCTGGGGGACGCCGCAAGCTTATGTAGTTGCCGTTAGTGGTTGGCCAGGCCGGCCGTTTCGCCGCCGTCCACCACAAATTCGGCTCCGGTGGAGAAGGAGGAATCGTCGCTGGCCAGGAACAGGATCATGTTGGAGACTTCCTCAGCCTCGCCCATGCGGTGAAGCGCAACATGGTTCATGGGATTCTCCATGCCCTCGGTCATCGGCGTCTTGATGACGCCGGGGTGCACCGAGTTGACGCGGATGCCGTACTTGCCCAGATCCAGGGCCACCGACTTCGTCAGGCCGCGCACTGCGTACTTGGTGGCCGTGTAGCCGGGAAGCTCCACGAACCCCTGCAGGCCGGCGGTGGAGGAGATGTTGATGATGGAACCGCCCTTGGACTCCTTCAGCGCCGGGATGGCGGCCTTGATGCCTAGGAACACACCGGTGAGGTTGATGTTCACGATGGCGTTCCACTGATCCAGCGTGAAGTCCTCGATATGGCCGAAGTTGGCAATACCGGCATTGTTGACCAGTACGTCCAGTCCGCCGAATTCAGTCACTGCTGTTTGGACCGCGGCTTCCCAGTCTGCGGGCTTCGTGACATCCAGGTGGACGTAGCGGGCGTTCTCGCCAAGCTGTTCGGCGGTCTTCTGCCCCTCGTCATCGAGAATGTCGCCGATGACAACCCGGGCGCCCTCGTCCACCAGGCGCTTGGCGTGGGCAGCGCCCATACCCCGTGCACCGCCGCTGATCAATGCCACTTTTCCGCTGACGCGTTCCATTACAAATCTCCTTAGGTGTGAACACGATGTTCTTTGCTATTCAACACCTGTCGAAAAGATTCTAGTCCCAATTGAACCCGTTTGTGGCACAGGGAACAACGCGGCGTGTCGCGCGCACCTCGCCCGAAAGGCCGCTGCCGGCCTCTAGCCGGCCTCCGCCGCAGGCCGCAGCCCTTGCCGCGGCGGCAGCGGAATGATGGCGGACGTTCGGTACTGGTACTGCACATAATCCGGGTAACGGGACCGCGAGATGCTCTCCGTGAACACGGTGGATCCCATAAAGAGCAGGGTGAGCAGCAACGCCCCCAGGATGGTCCAGTGCAGCCACGCCCCTGTGGCTGCCACCGCAAAGCCGTAGAACAGCCACCACTGCGCCTGCTCAAAAAAGAAATTGGGGTGGCGGGAGTACCGAAAGAGCCCGGACTGCAAAAAGCCTGGCGTCGGGGTGCGCCCGGACTTTCGCTCCTGACCCTTCCACTGTTGGAAGTTCCACTGCTGCTGGTCAGCAGCAGTTTCTCCGGCCAGGGCGCCCGCGAACAGCACTGCGAGGATCCAGTCTCCGGCATTGAGCGGGGCAGGGTTCTGGTACACGGTCAGGGCCGGCAGAGTCATCAGGAAGATGATGATGTTCTGGTAAATGCTGATGAACGCGAGGTTGAAGACGGCAAACTGCCACGGCTTCATGCGCTGACGCAGGATCGCCCACCGGTAGTCTTCCCCGCCGGGAGCGTAGCCGCCCTTGCGAGCAAAGTTGAACGTCAGCCGGGCGCCCCACAGAGTGACCAGCACTGCCATCAGGACCAGGCGGCCCTCAAAGCCGGAGGCCACCGCAAAGACCCACACATAGGCGAGGGGAACCAGGGACCAGATGCGGTCAGTCCAGGAATACTCCCGCGTGATGAGCGAGAGCAGCCAGGTGCCCGCACAGACGGCGGCAAAAATCCACAGACACACCATGACCGGATTCATCTTTGGAGAATACGCGCGGGAGCAGTAGCGGGGGAACGGTGGATGCCCGTTCACGAGGCGACGGCAGACGGTCCGTTCCGCACGGACCCCTAACGACGGCGGCTGGTAGCCTCGGCGCATGACCTCACTTTTGCTGCGGCCCTGGCGGCAATCCGACGGCGGCGCGCTGGCAGCCGCCTACCGCGCAAGCTCCGACTTGGACCGGCGGCTGGACCCGGACGCGGAAACACCCGCCGGCGCGGAACGGGTCGTCGGGGAGGATTTGGGCTGGGATTCACAGACGGCCTGCAATCTGGCTATCGTGGCCGATGGTACGGCGGTGGGCAATGTGGGCCTCAGCCGTATCGATCCTCGTCACGGCACGGCATGGACCTATTACTGGTTGGCGGCACCGGCCCGGGGACGGGGATTGGCGGCACGCGCAACGGCAACCCTTGCCCACTGGGCAGCGGAAGAACTGCAGCTTCACCGGTTGGAGCTCGGACACCGCACCAACAACCCTGCGTCCTGTCGAGTCGCCCGGTCCGCTGGGTTTGCCGCCGAGGGAATTCAGCGGGACAAGCTGCACTATGACGGGGAACGGTTTGATGTGGAGATCCACGCCCGGCTGGCGACCGATCCGGTTCCGGCGCTTCAGCTGCTCGAGTTGAGGCTGCCGTGAGCGGAGAAGGGCGTAGGCACGAAGCCTCGCCGACCGACAGACCGGGCCTGATCGCGGTCTCCTACGTCATCTTCCGCAATGGACCTTCAGTGCTGCTGCAGCGGCGCGGCACCACCGGATATCTGGACGGTTTCTGGGCGACGGCGGCAGCCGGGCATGTGGAGGCGGGTGAGTCCGCCGTCGGCTGCGCTGTGCGCGAGACGCGGGAGGAACTCTGCACTGGTTTCCCCTCGCAGCACTTCCCACTTTGATGGTTCCGCACGAGCGGATGGTCTTTGAAGCCCTGTCACAGGATGCGGTGACGCCGCTGCTCACCCTCGGGTTCTCGCAGGACACCGGGACGGGTGATGCAGCGCTGACCTGCTAGCCTGTCCAGACCGGCGGCTGGGGAACTGCACGGAGCACTGTCCCACTGCTTACACGTTCCGCACGTACAGCAGTGAAAGGGCAGCATGCAGACAGGACTCTTCCGTTTCCCCCGCAGGACAACCACCGGGCGGTTTCGCAGGCGCGGACTCGTGGCCGGATTGGCCGCCGCCCTGGCACTCTCGGCGACTGCCTGTTCCAGTACCGGGGCGCAGGCAGAACCGGAATCCCAACCCACCGAAACCAAAAACGCCACCGAAGCAGCTCCGCAGCCTGCGGTGGGGCTTCCCGATACGCCTGCGGGTCTCCAGGCACAGTGGGTCCTGACACTGATCAACAGTGATACGGCGGTCGCAACTGATGGCTTTGCGGACAAGTTCGCGGACGTGATCCTCTCCGAATTGTCTGCAGAGCAACTGGCGGAGGTGCTGGAACAGGTGCGCTCCCAGGGCCCCTGGACGCCCATCACTGTCAACGCGACGGACGCCCAGGGCGTCTTCACGATGGAAAGCACCCCCGGTGACCTCATGGAACTGCAGCTTTCGGTCGATGAGGCAGGACTGATCAACGGCATTTTCTTCGGTCCCGGCACCCCGGCCCGCACGCCCGCTGCCAGCTGGGAAGAAGTGGAAACCAACATGGCAGCCCTGCCGGACGGCTCCGCCATGGCGGTTTACCGCATAGCGGACGGCTCTGCGGACGGCGCTGCGGACGGCACCTCAATCCTGGATATCGATGCCGACACCGCCAAGCCCGTCGGCTCCATCTTCAAGCTCTACGTGCTGGTGGCGGTCAGCGATGCGGTGGCTGCCGGCACGCTGTCCTGGGATGCCAAGCTCACCGTCACCGATGACCTGCGCAGCCTGCCCTCCGGAGACCTGCAGGACGCACCGGCCGGGACCGCCGTCACCGTCCGGGACGCGGCGCAGAAGATGATCTCCATCAGTGACAACACCGCCACCGACCTGCTGATGGACGCCGTCGGCCGCCCCGCCGTCGAGCAGGCGCTCAGCGACGCCGGGCACTCAGATCCGGACCGCAACACCCCGTTCCTGAACACACGGGAACTGTTCCAGCTGGGCTGGGGCGTGGAGGATTCCGTGCGCGGGCAGTGGGCGGAGGCCGACGACGACGGCCGCCGGGAGCTGCTGCAGACCCTGCCGGGCGGCGTGCTGGACATTCCGGACGCGGCGGTCACCACCCCGGTATGGCAGCAGGACCTGGACTGGTTTGCCACCGCGGAGGATCTGATGCGGGCGCATCTGGCCCTGCAGGACCGGGCCGCCACCGACGCTGGTGCACCGCTGCGGGACATCCTCGGCGCCAACAACGGACTCAACCTGGAAATCGGCGGCGACTGGACCTACATCGGGTTCAAGGGCGGCAGCGCACCGGGCGTGATGGCCGGTTCCTGGTACCTGGAACGCAGCGACGGCGAGCGCTTTGTCGTGGTGCAGCAGGGTGCTTCCTCATCTCCGGCAGAGGTAGCTGATCCCATGACGTTCTTCGGACCGGCGCAGGACGCCATTGCCCTGCTGGCGGCGGAGGGCAGGGACTGATCCCGAGCGGTGCTTCGGTTCATAAGCCACGGTCCGGATCCCCTTACCCGTGGCCACTGTCATTCTCCTCCAGGCGCTCCCTGCGGCCGGCGGACACCACTTCAACGTCGCCGCGGACGGAGAATCGGCCCAGCGCTGCCGCCGCACCAATGCTGAGGATCCATCCCATGACCGGCAGGTCGGTGCTGAACCCGGTCCAGGCCCACAGCATGGCCGCCGGCACCGCGAAGAACACGACCACGTGGATCCACTGCCCGCGCACCGGGCGCAGCAGAAGACCTAGGACCACGGCCAGGGGACCGCCCAGCAACAGGGCTCCGCCGGCTCCCCACGTCATCAGCGCCAGCCAAAACATGAAGGCTTCCATGTCCCACGCAGGCTCGTCCCGCCCCGCGAGGATGGCCGCCACGATGTACACGACCGTTACCAGCCCCAGCCACAGCGCGGTGGCAACGAACCACCCCTTGATCAAGGCAAGGTTGCCCAGCACAATCCGGGTTCTTTGCGTGGACAGGTTCCTTTCGCCCATCATGTTCCCCCCCGTCCCGTCACAGTCCCGTTTCCCCTGAACCTACACGGTGCATTGCCTACACCGTGCGTCGCGGGCCGGGGTCGTAAAGTGTGCCGTTGGAGAAGCGGTCGCTGAAATTGCCCAGGGCAAAGTCGCGCAGTTCCCCGTCTCCGGCAAGCTCAGCAGCCGCCGCCACCTGAAGCGACAGGGACGCGCGGTGCAGCTGCGCCCGGGACACCAGGTCCGGATCAGCAATGTCAGTAACCGCAGCAGCGCCAAAGGCGCCGATCAACGGCGCCAGGTCCATCGCGGGATCCCCGAGGCAGGCGTTGTCAAAGTCCACCAACCCTGAAACCCCGGGGCCGTTCCACAGCACGTTGTGCAGGCCCAGGTCGCCGTGCACGACGGCGGGAATCACCATTTCCTCGGCTGCCAGGACGTCCGCCACCACGCGGCCGGCTGCTTTGGCTTCACGGCCCGGCAGGGCCACGGTGATGCCGGCAACTATGGCGGGCCACTCCCCCGCACCGCACCATTCCCGGACCGGGCGGAGGCTGCCTCCGGACCGCGGAATGACGTCGGCCAGCGCCGCCAAGATCCGCGCAAGGGGCTCGCGCACCGCGGTCCATGCTTCAAGCGGCCGGTGGTCGCCGGGAACATAGCTGTTGAGCTGTGCGGACCAGCCGGAGCCGTGAAACGGTGTCCGCAGCACGGCCGGGATGAGAAACGGCAGCCCCGTATGGGTAAATGCGGCCAGGTTGCCCGCTTCACCCTCTGTGCTCTGCACATGGCGTGGCCCGTAGACAACGCGGACAACTGCGGCTTCTCCGAGCACCGCCACGTGATGAAAGGCTCCGCGCCGAAACTGCGCCGCGTCCCAGGGAAGATCCGGCCAAATGGAGCGGAGCGCTGTCCAGGGGTCGGACGGGCGGCTGTCCCTTCCGGGCAGGCTGGCATCAGCGCTGTGCACGGGACCCGGAACCCCGGAGCTAATCTTCAGCGCCGGTCAGGCTCACTTCAAGGCGGCCCTCCCGGACCCGGGTCCGGAACACCGGCTGCGGCGCAGTAGCCGGACCGTGCACCACTTCCCCGCTCTCCACAGAGAAGACACTGCCGTGCCAGGGACACACCACGCACAACTGGCCGCGGGTTTCCTGCAGGTGTCCCTCATGCAGCGGTCCGCCCAAATGGGAGCAGGTATCGGCAAGCACCGAGATGGTGCCGGTTCCGTCTTCGCCGTCCGTACCCTCGCGGCGCAGCACCATCAGCGGAACGCCGCCCAGTTGTGCCGGGCGCGGCCGCCCGTCAGGGAATCCCTCCACCGGGCCCAGCGAATGCCATCCGGACGGAACCTCCTCAGGAAGGTCTTCGTTCCGGTTCACGCCCGCTCCCTGCCGGTAGGAAAGGTGTCCGCCCAGGAAGCCTCCGATGCCTGCGACCGCCAGTCCGGCGAACCCGAGCAGCTTTCCGCTGCCGTGGTTGCCCCGGTTCCTCGCCAGCCACGATGCTGCGTACAGCACGGTGGCAACGGCGGTGCTGGCCTCGTGGACCACGCCCGTCCGTTGCTGCTGCGTGTCGAGCTGCGAGAAGTCAGTGACGCCGGTCAGCGCGGTGGGCATCGCCGACAGCACGCCCAGGGCCACCAGGGTTTTGGCGGCCCGTTCGTTGCCCGGCAGCACATCCAGGACGGCCGCCGAAACCCAGGCCCCCAGCGGCACGGTCACCATCAGCGGATGCACCGGGTGCCCCAGCGGAACGCCGTGAAGCGCATCGGTGACGGTCCCTTGCGGCAGCACCCTCTTCACGATGCGGGACACTGTGCCGGCGGCGGGATCCAGCCAGGCTGCGCCTTCCAGCTTGTCAACGGTACTGACCAAAGGCAGACGCGGCATGATTTTCTCCTCAGACGTGCTGGCGGAATGGTCATCAGGCTAGCCACCGCACCGGCCGGGCACCACCCGTAAGCTGGATTTCATTCTCGGCAGGACAGGAGCAGGAATGGGGCACATCGGATCCTATGTATGGGAACTGCGGCAGAAAGTCGGAAAACGCCAGCTTCTGCTGCCGGGCGCGCAGGTCCTGGTGCTGCGCACCGACGGCACAGCTCTGCTTCAGCGGCGTGTGGACAACGGTGTGTGGGAACTTCCTGCCGGTGCCTGCGAACCGGGCCAGAGCTTTGCCGGAGCTGCCGTGGCCGAGCTCTTTGAAGAGACCGGCATCCGCACCGATCCCGCCAACCTGGTGGCTTTTGCCAGTCTTTCCGATCCGAACCTGCATCAGCTGGAGTATCCCAATGGAGACCGGGTGCACGCCTTCGCGCTCTGCTTCTGCCTGACCGGCTGGGAAGGATCAGTGACCCCGGAAAAGTCCGAGGTTTCCGAAATTGGCTTCTTTCCGCTGAGCGGGGTTCCTGACCCGCTCCATCCCCCCACCCGCGAAGTTCTCCAGCTCTACGGGCAATACCTGCAGACGGGGATCTTTCAGGCTCGGTAAGCGCGGGAAGGGCATGTCAATTCACCGCCGCATTGAGCAGCCGCCGCCGTTTTGGGATTTCGCTGCCGGTACGCACCGGCAGTGAAATCCCAACACGGCAGCGAAAGGACAAACCGGGCACTAATCCGGCAGACTGGCCCCATGACTTCGGGGGAAGAAACTCAACCAAGAACGTTCCGCACGGCGATACCGCTGCGCTACCGGCTGGTCCTGGGACTCCTGGGGCTTGCGGGCGCGGCCGGCTGCGTGCTGGCCGTCGCCGAGGGCGGACGGGCCGCCGTCATCACCGGCGTGCTGGTGGCCGGCCTCTTTCTCGCCGTCATTATGATCACCGTTCGCCTCCACGTCGGTGAAGAGGGCCTGCGGATCCGTGTGGCCGGAATCGTCTCGACCGAGGTTCCCTACCGGGAGATGACGGCCGTCTCCCGGGGCCCCGTGACCGGCATGCGGCACGGAATGGGCCTGCGGATCCTGCCGGAGGGCACCGGGTACCTCGTCGGCGGACCTTCGGTCCGGATCGAATGCCGGACC
Source organism: Arthrobacter sunyaminii (assembly GCF_018866305.1). Taxonomy (NCBI): domain Bacteria; kingdom Bacillati; phylum Actinomycetota; class Actinomycetes; order Micrococcales; family Micrococcaceae; genus Arthrobacter; species Arthrobacter sunyaminii. Next base: position 3,823,146 of record NZ_CP076456.1, read on the forward strand.
GGGAACCTGCTCGTGTCCTGCAGCCGCCCCGATGAGCTGCTCGCCGCCCTGGCTCCGCGGCTTTCGGCCAATCAGGCGGCGGAGTAGTTCAGGCAGCGGAGTAGTTCAGGCGGCGGAGTAGCTAGTAGCGGCCGCCCGATGCCGCCGGCGCGCTGTCCAGCATCATCAGGTCCTCGCCGCTGAGCATCAAATCCCCGGCGGCCACGTTGTCCCGCAGATACTTGGGGGTCTTGGTGCCCGGAATGGGAATGATCCGCTGTCCCTGGGCCACCACCCAGGCCAGCGCCACCTGGGCCGGCGTCGCACCGACCCGTTCGGCGACGTCGTGCACCCGCTGCACAATGGCCAGGTTCGCCTTGAGGTTGTCCTGCTGGAAGCGGGGAAGCCTGCGGCGCATGTCATCGGCGGGCAGCTGGTCAAAGGAGGTGAACCGCCCGGTGAGGAAGCCGCGGCCCAGCGGCGAGAACGGCAGGAACGCGAGGCCGTGCTCCTCGCAGTAGGGCACGACGTCGGACAGCCGGTCCCGCGTCCAGAGCGAGAGCTCGGATTGCACCGCGGTCACCGGATGCACCGCCTGTGCCAGTTCAATTTCCTCCACGCTCGCTTCCGAGATCCCGATCGCGCGGGCCTTGCCGTCCGTGACCGTCTGTGCCATGGCGGCCCAGGAATCCTCCAGCGGCACCTCCGGATCTACCCGGTGCAGGATGTACAGGTCAACGTGGTCGGTGCCCAGCCGGCGCAGACTGGCATCAATGGACATGCGGATGTGCTCGGGACTGCCGTTTTTCACCAGCCCGGGCATGGTGCCGGCGGCGGGAGCGGCGTTGCTGACTTCCAAACCAACTTTTGTGGAAAGCACGGCCCGGTCCCGGTAACCGTCGCCTAGCGCCCGGCCCACCAGCTCCTCATTGGTGTACGGCCCGTACACATCCGCCGTGTCAATCAGGGTGGCACCAAGTTTAATGGCGCCGCGGATTACCGAGATGGACGTTTCCTCGTCCCGTTCGGCGTTCATGTCGTAGGCGTAGGTCATGCCCATGCAGCCCAGGCCGATGACACCGACCTCCGGTCCGTTGATTCCCAGCGTGGTGGTGCGCATAGCAGGCTCCTCTGGTGGTTTGGCCTGAGGCCGTTTGGGCCGCGGAACACGGGCCACTTCAAGGCTAGGAGGGCGAACCGGTCCGCGGGAAGGGTCCGCGGCCACCCGGGCGGGCACGCGCCGGGGAGGTTAAGCGAAGGTGCCGCCCTCCTCCGACCGGAGAAGAGCGGCACCTTGGCACTGCAGCGGGTGAGGCAGATCAGCTGCGGGCAGTCACGCCGTCGGCCTTCGCGGAAGGAGTATCTTCCCCTGCTTCCCCCGTCTCATGCGGGTGGCGTCGTTCCAGGGACGCGCCCTCGACGTCAACATCCGGCAGGATCTTGTCCAGCCACTTCGGCAGCCACCAGGCCTTGTCTCCGGCCAGGTGCATCAGGGCCGGGATCAGCAGCATCCGCACCACAAAGGCGTCCACAAGGACACCGAAGGCCAGCGCGAAGCCGATGGGCCGGATCATGGTGCTGTGCGAGAAGATGAAGCCGCCGAACACCGACACCATGATGATCGCGGCCGCGGTGACCACGGAGCGTCCGTTGCGGAAGCCCTGCATCACGGCCACGCGCGCCGGCGAGCCGTGCACGAAGGCTTCGCGCATGCCCGAGCCCAGGAAGAGCATGTAGTCCATGGCCAGGCCGAACAGGATGCCCACCAGGATGGTCGGCAGGAAGTTCAGTACCGGGCCGGGGGTCTCCACGCCGAAGATGCCGGCCAGCCAGCCCCACTGGTAGATGGCCACCACGCCGCCGATGGCTGCGAAGTAGGACAGGATGAAGCCCAGCGTCGCGATCACCGGAACAAAAATGGACCGGAAGACCAGGATCAGGATCAGCAGGGACAGGCCCACCACTACGCCCAGGTAGATGGGCAGCGCTTCGGAGAGCTTCTCGGAAATGTCGATGTTGCCGCTGGCGGTGCCGGCCACGCCCAGCTCCACCTCACCGTTCTCGGTGTCGATTGGGGACAGGTCACGCAGCGTGTGCACCAGTTCCTGGGTGGACTCGCTGGTGGGACCTTCAGCCGGGATGACCTGGAAGGCGGTGACGGTGCGGTCCTCGGAGGAGCCGATGGGAGCCACGGCCGCCACGTCCTGCTGGTCGAACAGCGTACGGGCGATCTCGCCCTGTGCCACCAATGCTTCTTCCTCGCTGGGGTTGCCGGGCAGGTCCGCGACCACCAGCAGCGAGCCGTTCTGGCCCTCGCCGAACTTCTGCGAGACGGCTTCATACGCCTGGTACTGGGTGGAGTCGTGGGCCTCGGAGGATCCGTCGGGCAGGTTGGTGCGCAGGTCCATCGCCGGGATGGCAATAACGAGCAGCCCCGCGATGGACACCACCACGGTGAGCACGGCGCGCATGGTGGACATCTGCTTCACCGGGATGGATTCCGGCTTGCCGGCGGAGGCGGAGGCCTCCTGGTCCTTGTCCAGTGCCGCGCGCTCCTTGCGGCTGAGGATCTTCATGCCGGCCAGCTTGAGCAGCGCCGGAGTCAGTGTCGTGGCGATCATGACCGCAATGGCCACGCAGGCCGCACCCACCGTTCCCATCAGGCCCAGGAAGGGGATGCCGGTGATATTCAGCGCCAGCAGGGCGATGAAGACCGTAGCGCCGGCAAACACCACTGCGTTGCCGGAGGTGCCGTTGGCCAGGGCGATGGATTCCTCCAGGCCGTAGCCGGCCTTCAGCTGGCGGCGGTGCCGGTTGACGATGAACAGGGCGTAGTCGATGCCCACGGCCAGACCGAGCATGACGCCCAGGATGGGGGTGACGGACGCCATTTCGACGACGCCGGAGAAGGCCAGCGCGCCGGCGGCGCCGATGCCCACACCGATCAGTGCGGTCACCAGCGGCAGGCCGGCACCGATGAAGGTGCCCAGCATTACCACCAGCACGACGGCGGCAACCGCGAGGCCTACCACCTCGCCGACACCCAGGATGCTGGGGACGCCGGCGGAAACCTCGGAGGAGAAGTCCACCTTGACGCCGTCGATCGGCTCATCCTCAAAGGCTGCGACCAGGGCGTCCTTGGTGTCCTGTTCGACCTCCATCTGCGTTTCGCTGAAGACCACGTTGACCACTGCCGCGCTTCCGTCCTCGGACACGGTACGGATTTCAGTGGCCATCTCCAACAGAGCGGCGCCCTGTTCGGCCTGCACGGCGCCGGCTTCCAGCTCGGCGCTCTGCGCGTCAAGCTCGGCACGGTTGGCGTCCAGGACCTCCTGCTGAGCATCCAGCTCGGCAATCATCGGCGCCGGGGCACCGGCCGCTTCGGCCTGCTCCCGCGCGGCGTCGAGCTGGGTTTGTCCGGCCTCCAACTGGGCCCGGCCGGCGTCGATCTGGGCTCGGCCGGCCTCGATCTGGGCCAGCCCGTCCTGAAGCTGCTTAGCCTGCGCGGCACGCTCCGCCTCGGTGGCGAACGGGTCGACGACGGTTTCCACGCCGTCCACGTCACCGGCCTTGGCTACCAGCGCGGAGATGTCCTCACGCTGGGCATCGGTGAACGCCGAACCGTCCTCGGTCTGGACCACCACGGAGCCGGAACCGCCGGAAGCCTGCGGAAGTTTCTCCTGCAGGTGGTCAGTGACCTGAGTGGTGGGGGTATTGGGAATCGAGAAGCCGGTGGCAAGCGTGCCGCCGAAGAGGGCGAAGGCCGCTCCGGCAAGCACCAGCACTCCGATCCATGCCGCGAGCACGGTTTTCGCGCGGCGGGCGGCCGCGGCTCCGAGGCGGTAGAGGAATTCAGCCATTTGAGGGTCTGTCCTTATATGGGAATGGGTGGGAACTACGGGTGGAGTGTTTGTGGGGAGGCCGGGTCGGAGACATAGCCCGATCGCACCTTTTCCAGGAGCGCATCAAGCAGGTCCGACCAGACCCGGCGCGCTTCGGGGGTATCCACGGCCCCGGTGGCACAGTGCCAGTGATGATAAAGAACGCCCAACCCGCTGGTCAGTGAACCAACGAGCAGGTCGACTCCCAGCCGGTCCGCTTCCGGATACCGGCTAAGCATCGCAACGGACAGCCGGTCATTCAGTTCGGTGAACGCACGCAGGGCGATGGGATGGGCCTGCGCCTGGCGCGGCGTGGAGTCCGGAACTGCGCCCGGGCCAAGCAGGCGGGTGAGATACGCCATGGGCGCTACAAGGTCGGCGGCACGGAAGGCTTCGGAAATCTCGGCGAACATGCCTGGGCGGGCAGCATCCACCGGTGATACCGCGGTGAGGCTTTCCACTGCGGAGCTGAGGACGCCGCTGCACACCTCGGACACAATGTCACGGATGGAAGCGAAGTGATTGAACACGGTGCGGCGGGAAACGTCCGCACGCTGCGCCAGTTCGTCAACGGAGAAATCCGTGGTTTGACCCTCGTGCATCAGCGCCGCCGCAGCCGTTATGATCGCCTGCCGGTGGCGGTCCTTGAGCGCCTGGCGGCGGTCTTCTGCGGGCACGGAAGTCTGCACGTTTCATACACTACGTGCAACGATGCACCAAGTGCAATTTGCCTCCGATACCCTCGGTGCGACGTTTATTCGACGCCGTTGACCACCCTGGCAACACCATCCAGTGCAGCCCGGGCTTCGGGGGTGAAGGTGGCGGCAACGTAGACATGGAATCCGTCGGGGGCGACCTGCAGCTCCACCGGCGATGACGCCGCGGCCGCTTTGACCGCGAAGCGTTCTGCATCCGGCAACAGCAGATCCCGTCCTCCCTGGAACAGATACACCGGCGCCAGCCCTGCCAGGGTGTCGTTAATCGGGCTGACCTGCCAGGAGTCCAGCGGAAGGCCGCGGGCCCAAAGTTGGGCGCAGTACACCAGCCCGGGGATGTCCAGCATGGGATCCCGCCGTTCCAGCACGGGGATGCCCGGGTTGGACATGGTGCAGTCCACCCAGGGGGCGAACAAGAACACAGCCTGTGGCTGGCTTTCGCTCCGGTTGCGCCGGTCGATCACGTGCGCCAGGGCCAGTCCGCCGCCGGCTGAATCACCCGCCAGGAAGACGCGGGCGCCGGCTGCCCGGCGGGCAACGGCCTGGTGCACGGCCTCGACGAACGGCAGGGCCTCTGCCACCGAGTGCCACGGTGCCAGCCCGTACAGCGGCACCGTAACCGTGGCTCCGGTACGGCGGATGAGGGCGGTGATGATCCACCAGTGGGCCTCCCGCAGCGGGAAGACGTAAGCACCGCCGTGAAGGTAAATCAGCTCCCGTCCCGACGGTTTTCTGGGGGTCAGCGTCATCACCGGAAACCCGGCCACGACTTCCTCCCGCACCCGGCACAAACGGCGAAGAGTGAGCGGAACGGAAGGCCGGCGCCGCCGTGCAGCGGTGCGCCGGACCACCTCCGGTGTCCGGAAGGCCCGCGGCGCCGCACGCAGGGCCAGCCCGGCCAACCTCATTGAAAGCGACATGGACACTCCGGTTTTGCCGTTGCTCGTCTGAGTGGATTCAGCCTAGGGCACCGACAAAGAAAACCCCCACCCCTAGTGCTGACGAAACCTCTCCCAGGCGGATTGCCGGGACATCCCCAGGGCCGAACCAATGCTGGCCCAGCTGATTCCGCGCACCCGGGCGGCTTCGACCCAGCGCCGGAGATGGGCTTCGACCTGCTCCCGCGCCTCGGCAACCTGCGGCAGCCGGGCCATCAGTTCGTCATCGGAGAGCCCGCCCCAAGGAGTATCCGGAAGCGTTTCCCCGGAAACCGGGGCGGCATCGAGCAGAGCGGTGGCACGAGCGGCGCAGTCACGGCAGATGGAGGCTGTAGGCGCCCCGGCCAACAGTCCCGTTTCCTTTCTGGAACGCAGACAGAAAGAACACATGAACGGTGCCGCGGTGGATGCCGGCACTAATGCATCTCTGGAGGTGTCGGGCATAGAGGTCAGTCTATTCGTTTGCCGGATGCTGAAAATGACCCCTTGTTCTGTCAGGGATTACCTGACAGTATATCGGACGTCAGGAGTGGCCTGACAGAACGCTTCGGGGGAACCATGGCACGACAACAAGCAATCAGCACCGACCTGCCGGGCAGACAAAAGGCTTCGTTCCGGTTCCTGCTCGGGTCAAACACTGTCGAGGGGTTCGCGGACGCCCTCACCCGAACCCTGCTGCCAATCCTCGCGGTGACCGCGCTTGGGCTGGGCTCGGAATTTCTGGGTGTGCTCAACGCAGCAGGGCTGGCCGCATTTCTGCTTCTAGGCGTGCCGGCGGGTGCCGTAATCGATCGGTTGAAGGACCGCCGGCGCGTCATGACCGCAGCCACATGCCTGCGTATCCTTGTCACGGCAACGCTGGCCATCTCCACTTTCACCGGCTGGCTCAGCGGCCCGCTGCTGCTCGGGGCAGCCGTCACGGTGGGGATCGCCGATGTTGTCTTCACCACCGCTCTCAGCACCGTGATTCCGCGGGTGACACCCGCCGGCACATTGAAACATGCCTACTCGCAACTGGCTGTTGCCACCCAGACCGCGTCAACGGCGGCCGCCGCCGGCACCGCAGCACTGTTGGGCATCCTGGGCATGGGCGCGGCCCTGGCTGCCGCCGCAGCTTCCTACGGCATGTCTGCGATGCTGCAACTGGGCATCAGGCTCGGCGCTGCACCGGCTCCTGCCAAGGGAGGGACAGCAAAAATCCGCCGGGATTTGGGCAGCGGCTTCCGCACACTTCGGGCCACGCCCGCACTTTGGGCACTGACAGTTTCGGGGGCACTTACCAATGCCGGAGCGATGCTGGGCAACACCGTGTTGCCGGTGTTTATTCTCCGGGACCTGGACATAGCCCCTCCCCTATTCGCGGGGTTGGGCGCATTGGCTGCCGCAGGAGCCATCGGCGGCGCCGCAGCGGCACCGTTTCTAACGGCTGCATGGGGTTTGCGTAACCTGCGGACAGGCGCCGCGGCGGCGTCGGCGCTGTGCGTCTCCGGAGCAGCCCTCTGCCCCTGGCTCCCCGGGCCGGAACTGGCCTGGCTGGCGATTCAGTCACTGGGCTGGAGTTTTCTCGTGTCAGTGTCAGGCGTGGCAGGAGCCGAGGTGCTTCCGCGGAGCGTTGCGCCCGGCAAACTGGCGTCCGTGGCAGCGGCGCAGCGGACAATCACGCTGGGGGTGATGCCGGCCGCCGCCCTGCTGGGAGGAGCTGCGGCCGGGCTGGCTGGCACCCTCCCGCTGCTGGGTGTGTGGATCGTACTTGCCGGCGCCGCCGCTGTTCCGGTGATTCGCTCGCGGGAACTGGCGGAGTATCGGTGAGCGCCGCCGTCGGCCCGTAAAGACGGGCGAGACGGCGGCACACATTTTCCGCTGCGTCACCGATACCTGCGCCGGAGACACGCGATATGCAAGGGTGGAGGGTACTGAAAGTCTCATCCTTTGACTTCACGATCCAACCATCGGCAGGAGAACACCATGAGCAACCAGGACCAGCCCATCAATTTCGGAGCCGACGCCACCGAGAACAACCTCGCCGGCACCCGGGACGAGTTTAATGACGAGGTGACTGCTCAGCTTCTCGACGAAGTGAAGGCGGAGAAGCAGGCAAAGGCGGAGGACAACAACGAGGAGTCCCCCAGCCGGGAGGCTGAAGAGCGCGAAGAACGCGAGGACCAGCCGGCTCTGGAAGTTGATGAGGAAAGCCCCGCATCCGAGGCGAAGCCTGCCTCCTGATTCCCCGCGCATGAGGCATTTCCGGGTTGCGGGGCCTGGATCTGCTGATCGGCTGTTCGAATGAGTTAGTAAGCGCCCTGTGTTTTGGGTCTCATTCTTTCTATTCTTGAGAGAGGGGTTCTCGGAGGCGCCCATACCCAGCAACCGCAAGGAGTCCTCCCATGAGTACCAGCGCAGGAGCGGCGGGGCAGCCTGCCCGCAAACCAAACCGGGCCGGCACGGGCCAGGGGGCAGCAAACCCGGCTGCCCGTGACGGCGGAACCGAAAGCCGCGAACGGGTAGTCGGCCGGGAGAAGGAACAATTTGGCGGCGTCAAGATCGGCTCCGCCTTCTTCGGCTGGCTAGCAGCAGCGGGAACCACGGTGCTGCTGAGCGCGATAGCCACCGCTTTTGGGGCGGCACTGCTCGCCAACAACGTTGATGCCGCCGGGGAGGCCGCAGCGAACCCTCAGGGCGCAGGCGTGGCCGGAGTCATCCTCCTCATGGTCATCCTGTTTGTGGCCTATTTCTGCGGCGGCTACGTCGCTGGGCGGATGGCCCGGTTTAACGGCGTTATGCAGGGCGTGGCCGTGTGGATTTGGGGAATCGTGATCGCCCTTGTGCTGGCCCTCATCGGCGCTGTGGCGAGCAGCGAACTGGACATCAACGCCCAGCTCAACACCTACCCCCAGCTCTCCGGCGACAACACGGCAGCGGCTGTCATCTCCGCGGTCATTGCTGCCCTTGTTGCCCTGGGCGGCGCCATCCTCGGAGGCTTGGCCGGGATGCGCTTCCACCGCCGCGTCGACAAGGCCGGGCTGGGCGACTGAACACAATGCACCCACCACAGCATTCAGCACAGCACTGCCCATTTTCGGCGGACCGGTGAAATCAGACAGCTTTCCGCCGTGGGTGCGCCGGACAGGGATCGAAGTTGCAGGCTGGCTGCTGATCGCCTTCGGGCTTGTTGCCCTGGTACTGCCCGGACCCGGACTCCTGGGCCTGGTCGGCGGCCTGGCCGTCCTGTCGCTGCGGTACCGGTGGGCCAACCGCCTCCTGCGTCCGGTTAAGGCCAAGGCATTCAAGGCGGCGGAGCAGGGTGTGCAGACCTGGCTGAGGATTAGCGCCAGCATCACCGGCGCACTCCTGGTTATGGCCACCGGCGTTGTCTGGGGCGTGTGGGCCAGGCCGCCGCACTGGTGGCCCTACAGCCAGAGCCTGTGGCTGCCCGGCGGCTGGGGCACAGGGACGGGCCTGATTCTTTCAGGGCTCATTGCACTGGCACTGATTGCGTACAGCTACCGCCGGTTCCGCGGGACAGGATCGCCGCAGCGGGCGAAATCCAAAGATCTTAGCTAGAACCCGGGAAGGTCTGGTCTGACCGCAGCCGGGAGTTCAGCGCCTGAAGCGCCTGTACGGCATCATCCAGCGCGGCGGCCTGCGCAGCATCCAACCCCGCCAGCGCCTTTCGGATGGGCCCTGCCCATGCATCCCCAATGGCCTCATCCTGGGCCATTGCTTTGTCCGTCGGAAACAACCGGCTGATACGCCGGTCACTTGCACTGCTCTCTTTGGTCACCAGTCCGCGGTCGGCGAGTGTCCGGACAGCCGCACTGGTGTTGCTCTGCTTCAGTGCCATGTGCCGCGACAGTTCAGTCACCGTCATCCCGGGCGCCTCCAGCACATGCTTCAGCACGGCAAGATCCGTCGAGGTCAGCGGCTCGATCCCCGTGACATCGGGAACCCGCCGATGGATGGTCCAGGAAAGGTCCCGCAGGAGCATGGCCAATTCGCGCCGTCGCGCCGCAGCCTCCGTGTTGTCCACCATGCGCCAATCCTAGCTTATATCTTGACATACATATGTGCACATATGTATAGTTGAGCGCTCCCCCACCGCCCCCTCGAAAGAAACCATGCCTGATTCCAGCACCACTCCTCCCTCCGCCGTGCACCGCGCGAGCGGACAACTCATTCTTCTCCTGGCCCTGCTGACCGCGCTGGGCCCGCTGTCCATTGACCTATACCTCCCCGCATTCCCGGGCATGGCAGCTGATCTGGACACCACCGCAGCCGGCGTCCAGCTGACCATGACAACCTTCCTGGTAGGCCTTGGCCTGGGGCAGCTGTTTATTGGTCCGCTGTCGGACGGCATCGGACGGCGCAAGCCGCTGCTGGTGGGCACCTTTGTCTGCGCCGCGGCCAGCGTTGTCTGTGCGGTTGCTCCGAACGCGGAAATCCTGGCCGGCGCACGGTTCCTCCAGGGGCTGGGCGGTGCTGCCGGCGTCGTCCTCGCCAGGGCCATTGTCTCCGACACCGCCCGCGGTGCCGCCGCTGCCAAGCTGCTGGGCGTACTGACCATCATCTGCGTCATCGCCCCCGTCATTGCACCTCTGGCCGGCGGTGCGATCATTGCCGCCGCGGGATGGCGTGCGGTGTTCTGGACCCTGGCCGCCCTGATCCTGCTGCTCTCCGTCTGGGGCCTGTTTGGAGTCAAGGAGACTCTGGCCGCCGAAGACCGCAACCGCGGCGGCATCAAGACCACCCTGCACGTTGCCGGCGTGGTCCTTAGCAACCGTAACTACACCGGCTACCTGCTGACCTTCTGCTTCGCCTTTGCCGGGCTGTTTGCCTACATTTCCGCCTCCCCGTTCATCATCCAGAACATCATGGGCCTGTCGGAAACCCGGTTCGCCCTGGTCTTCGCCATGAACGCCCTGTGCATCACGATTGTCAGCGTCATCGCCGCTGCGCTTGCCGGCAAGGTCGCCTACCGCACAATGATCTCCATCGGCCTGGTGGTGGCTGTGCTGGCGGCTGCCGGACTGCTGATTTTCGCGCTTTCCGGGACACCCATGGTTCCGATGCTGGTCCTGTTCGCTGTGTTCCAGGGATCCCTGGGCTTCATTTTTGGCAATGCCACAGCCCTGGCCCTCGAAGAAGCCGGCCATCATGCCGGAACGGGCTCAGCCTTCCTGGGCTGCCTGCAGTACGTGCTGGCAGCTGCAGTGGCACCCCTGGTGGGTCTCGGCGGAGAGGAAACGGCCGTGCCGATGGGCATCGCCATGGTCAGCTTTGCCCTGCTGGCGGCCATCTCCTATGTAACACTGACCCGCAAAACCAGCACAGCCCCCGCTGGTGATGAATCCGATCTGCCAGTCAAGGATGCCCTCCGGTCCGCCTCCTAGTTAGTGCCTGCACGTGGGCTAACCTGCCGGACGCCCCGCGTCCGCACCTCGCTGATTCCCTTCCGGACGCCGTCAAGGCAACCGGAAGGGAATCTGTTTAACCGGCCACCGGGCCGGCCGCGACGGTCATGCACACAGGAGGCACCGGCACGGCAGCGAGTCCGAACCGCCGCCTCCCCCGGACATTTGCCCCACGCCGCTGAGACTGGTCGATTCGAAGAGCCGGTCCAGGAATTCACCCACTAAGCCTTTGGCACAGCACCGGGACGGAGCCAGAACCGGAGGCAGCGGATACATCCGCTGCATGTCGAGGTCTTCCACGTCGGTGTTCAGGTCTGCTGCCAGCACTTTCAACAACCTGCCCTCAACCCCCGGACTCATGGTTCGCCGCTTGGAAATCCGGTCAATCCTCGGGCCGAGCCCGCCGGCTGCGGCGCAGAGGTCCACATGCAGGCGCAGTACGTACTCCATAGCGATCAGATCCACCTCGTGGAGCGCGGGACCGTCGGTCCAAGCCACGTCGATGGTGGCAACGTCGTAGGCCACGAGAGGGAGGACCTCGAACTGCACTCCGGAGAAGGCACCCTCCAAAAAGGTGCTGAGCCTGCCGGCAACTTCCGCCGCCCACCAGTGGTCTTTCATGTGCCTTTGCCGATCCGTGAATGTTGGCTGACCAGCTGCGGGCCGCGGTTGTATCAGCCTTGCCGGCGAAAATGTCGTCGTCGGCAACGTATTGGATTGTAAGGCTCGGCAACCGTCCGCACCAGAGGGACCGGACACATGCCGGTTCTCCACCCGCTCCCCGTGCCACGAGAAATCGACTTCCGCTGTGACGGTGTCGAGCCGGCATCAGGCAGCGCGCTCCGCGCATGTCTCCTGCGGGTGTTGTACCCCTTTTTTCCGCAGGTGCAACTAGTTTCTCGGTTTTGAAGATAATTTGAAAAAGTCTCTGGTGGTTACGGCGTGGCTGCTGGAAGGATGTGAGCCTGACGGCATCACATCTTCATCCAGCCGGCAGACATTTTGTATCCGTATCCAAGCACCCGTCTAGTTTCCACCCTCCGGCCGGCGCGGCAAGTGAAATCTTCTGATTCATGGCGCAGGCGCCGGATCCCGCCCGATGGCGACCCCCACCCCAACAGTGGTTCGACAGCGCCACCACTGTGTCCGCACCGCCGCCCGACTTGCCCCAGGCCGGACGGGCAGCGGTTTTCAATCTCTTTTCTCCAAAGGCCGGAAATCACCTTCGGCATGACGCAAACGGGAGGATCTCCAATGAGCCAGTTAGCAGCAGCACAACAGGTTAAGCCGCTGACCAACGGAGCCGAGTGGTGGTCACTGACCATCCAGCCTACAGATACGGACTTGTGCGACGCCGTCCTTGCTGACGTTGTCATCCCGCTGGCAGCTCAGGGCAGGTCCTGGGGCGCCCAGCGGTGGTTCCATACGCGGTGCATGGATCCGGCGCACCCCTTCATTCAGGTCCGGATCCTTGGTTCTCCCCGGGTCCTGGACCGGCTGGAATCCCTGATGCGCGCACTCGTTGACCAGGCCGCCCCCCGCCTCGGGGAGCTGCAGACTTCCGAATACCGGGAGGATGCCGTACCCACCCGGTGGGACTACGGGCCCGTCTCCCCCCGAGCCGAATCCGATCTGGCAAAGTACGGCGGGGCCGAAGGACTGGCTCTGGCGGAAGAGGTCTTCGAGCTGTCCTCTGACCTGGCAGCTTGGGCAACATCCCGCTTTCCGAAGGTAAACAGCCGGTCTTCCCTGGCCGCCCTGCTTCTCTTTGATGCCGGCTACGCCATGATGCGCGGGCCGCGGTCCCCGGTTTGGGCGGACCGCCGGGCCATTTCGTGGGACTTCTACTGGGACAGCCATCTTCGCAGCTGCACCGCGGGATCCGGCCCCCAGGCTGCCCATATGCGCAACGCCCTGACGTCCCAGCTGGCGCCGCGGATCCTTCCGGCCCACCGGCTGATGGCCGCAACAGCTTCGGAACCGGCCGTGGACAATTGGCGCAAGCGCTGGTCACGGGCCATCGACACCTACCTGTACCGGGCGGACAAGGTCAGGGCCAGCCGAAGCGCCCAGCAGCTGACCGTGTATCAAAGCCGCCTCATGCTCAACCGGCTGGGCATATCCGTCCGGGACGAGGCCGGGCTGGGACTATATGCACGGTCCTGGAGCAAGGAACGTGAAGCGGACTTCCTTCGGATGGCCCCCTAGGGAAAAGCCTGCGGCGCCCGCCGTTACCGCAGCACTTTCAGGATCTTCACAGGTCAATTGGTAATACTAATAGGGCAACGCGAGGGGCGCTTCCGGAAGTGAGACCACCGGAGGCGCCCCGCCTCTTTAACCCGTCCTTTAGCCGGTGAACTAACCGGTGAACGCCGGTTTCCGCCCCGTTTTTCCCGGCCTGTCCACTTTGACAAAATATGAAGGGACGAAGCGGCGTGCCCTCCAGCGGCACGCAACACGGTAAACGGGAATCTGAAAGGCGGCCCCGGGCATGCACTTCTCCTGCACCTGCATTTACCATCCCCATCCGGTGACTGCCCGGCTGGAGATTGAGGTCTACGACCCCTTCTGCACTCAGCGGGTGCACCGCGTCTCCGGCTCCACCAAATACGAGCCCAACTACATCTTCCGCGGTTAGCCTTTCACACACTGCCGGGCCGGTCAGCGGCCGGCGACATCTGCGCCTCAACCGGCTCAGGAGGCTGCGGCTGAGGTCCGTGAACCTCGTCCGCCCCGGCCGCAGCCGGCACCTCACCCGACACGGCGGCGTTGGCCGGGGTCAGCGACTGGTCCCGCAGATACCGCAGCACCACGATGCCGACGGCGGTGGCCGGGACCGCCAGGAACGCGCCGACGATACCAAAGAGCGTGCTTCCGACGGTGACGGCTCCCAGCACGACGGCGGGATGCAGCTTCAGGGTCTTGCCCACGAGGAAGGGCTGCAGGATGTTGGACTCCAGCTGCTGCACCACCAGCACCAGACCAAGGACAATCAGCGCTGTCACCCATCCGTGCGCCACCAGGGTGACCATGGTGGCCAGGACGCCGGTGGCCACGGCTCCGACAATGGGTATGAAGCTGGCAAAGAAGATCAGCACCATCAGGGCCAGGGCCAGCGGCACGTCCAGGAACCACAGGCCGAGGCCAATTAAGACGGCATCTGCCAGAGCTACGGTTGCCTGGGCAAAGATGTAGGCGGACAGGGTTTTCCATGCCTCTTCGGACACCCGGACCGCGTGCACAAAAGCTTGGTTGTTGGTCCAGCGGCTGGCCCAGGGCAGGAATTTATCCCCGTCCTTCAGGCAGAAGAACGTGAACACCAGGGTCAGCAGGAACACCACGGTGACAGAGGTGACGGTTCCCAGCCCGGCGGTAATACCGGAAATGATGTCGCTGCTGTGTTCCTGCAGCTGTGCCAGACCGGCGTCGAGCAGTTCATTGAAGTCAACCGTCTGGACGGCGAAGGGAAGCCCGGCAACGAAGTCGCTGAGATCCTGAAGATTCTCCCCTGCCCGCCGGACCAGTTCTTTCGAGCCGGACGAGATTGAGGGAAGCACCAGAACGGCCACGGCGGCGACGGCAGCCAGCAGGCCCACGAGGGAGAGCAGTGCGGCAAACCCCTTGGGCAGCGCCTTTCGCAGAACCCGGTTCACCGGCCACAGGATTGAGGACAGCAGCAGGGCCAGCAGGCCGGGAAGGGCGATGGACCACAGCGACCGGATACCGAACCACACCACCACCAGCCCGGCCAGCACGATCAGCCCCCGGGCAACCCATACCGATGATGCGGCGAGGCCGCGGGCAAAGGTGCCGCGGGGCTTCAACCTGCCGCTGCCGGAATCCGCACCGGCCGCAGATGACGCTTCGACAGAAGATTTTTGGGGCGGCGAGGCTGGAGAATCGGTCGTAGTCACCGTTCCATCTTGCCTCACCCGGCAGGGGAGGTTATTCCGTCAGCTGCGGCTGGGTTTCGATGAAGACCCAGTCCCGTTCCCCAAGAATCGGCTCAATCACCGGGCCGCCCGCTTCCGCGATGCGGTCCTGCACCTTTCGTGGGAGGCCTTCGTCACGAAGGTTCTCCCGCAGCCACATTTTGGCCGAACCGTCTAGATACGGCCACCAGCGCTCGATCTGGATCGGTTGCATTGCTGCCCCCTTAAACTCGCGGTGAAACAACGTTGCCACCGCGGTCCGGACCGCGCAAGGGGGGTTGCCTAAGTGGCGGCCGCCCAAGGTGACAGGCGGCCGATGCGCCCAGCTAGGGCAGGGTGCCGATGCTTTCGATGGACTCGCGGGCCTGTTCCGCCAGGGTTGCCGGGATGGGAGCACTCTTGGCAGCGTCCTCCGAGGCCGCCTGTCCTTCGTCGCTGACCACGTACAGCCCAAACGCCTTTACCAGCTCCACTGTGTTCGGATCCTCATAGCCGCTGCAGTAGATCTGGTAGGAAACAAGAACCAGCGGATAGGCGCCGGGGACCGTGGTGGTGCGGTCCAGGTGGAGGGCAATGTCATGGGGGCCGCGGTCCGGAACGCGGCTGGCCTGTTCGACGGCGATTGACGCGCCCTCTGCACTGATCGGAACGTACTCCTCCCCGACCAGCAGATTGACGGTGCCCATGGAGTCGTCGATGACGGAATCGTCCGCGTAGGTCACGGCACCCTCGGTGCGGGTCACCGTGCTGACCACACCGGCGTTCCCCTGTGCGTTTTCACCGCCCAAACCGCCCGGCCATGTCCCCGAAGGGCTGTCCTGCCAGGCATCAGGAGCGGCGTCATGCAAATACTCGGTGAAGTTCTCGGTGGTGCCGGAGTCATCGGCCCGGCTGACCGGAGTTACCGGGAGGTCAGGGAGATCAACCCCGGGATTCTGCCCGGCAATGGCGGGATCATTCCACCTGACAATTTCGCCGCGGAAGATCCGCGCGATGGTTGCGGCGTCCAGGTTGAGGGAATCGATGCCCGGCAAATTGAAGGCCACGGCAATCGGTGAAATGTAGGCCGGAATATCCAGGGCGCCTCCCGGGCCGCAGACTTCGCGGGCCTGCTCCAATTCCTCCTCCTGCAGATAGGCATCCGAGCCGGCAAAATCCACGGCCCCGGCCAGGAGGGCGCTGCGGCCGGCGCCGGAGCCGTCCGGGGAATACTGCAGCTGAACCTTCGGGTGAAGGAGGCCGAAGCCTCCAATCCAGGCGTCCATGGCCGGTCCCTGGGCGCTGGACCCGGAGCCGGAAAGAATGCCGGAGAGAGTGGAGGTGCTGTTTTCCGCTGCTTCGCGCTGCGCGTCGCCCAGTGGATAGTCCGATCCGCAGGCGGACAACGCCAGCGCGGCGGCGGCAACCACGGCAAGAGTGCGGGCGGGACGGGGTTTCGGCACGGAGGCTGTCCTTCCGGGGACTGTGACTGTGGGCCGGTTTAAGTGCCCACACGAGCTCCCGGAGGAAAGACCGGGCGCCTCTTCAAGGCTAGCGGCCATTCCCGCTCCTCCGCCAACCGAAAGACCTTCCGGCCCTTGGCCGCCCGCAGTGCCGGTGAAACGATGGAAAGACCGCGACGGCTGCCTCTTTTGTTCCCGGACGGAAATCCGGACCCGGAATCAGCTGTCATCGGCCCAGGAGGAGTCAAAGTGCTCATTACCGCAGCCGTCTTTGCCGTGATTGCCGCGGCTATTCATCTGTACATCTTTGTGCTGGAGTCCCTGCGCTGGACTGCGCCGGCAACCATGGCGGTGTTTAGAATCTCCACTCCGCAGGAAGCTGCCTATACCCAGGGCCTGGCCTATAACCAGGGCTTCTACAACCTCTTCCTGGCCGTGGGAGCGATGCTGGGTGTAGTTCTGCTCGGGGCCGGCAGCCGAGTGGCCGGGCTGACCCTGATGAGTTTTGCCGCTGCGTCAATGGTGCTGGCCGCTTTGGTCCTGGTGTTCAGCAACCGCCGGATGATCCGTCCGGCCCTTATTCAGGGCGGGCCGGCCCTTGTCTGCCTCGCGTTCACCCTGCTCGGTGCCTGACGGTGCTCTTATCGCTTGGCTATTCCGTTCGGGCAGCCCCGTAGGCAGCTGCAGTCCACAGGTGGAACAGGGCATAGGCACGCCACGGCCGCCAAGGTTCGGAGAGCGCCGCCGCCGCACGCGCCGTCGCAACTCCCAGCGCCCGCTTAAGCACCAGGTCGTCGGCCGGATACGCGTCCCGGTCACCGAAGACACGCACCGCAAGATAATCGGCGGTCCAGGGCCCAACTCCCGGCAGCGCCAGCAGCGCGCTCCGGGTTGATCCGGCGTCAGCTTCCGGGCTGACCTCCAGACCGGAAGCCACTGCTCCGGCCAGCGCGGTGACGGTGCGTGCCCGGGCGTGTGTCAGCCCCACGGCCAGCTGCAGTTCCGACGGCGGCACGGCAGCCAGCTCTTCAGGCGAGGGGAAGGCACGCAGCCCGTCCCGTTCGGCACCGCCGTAGGATGCCGCGAGCCGGGCGCCGAAAGTACGGGCAGCCGCCAGCGAGACCTGCTGGCCCAGCACCGTCTGGACTGCGGTCTCGAAGCCGTCCACCGATCCCGGCACCCGCAAACCCCGGGACACCGCCACCAGCGGAGCCAGAAGGTCAAAACCGGAGAGAAACGGATCGATGACGGCGGGATCCGCCTCCAGATCCAGCCAGCGCCGAACCAATGCGAGCACCGCGGCTTCTTCCTGCCCCCGGGCCTTCGCCGGAGTCGCCCCATCCAGGGAAAGCTCTGCCTCCACGGCGCCCGGATGGCCGAACCGGACGCGGACCAGAGCCGGCCCGGACGGCGCGGGCACCAGGCGCTCCACCCAGGCCCCGCCGTCGTCGTATTCCGCCCGCTCCACCCCGGGCACTGCGTGGGCCGCAAGCGCGCGGAACAGCGGCTGCCAGGCGAACGGTTCGGCGCAGGGCAGAACGTGTCGGACACTCCGGGTCAGCGCCGGCATCAGGACAAACCGGTCATGCGCAGGGTGATGTTGATCCGGCCCCGGGGAAGTCCGGAAGCGGGGTCGGCTGTGTCCGGAAAGGTCTTCGGCACACCGTGGTATGCAAACCGGGAGGGGCCGCCAAACACGAAAAGATCACCGGAATTCAGCTCAATATCGGTGAACGGCCGGGTCCTGGTCAATGTATTCCCAAAACGGAATATACAGGTGTCGCCGATGCTCAGGGAAACCACAGGGGCGCTGGACTTCTCATCCTTGTCCTGGTGCATGCCCATGTGGGCGCCGTGCGCGTAGTAATTGATCAGCGCCGTGTCCGGGGTGTAATCCTCGGGTTTCCACAGCTCCGGGGCGTATCCGGGCCGGCCGGGGGTGGCGTACGCTTCGGCCAACGCCCGCCGGCCCAGGGTGATCAGCCAGTCGGGCACGTCGGCCACCCGTCCGCCGCCGGCGTCGTCCGCAGTGCGGGTGTACTTGTACGGCTGCCAGTGCCAGCCCAGGCATACCGTCTGCACCGACATCGGATGCCCGCCCGGCATGACGGCGGCGCGCATGGGCACCGGTCCCACCGCCCACTGCCGGCAGGCCCGGACAATCTCCCGCTGGGCCGCCAGGTCCAGCCACCCGGGTACGTGGACGGCGCCCGGCCCCGGTTCAGTACGTTCGGGCGGAAAGAGTGCATTGTTCATGCGGCTGCCTCCAAGTTCAGCAGAAGCCGTTTGGCAGCAGGGCCGCCGCGGTAGCCGCCCGTGCTGCCGTCCGAGCGCACCACCCGGTGGCAGGGCACCACCACGGGCAGCGGGTTCAGGGCGCAGGCGGTCCCGACGGCTCGGACCGCGCCGGGGCTTCCTGCCAGCGCGGCAACGGCCGAATATGTTGCAGTGGATCCGTAGCCAATGTCCCGCAGATGCTCCACGACGGAGCGGCGGAACCCTGCCGTTAGCCGCAGGTCCAGCGGCAGGTCGAAAGTGCGGCGGGTTCCGTCAAAGTACTCGGTGATCTGAGCGGCGGCGGCTTGGAGCCGGTCCGGTGCAGCCAGGATCCGGGGGCTGATGCGTTCGGCCAGCAGGGCCAGCACGGCGTCATGGTCTTCACAGTCAAAGGCCACCCGTACCAGGCCTGCATGCGTGGCGGCCAGCAGCAGCTTCCCCACCGGGGTCTCAACAACTGTGTACCCCACATCCAGCAGCCGGGCTTGCTCGGCGGCAGCCCCCAGACGTTTCTGCAGCCGGTCCAGGGTGTCGCGGTCGGCCATCTCCCGTCCGGGTCCCGGCTCCTGAATCAGGCGTTCCAGCGGGCTTTCCTGCATTGGGTTGTCCTGCAGCGGGATCATCGGGACTCCTCCAGGTTCAGGCTGCGCAGTTTCTTCATGCCGTCCGCTGCCGACCGGCGGCACGCTGCCTCGGTTCCACCCAGCAGCACTGCCACCTCGGCATAGGGCAGGCCCGCCAGGTGGTGGTAGGCAAGGGCTTCACGCTGGCGCTGCGGCAGAGTTTTGAGTGCCTCCCACAACGGGTCAAAGCACTCGGAGCCCTCCGGTGCACTGCCGTTTCCAGGGGCACGGGCAACGGGCCCCGGGCGGAACGCGGTCTCGGGCAGTTCACCGACGGGCACCGGCCGCCGGCCGGCGGCACGGTGGACGTCTATGGCCTTGTGCTTGGCGATCGTCACCAGCCAGGCCTGGATGTTGGCCCCCGGCGGCAGCCCGGGATAAGCGCGCAGAGCGGCCAGGAACGTTTCCGACCAGGCGTCCTCGGCGTCCTGCGGGCCCAGCACGGCACGGCAGACCCGCAGCACGGCCGGGCCGTGCTCCCTGACAATGGCTTCGAACGGTTTCACTTCCACACCCGGTAGACGTTTCCGAAACAGCTTTTGTGAGCCGGCTCCGGTTTCAGCTCCCATGGTCTCACCGCACGGGCTCCCCGGCCTGCGCCCGCGGGTTTCAGAACAGCATGTCCTGGACCCGCCGGGGATCCTCCAGCCCCAGCAGAAAGTGCTTGCGCTGCAGCCCGCCGGCATAGCCGGTCAGCGCACCGGCCGCGCCGACGACCCGGTGGCAGGGAATGATGACGGAAACCGGATTGCGCGCATTGGCTGAACCGACGGCCTGGGCCAGGTTTTTATCGCCCAGCTCGCGGGCCAGGTCGCCGTAGGACCGCGTTGCACCAAAAGGAATCTCCTGCAGGAGGGCCCAGACCCGCTGCCGGAACGGATTTCCCGCCGGGGCGAGCGGCAGATCGAACTCCCGCCGGTCACCGGCGAAGTACTCGCCCAGCTGGTCCCGCGTCCGCGCCAGGACAGCGGCAGCGTCCAGGGGTACCTGCGCGCCCAGCGTGTCCGGCGCAGGTCCGCGCCGGTGGTTCTCCATGTACACCGCCGTAAGGGCACCGCCGTCGGCCACCAGGGTCAGTAACCCGATGGGCGAAGGGATGACGGCATGCACGGCACTCATGAGCCGAGCGTAGCGCCTTAGCCGCCCAGCTGGCCGCTGAGCCGGGAACGGATGGCATCGGAGGAGTCATTCAAACCGGTAATGCGGACGGTCTTGCCCCGGCTCCGGTACTTTTCCGTGATGGCGTCCAGCGCGGCCACGGTCGAGGCATCCCAAACATGCGAGGCGCTGAGGTCAATCAGCACGTCATCCGGATCCAGGGCGTATTCAAACTGGGTGTAGAGGTCATTGGAGGAGGCAAAGAACAACTCGCCGCGCACCGTGTAGGTGACCGTGCCGCCGTCGTCCGCCGCAGCGCGCTGCACGGTGACGAAGTGCGCCACCCGGCGCGCGAACAGCACCATGGCGGCGAGGGTTCCCGCTCCGACGCCGATGGCCAGATTGTGGGTGAACACCGTGGCCACGACGGTGATGACCATGACGGCTGTTTCGGACTTGGGCATGCGGCGCAGGGTGGAGGGCCGGATGCTGTGCCAGTCAAAGGCCGCCCAGGCGACGAAGATCATCACGGCCACGAGTGCCGCCATGGGGATCAGCGCCACGATGTCCCCGAGTGCCACCACCAGGATGAGCAGGAACACTCCGGCCAGGAAAGTGGAAATCCGGGTGCGGGCACCCGAGGCCTTGACGTTCATCATGGTCTGCCCGACGACGGCGCAGCCGCCCATGCCGCCGAAGAAGCCGGTGACGATGTTGGCGATGCCCTGACCGGCCGCCTCACGCGGCTTGGAGGACCGGGTGTCGGTGATGTCATCGACCAGTTTGGCGGTCAGGAGGGATTCCAGCAGGCCCACAAAGGCCATGGCGAGGGCGTACGGAGCGATGATCTGCAGCGTCTCGAGGGTCAGCGGCACGTCGGGAAACAGCAGGGCGGGGAGACTGTCGGGCAGCGCACCCTTGTCCCCGACCGTGGGGATCTCCCAGCCCGCGGCAACGGCGGCAACGGTCAGCACCACAATCGCCACCAGCGGTGCGGGCACCGCCGTCGTCAGCCGGGGCAGGCCGAAAACAATCACCAGCCCGACGGCGATCACCGGGTAAACCAGCCAGGGCACGCCGATCAGCTCGGGCAGCTGGGAGGAGAAGACCAGGATGGCCAGGGCGTTGACGAAGCCCACCATCACGGAGCGCGGGATGAAGCGCATGAGCTTGGCGACGCCGGCAAGCGCCAGCAGGATCTGCAGGATGCCGGCCAGGATGACCGTTGGCACCAGATACTGCACGCCGTGGCTGGCCACCACCGGGGCGATGACCAGGGCGACGGCGCCGGTGGCAGCGGAGATCATGGCCGGGCGGCCGCCCACGAAAGCGATGGTGACTGCCATGGTGAAGGACGCGAAAAGACCCATCCGCGGATCCACACCGGCGATCACGGAGAACGCGATTGCTTCGGGGATCAACGCCAGGGCCACCACGAGTCCGGCCAGGACCTCGGTTTTCAGCAGCCGCGGCGAGCGCAGCGTGGACAGGACAGACTGCCGGGCGGCCGGGGCAGGTGCACTTGGTGTCATAGCGGGCAAGGCTGTTCCGTTCGAATGTGCTGGGAGGATCCGGTGGCCGGGACGGGGTGTGCGGGGCCGTGCGTCGAATCCGCTTCCAGATTACCGCCGCGCAGGCACCCTCCGATCCGGCTCCGCGGCACGGGCGGCCGATGTCACACTGGCCCGGACTCTGTGAGGAGGGCGGTGATGTTCTACTGACAGGACCTGACCTCTCCGGAACGTCTTTGTCTGGGAACATAATGCATACTAATGCGCAGCGGAAAGTGTGTTCGCTGCACATAATCGGAGGGAGCGTGCATTGTTTACCGGCCTGAGCGCTTTTCCCCTGACACCGCTGCACAATGACGCCGTGGATGAAAGTGCTTTTGTCCGCCTGATGGTGCGGCTGGCCGAGTCCGACGTCGATTCGATCGCAGTGCTGGGCTCCACCGGCTCCTACCCCTATCTGAGCGCCGGGGAGCGCCGGCGCGTGGTGCAGCTGGCCGCGGCAAGTGCTGGATCGAAGCCGCTGATCGTCGGGGTCGGGGCGCTGCGCACTTCCGAGGTCCTGGCCCATGTCCGGGCTGCGGAAGAAGCAGGCGCCGCAGGGATCCTGCTGGCTCCGGTGAGTTACCAGGCCCTGACGGACGACGACGTTTACGGCCTTTTCCGGGAAGTCACGGACTCCTCCAATGTGCCGGTCATTGTTTATGACAATCCCGGCACGACCCATTTCACTTTCAGCACCGCACTCTACGGCAGAATTGCGGAGCTGCCCGGAATAGCGTCGATCAAAATCCCTCCGGTATCCGCCGCAGCCGCACCGGAAAGGGTCAGAGCCGTCCGTGCCGTGATTCCGGACCATGTAACCGTCGGTATCTCCGGGGATGCTGCTGCCGCCGGCGGACTCACCGCCGGGTGCGACGCGTGGTACTCAGCCGCGGCGGGCACCCTGCCCGGCGAGATGGTGCGGATCATGCGTGCCGCACAGGAAGGCCGGTACGAAGACGCGGCAGCCGAGTCTGCACGGATGGCTCCGCTGTGGGAGCTCTTTGCCGAACACGGGAGCCTGCGCGTCATTGCGGCCGTCGCCGAGCAGCTGGGCCTGGCTCACCGAAACTGCCTCCCCCTGCCGGTGCACGGGCTGGGGGTACGGGAACGCAGGCACCTTGCCGGCGTCGTCGAGAAGCTGGAACTCGCGTAACCGCCCCGCAGTCTCAAACCTTCCGGGCCAGGTCGTACAGCTGCTGCAGCGCCGCGGCTTCGGTCTTTTCCAGCACCTCCGTCGGGTCTCCGTCAAACAAGTGCTCGGCGTGGCCTGTTTTCCCGTGCAGGCTCCAGCCGATGAAAACGGTTCCGGCCGGTTTCCCTTCCAACGGTCCCGGGCCGCCCGCCCCCGTGGTGGAGACGGTCAAATCGGCGTTGAACAACCGGGCAGCTCCCGCGGCCATTTCTTCAGCACACCGCGCAGTCACAACGGGGCATTCACTGACACCCAGCACGGTTTGCTTGATTTCCGTCAGGTAGGCAACGATCCCGCCGCTCAGCCACTCGCCGGTGCCCCCTCCGCGGCCCAGGGCGCCGGTAAGGTTGCCGCAGGTCAGCGACTCGGCGGTTGCCACCGTCAGGCCGGCCCGCTCCACTTCATCAGCGATCAGCTGCGGGAGTTCCTCCAGGGGGTTTGTCACCGCGTCCATATACAGCTTTGCCACCTTCCAGCGTCCGTATGCTATTGATTACTAACGGTACTTACTATTTCATCTCCCGCGCCGCTCCCGGTTCTTACCGGGCACGGCGCCTTGAAGAAGCGGGGTCACAGATTGCAGCCGCGGAACTCCATACGGGTGGCGAGTATTCCTTCCGGACACGTCTACGTCCGCCATCTGGACCCCCTGCCGGGAACTGCGCCGGAAACCCCCGAGATTGTCCGCCTCCCGGATCCGGACCCGGACTCACCGGACAACCCGGCCACGGGCAAATGGTGGCCCCCGGTGATGCTCTCCGCCCAGTGGATTGACGCCAACGCGGATCTCTTCGATGTGTTCCACATCCACTTCGGCTTCGACGCCCTGGACCCCCGGGACCTGCAGGAGGTGGTGGCGGCGCTCCGGCGGAACGGCAAGCCGCTGGTCTACACCGTGCATGATCTGCGCAACCCGCACCACGAGTCCCCCGCCGCCCACGACGCCCACCTGGATGTCCTGATTCCCGGCGCTGACGCGCTGATTACCCTGACCGAGGGTGCCGCAGCGGAAATTGAACACCGCTGGGGCCGCCGCCCGGACGTCATTGCCCACCCGCACGTCGTCGAACCCCAAACCATGGCGAAGTATGCCCGGCGCGCCGAGGAGGCCGGGACCGGCGGCCCCTACCGTGTGGGCGTGCACGTCAAGAGCCTCAGGGCCAGCATGGACCCCCTGCCAGTGATCCGGGTGCTGCTGGAACTCGCCCGGGAAGACGGCGGCATGGTGGTTCAGGTGAACGGGCACTGCGATGTCCTGGAGCCCGGCGGCGCACGGTACGACGCCGAGCTGGCGCAGTTCCTGGAACGAAAGTCCCGTTCCGGCGAACTCGAACTGCACATCCACGACTTCCTGCCGGATGATCAGCTCTGGGACTATCTCGCCGGACTGGATCTGTCAGTGCTCCCCTACCGCTTCGGCACCCATTCGGGCTGGCTGGAAGCCTGCCGGGACCTCGGCACCGCGGTGGCCGCACCCGACTGCGGTTTCTATGCAGATCAAGGTCCGGTGTTCGGTTACTCCCACAATGAGGACGGACTGGACGCCGCCTCCCTGAAAGCAGCCGTCCGGGCCGCACGGCACGCCGGCCCGCCCGCGCCGCTTGAGCCCCGCGCCCGGGCCGAGCAGCGGAATGCCATTGCCGCCCGTCACGCGGAACTCTACGCGGAGCTCCTCGAGCGCAGCGGTGTGCTGCAATGAGGCTCTGCATCATCGGCCCCTCCCGCTTCCCCATCAGCGAACCGTTCGCCGGCGGCCTGGAGGCGCACACCCACGCCCTGGTCTCCGCCCTGACGGCCCGCGGGCATGAAATCACCCTCTTCGCAGCGGCCGGTTCCGACCCGGAGCTCCGGGTAAACTTCCTCGACATCCCGGTCTTCGAAATGAGCCAGACGGCGCGGAACGACGTCGGAGCCCTCCCCGAGCAGTGGATGGCAGAACATCATGCGTATCTCTCGCTCATGCTCGACCTGGCCGAACACGGGCATGAAAAGTACGACGCCGTCCTGAATACCAGCATCCACCACCTGCCCATTGCCATGTCCCGAATGCTCCGCGTTCCGCTGATCACCACCCTGCATACGCCTCCGGTGGGATGGATCGAGTCGGCAATCCGTGTGCGCGGCGACGCCACACGGTTTATTGCCGTTAGTTCCCACACCCGAAATGCCTGGGCGGACCTGGTGGACAGCACGGCCATCCTGAACGGTATCGACACCGGGCGCTGGCAGCAGGGCCCCGGCGGAGGCTCCGCCATCTGGTTTGGCCGGATTGTGCCGGAGAAGGGAACGGCCCTTGCCATCCAAGCGGCCAAAGCGGCGGGAATCCCCCTGGACCTGGCCGGCCCGGTCTTCGACAGCAGCTACTTCGAATCCGAGGTCCGCCCGCATCTTGGCACGGACATCCGCTACTTGGGGCATCTGGACCATTCCCATCTGCGACGGGCCGTCCAGGGCGCCTGCGCAGCGCTCGTAAC
This sequence comes from Arthrobacter sunyaminii, assembly GCF_018866305.1. Taxonomy (NCBI): domain Bacteria; kingdom Bacillati; phylum Actinomycetota; class Actinomycetes; order Micrococcales; family Micrococcaceae; genus Arthrobacter; species Arthrobacter sunyaminii. Next base: position 3,848,659 of record NZ_CP076456.1, read on the forward strand.
CCCGCGCTGGGATGAGCCGTACGGCCTGGTGGCGGCCGAAGCCCTTGCGGCAGGCACCCCGGTTGCCGCCTTCGAGCGGGGCGCCCTGCCCGAAATCCTCACTCCGGACTGCGGTCGCCTTGCACCGGCGGACGACGTCAGCGCCCTCGCCGTGGCCCTGCGCGAGGCGTCCGCTCTGGACCGGAACGCCGCGCGGCGCCGGGCTGAGACGTTCTGCTCCCATGAGCGGATGGTGGACGAGTACGAAGCACTGCTTATCGAAGCCAGCCGGCAGATGGTCACAGCATGATCGGCTACTACATCCATCATCAGGGCATGGGGCACCTGCGCCGAGCCCAGGCAATCGCAGCGCATCTGCCGGCCGGAAGCGTGACGGCCCTGTCCTCCCTCCCCCGGCCCGGCGGCTGGGACAACCCGTGGATCCAGCTGGACCGGGATGACACCGGTTCGGAACCGGCATCCGTGGATGCCAACGGCCGCCTGCACTGGGTGCCGCTGCACGACGCCGGGCTGCGCGAACGCATGGGACAGCTTTCGGCCTGGCTGCGGGAGGCTGCTCCGGCTGTTCTGGTTGCCGACGTCTCGGTTGAAGCCGCCCTGCTGGCACGGCTGCACGGCGTTCCCGTGGTCTCCGTGGCGCTGCCCGGGCTGCGCAGGGACCCTGCCCACACGCTTGGTTTTGGAATTTCGGACGCCGTGATTTCAGCCTGGCCACCTGAAGCACCGGACATGCTCGCCGTCTCAGATGACTGCCTCAGCGGAAAACTGGTCCCTGTCGGCGCGATCTCCGGCATCCCGGTCCGGCCCGGACGCCCGCCCGGGCCTGTCACCCGGGTCCTGGTTCTGGGCGGCGCCGGCGGCGGCGGGATGAATGACGCCGACATCGAGGACGCCCGGCGCCAGACACCCGGTGTGGAGTGGGTTGCGCTGGGGACAAACCCCGGAAACCGGACCGCGGATCCTCTCCCGCATCTCAGGGATGCTTCCCTGGTGGTTACCCACGCGGGGCAGGGCGCCGTTGCGGATGCCGCCGCTGCCGGTGTACCCGCAGTGGTCGTCCCCCTGGAACGGCCCCACCAGGAACAGTTCACCACCGGCCGGGCACTGTCCCGGATGCCCGGACTCCCCGTCATCGTCTCGCGTAGTTTCGCCCGAAGTGACTGGGCCCAGGTACTGGCGGCTGCCGAAAAACTGGACGGCCGCGGCTGGGCTGTCTGGAACGACGGTCAGGGAGCGGCCCGCGCCGCGCAGGTCATCGCGGACGTGGCCGCACCAAGACCCGTCCCGGCGGGAGCGGCGCCGTGAAGGTCACTGTCATCACCCTGGTGCACGGCCGGCACGCCCATCTGGCGGCCCAGCAGCAGGCACTGCTTCGCTCCTCGCAGCTGCCCGATGACTACGTGCTCGTCGCCATGGATGACCCCGAAATTGCCGCTTCCTTCCCGGACCCGCGCCTGCCCGGAACCGTCGTCGAACTCCCCCGGACGGGCACGGCGCTGCCGCTGGCCAAGGCCCGGAACGCCGGGGCGCGTGCAGCACTGCAGCGCGGCGCTGACCTGCTGCTCTTCCTGGACGTCGACTGTCTCCCGGGAACGGACCTGGTGGCCGGCTACGCAGCGGCAGCCAAGGATGACGCCGTCGCAGCGCGGCTGCTCTGCGGCCCGGTCACTTATCTGGAGCCGCCCGGACCTGGGGGCTACTGCCTGGACCGGCTCCAGGATTTGGACTCGCCGCACCCCGCCCGGCCTGCCCCGCAACCGGACGAGATCATCCCTGAGGACAACCCGGATCTGTTTTGGTCCCTGTCCTTTGCCGTCACGGCGGCAACCTGGGACCGGATCGGCGGGTTCTGCGAGGACTACACCGGCTACGGCGGCGAGGACACCGATTATGCACGCCTGGCCGGGCAGGCCGGGGCCGGCCTGGCCTGGGTCGGAGCGGCACGGGCCTACCACCAGTTCCATCCCACTCAGGATCCACCCGTCCAGCATCTGGCGGACATTGTGCGGAACGCCAACCTGTTCCATGCCCGCTGGGGCACCTGGCCGATGGGCGGCTGGCTGCAGGGATTCCGTGAACTGGGACTCATCAAGGGCGGGCACGGGACAACGCCCTGCACCCTCACCGATCAGATGGGACAACCAGCCTGAACGGAGCGTGTTCCGGCGGCGGAAAATTTCACCGCACCACCCCGTCGGAAGATGTCCGGGCAGGTTACACTGCGTACATACCGCTCAGTATGTGATGCTGGTCACCCATTTGGCCAGCTGGATGCTGACCTGCGTTCCATGTCTGATCAAAGGAGATCTTCATGCAAAACCTCGCCGGAATTCTCACCGATACGGCAGCCCGGATTCCGGACCGCCCGGTCCTGAAACTCGATGACACCACGGTCACGTATTCGCTGCTCGATGCCATGAGCGCAAAAGTCGCCGGCGTCCTCGCGGACCGCGGGATTGAACCGGGAGACCGGGTTGCCCTGATCATGCCCAACATTCCCCAAATGGCTTTCGCATACTACGGGGTGCTTCGCTACGGCGCCGTGGTGGTGCCCATGAATCCGCTTCTCAAAGCACGCGAAGTGGCTTATCACCTGCAGGATTCCGGCGCGAAGCTGGTTTTTGCCTGGGAGGGTATTGCCGCCGAAGCACTGGGCGGCGCCGAGGAAGCCGGCGGCATCGAGGTTATCCCCGTGGACGCCGGCGGCTTTCTGCAGCTGCTGGCTGAGGCTGACCCGGTGATTGAGGTGCAGGACGTGGACGGGGAGGACATCGCCGTCATTCTCTACACCTCGGGCACTACGGGACGGCCGAAGGGCGCCGCTCTGACACACAACAATCTGGTCAGCAACGCCGAGATCTCACGGAACCTGCTGCACACCCTGGAATCGGACGTCATCTTCGGCGGACTGCCGTTCTTCCATGTGTTCGGTCAGACGTCAGCGCTGAACTCCGCGGTCATGGCCGGAGCCTCGATCAGCCTGCTCCCGCGGTTCGATGCCGGAAAGGCACTGGAGATCATTGAGCGCGACGGCGTCACCATCTTTGAGGGCGTCCCCACCATGTACGTGGGCATGCTGCGTCACCCGAACCTGGCTGCGACTGATGTTTCCACTCTCCGCGGAGCAATAACGGGCGGCTCGGCCATGCCGCTGGAGGTGCTGCATGAGTTCGAACGGGTTTTCGGCACTCAGCTGCTGGAAGGCTACGGCCTCTCCGAAACCTCACCCGTGGTCTCCTTCAATCTGCCGGGCCCGGACCGCATGGCCGGCTCCATCGGCAAGGCGGTGGACGGCATGCTGGTGCGCGTGGTGGACCAGGACGGCGCTGATGTGCCGGTGGGGGAAGTGGGCGAGCTTGCCGTTCAGGGCACCGGCGTGATGAAGGGGTACTGGAACAACCCCGAGGCAACGCAGGCGGCCATTCCGGACGGCTGGTTCCGCACCGGAGACCTGGGCCGGGTCGACGAGGCCGGAAACATCTACATTGTGGACCGCAAGAAGGACGTCATTCTGCGCGGAGGTTACAACGTCTATCCCCGCGAGGTTGAGGAGGTGCTGTACGAGCATCCCGCCGTCGCGGAAGCTGCCGTCATTGGTGTCCCCGATGAACTGCACGGTGAGGAAATTGTGGCAGTGGTGGGCCTGAAGGAGGACGTCCTGCCTGCCGACGACGGTGCCCGGGCAGCGTTGCTCGCTGAGATCCGTGACTTCGCCAAGGACCGGCTGGCTGCCTACAAGTATCCCCGGCGGGTCCTGCTGACCGACGCCCTGCCCAAGGGGCCCACGGGCAAGATCCTTAAGCGCGAGATCCGGGTGGATGCGGCAGCGGGTGCGAACGAGGCGCAGGTCGAACCGCAGGTTTAGTTGACGGGCCCGCCGCAGCGTGCAACCGGGCGGCGGGCCTCAGGCCGACGGGTCCGGCTCCGGCAAAGCCTCCCCGGGCATACCGGCGGTTTTGTCGGAGCGAACCAGCACCACACCCAGCACAATCAGGGCACCGCCGATCAGCTGCACGGTGCCGGGCAGTTCGGACAGGAACAGCCAGGCCCAGAGCACCGCAAAAAGCACTTCGGTCAGCGACACAAAGGAGGCCACGCGGGATCCGAGGGTCCGTGCTGCCACAATCCCGGTGACATAGGCCAGCACCGTCGAGAACAACACCAGACCCGCCAGTGGAACCCACCACGGGGCCACCCGGCCGGCCAGCACCACGTCGCCGGTGCTGAAACCGGTGGGAAGAATGCCCACGGCGCCCAGCACCACCATGGTGGCCGCCCCCACGATCATCCCTCCGGTGGCCAGCACGAGCGGCGGCAGGGAGTCGTTCTGCCTGGCGGTAAGGAAGAAGTAGATGGCAAGGCACACTGCCGCCGCCAGGCCCCAGAGGACACCCACCGGATCCAATTGCACCTCCCCGCCGATGTCCAGTACGAGCACAAGTCCGGCGATTGCCGCCAGGGCTCCGCCGATGGTCTTCAGCCCGGGCCGCCGCCGCGTGGCGGCCCAGATCCACAACACCATGAGCACGGGTGCCAGGAACTCCAGGAGCAGCGCCACACCTACTGACAACCTTTCCACTGCATTGAAGTAGAAGAATTGACAGCCCGCGACGCCAATGAATCCGAACGCAAGGATGGTTTTCCAGTTCTCATGGACCTGGTGCCAGCGGCCGTGCAGCACCAGCAGTGCCGGGATGAACAGCACCAGGGCGGCACCGCCCATGCGGACGGCAACGGCCGAAGTGGACGTCCACCCCGTTTCCAGCAGCGATTTGGCAAACGACCCCGAGAGGCCAAAGACGGCAGAGGACAAGAGGGCAACCGCAATGCCCGTGCTGCCCGGCTTCCCTCCGATGCTCCCGGAACTGTCAGCCATCGTGGGCCCCTTGCCCGCGTAACGTTTCACGATGCCTCCAAGAGAGCAGAAAAGAGTCCCTCGGGACCTGTCAGGTTCATTCTGACCCCTAGACCATTACACTGGAAAGACCTGTTACCAACATGTCAGGAATCATCATGGCTTTAGGACATGACACTGTGGACTCGCTCGGCACGGTGGCAGCGCTTATCAACACCGCGGCAACCGGTCCCGATGCCCTGCTCACGCCTGCCGATTTGGACGTGTTCCTGGCCCGGGAGCGTTTCAGCGGCTCCCGCACGCACACCGCTGCGGAACTGCGAGCGGTCCGGCATCTCCGGACCGGACTGCGTCAGCTGTGGACCGCGGACGAAGAGCGCCTGGCAGTCGGCGTGAACCAATTGCTGCGCAACGCCCGCGCTTTGCCGCAGGTGGTCCGCCACGACGAGTGGGGATGGCATCTGCACTGCACCTCGCCCGCGGCGCCTCTGGAGGAACGGCTGGCCACAGAGGCTGCCATGGCGCTGGCCGACGTCCTGCGCGGCGGCGAGCTGGACCGGTTGGGAACCTGTGCCGCTCCGGACTGCGCGGCGGTCATCCTCGACCTGACCCGCAACCGGTCCAAGCGTTACTGCGACACGGGAAACTGTGGAAACCGAGAGCATGTTCGCTCCTACCGCAGCCGGCGGGCGGCAACACAGAAGGCCGCCCGCTGACGCCCGCAGCTTTCTTGCCTCCGCTCTCCCCAAAACTGGTAAGTGGTCTTGTTAGTTTAGTCACCTGAAGCTATGATCACGTTGAGCTTCGTCCGCCGTCTCGGCGAACGGCTATTCAACACAGTCTCGATTCCGCGATGTTCCGGCCAGGGTTACCCCTGTGCCAATTACGGAGATGCGGTCTGTGCCAGTACAAAATGGGGGTTTCAATTGCAGGACAACTCGAGCGCGTTTTACAAACGCGTGGGCGCCTTGGGCGCCGCAACAGCACTGGCGGTGAGCGGAGCGTTTATCGCTTCGCCGGCCATCGCCTCTCCGGCCGCAGAGCCGGACATCACACCAGCCACCGCAACCGCCGAAGCGCCGGTTGACGAGACCGTCGTTGAAGAAACGGTTGTCGAAGAGGCCGTTCCCGCTGAAGAAGCTCCCGCCGAAGAGGCAGGAACCCTGGCTCCCGGCCTGGCCGAAGCCCTTCTGCGCGACCTCGGCATGACAGTCGAGGAATTCGAGGCAGCCGGCGAGCTGGGCCAAAAGGCAGCAGATGCCCTTCCCAGGCTCCAGGCCACCGAAGGCTTCGTAAGCGTTGTCATCGAAGACGGCAAGATTGTCATCACCGGTTCGGGAGAGGCCCTTGAGGCCCTCGCCCTCGAGCTGGATGCCACTCTGGTGGCCCCCGCAGCCAAAGAAGGCGATGTTGAGGCCGCCGAGCCGGAGGCTGAGGCCACCGAGGCAGCCACCGGGGCTCCCAGTGCCGAGCCGACCGAAGCTGCCGAAGAACCGGCGGCAGAGGAAGAAATCGCTGCTCCGGTAAGCCTCGCGGGCGACCCCCGCGAAGTCATTAGGAACCTTCGCACCGAATACATCTCCAGCGTCGGTGTGGAAGGCCTGCAGTCCATCATGCTGACGGCTGAGGGCTATGTCATCAAGGCGAAGAAAGCTGCGCCCGCTGTTGTTGATGGTTCGCTGCTCGCCGAGCGCCTTGCCGAAGCAGCCGGAACCACTCCGGCCGATGCCTTCGCCAAGAACAATCCCAGCGTTACAGTCATCGACGCGTCCGGTCCGGCCAATGCCCTGGAGGACGTTGTCAACGGTCACGGCTACGCCACCTTCACCGGCAACTCCGGCGGATCGTGCTCTATTGGCTTCAACGCCTTCAATGCCGAAGGTGCTCCCGCCGTGATCAGCGCCGGACACTGCGCCGATGACGGCCAGGCCACGGACACCATTCTTACGATTCCGGCGGACGACCCCGCAGGGAACGGCACCCAGCCTTCGCTGGGTTCCGATCTGGGCACCTGGGGATTCTCTCAGTTCGGCGGCGAGAACAATTCACCCACCGATATCGGCTCCACGGAGAACATCGGCACCGATATCGGTGTCATCAACGGCATCAACAGTGACCTTGACCTGCTGCCCGAGGTCACCCAGTGGACCAATCCGCAGGACCTGACGGCGGACACCGTCAAGGTCACCGGAACCACCGACCCCGTTGTCGGCGCTCCGATGTGCAAGTCCGGCCGCACCACCGGCTGGAGCTGCGGTGACGTCTCCGCCATCGGCGAGTTCTACGTGGGCGCCGCAGATGGAGCCCGCGGCGTATGGGGTTTTGAATCGACGCTTGAGAAGAACGCCGCCCCGGGTGACTCCGGCGGCTCCGTGATTTCCGGTTCCAATGCCATGGGCCTCGTCAGTGCCGGCCCCGAGGATGGAAACTACTTCTTCTCCACCACTCTCTCCGACGGCATGTTGCGCCTGCCCGGCTACTCCGTTGCCGTGTTCGTTGAAGCGCCGGCTCTGACTTCGCATGAGGACAAGGGCACCGTTCTGACGGACGAGGCCATCACCGGAACCGCCGCCGGCACCAAGGTCCGGCTCACCATCAACGGTGAGACCGCGGACCTCGACGTCGTGAACGGAACCTGGAGCTTCCCGGCTCCGGCCACCGTTCCTGACGGCGGAAAGCTGAAATTCACGGTTCAGGCAGTGAACGGCTTCAACGAGTCCAAGACCGTCTCTTACGAACTGACGGTCAAGGAAGCTCCGCTGCCTGCTCCGGTCATCACCAACCCGGCTGCCGGCGATAGAATCATCGATTCACTCACGACCATCAAGGGCACCGGCGCCCCCGGCGCCACGGTAACTGTAGAGGTCGCGGGTGCGTCCGCCGCTGACACTGTAGACGCTGCGGAGGAAGCTGCCGCGGACGCGAAACCTGGCACCGCCACCGTCGATACCAAGGGAAACTGGGAGTACACGCTTGAGGACGCACTGTCCTACGGCAACTACACGGTAACCGCCCGTCAGGGTGGCATCGAGGGCAAGAATGTGTCACCGAAGGCCACCTCCAAGTTTGCGGTCATCCCGAACAAGCCGATCATCACCTCACTTAATGACGGCCAGGACTTCGCTGAGGATTCAACACCCGAAAAGATCTCCGGCACCGGCGTTGCAGGCGCCGAGCTTTCAGTCATGATCGGTGATTTCAAGGCCAACGCTGAGGTTACGGAGGACGGAAGCTGGACCGTTGGTCTTCCGGCCCTCTCTCCAGGAAGCTATTCGGTACGGGCGTCACAGACCCTCAACGGAGCAACCTCTGAGGACGCATATTTGGTCTTCACCGTCACTGCAGTCGTCGTCGAAGAGCAGGCACCGCCCGTAGCTCCCCAGCCGGGCGACCCCACACCGGACAACAACGGTGACGGCCTGCCCGACACCGGCGCTGCCGGCATGGGCCTCTTTGCCGGAGCAGGCGCACTGCTGACCATTGGTGGCATCAGCGCCCTGCTGATGAACCGCCGCCGGATGCAGGACGCCTAATCTGCGGCTAGCGTGAAAAGACCAAAGCGGGTCCCGGCCTTGTGCCGGGGCCCGCTTTGGTATTTCGTACTTGGAAACCCAGGAGGCAAGATGTCCATCCCGAAAAAGACCCGCGGCGCGGCTGCGGCACCGGTTGCGGCGCTGGCCACCGCTGTCCTGTTGCTCCTCAGCGGCTGCGGGCAGGATCCACAGTCTCAGGGGCCCTCTGCATCCCCGGCTTCCGCGGGCGCAGACTCATCAGCGAATCCCAAAACCCCGGCAACCGCTGCCGCACCGGACAGCACCGCCGCCGGGACGACGGGCGCCGTTCCGGCCACTCCCTCTGGCCCCGACACAGCAATGGATGAAAACATGACCCAGCTCCTGCAGCTGCACACACAGCTGAAAACCGATCTTGGTTCCGCATATTCCGATGCCTGGATCGAGGACAACCAACTCCACGTGGCCGTTACCACCCCGGAAGCCGAGGCGGCAGTGACGGAAGCCGGAGCCGTTCCCTACCTGACCCAGTTCACGGCTGACCAGCTCAAGGATGCTGTGGATGCGTTCAAGACCTGGCTGGGCACGGACTCGGCTCCGAAGGTCCAGCTGCACTGGCTCGGCACCAGCGGACGGACCGGCAGCATCACGGTCCGAGTTCCGGCAGACCAGGTCCAGCCCCTGACCGATGCCGTAGCTACCCAGCAGCCTACCGGGGCGGTAAAGGTCATTGTGGAGGAGTCCAGCGGCCTCGCAACCCCCCTCGCCACAAACGGACCGTAAACGGGCAACTGGCTGGTCCGGTCCGGTTGGGCCTGCCTAGACTTGAGGGCGTCGAGCAGACGGCACCACGGCCTCTTCCTAGGACCTGTTCATGGATCAGAAGCTGCAGAACCTGTTCTTGTCCCTTCCATCCCGGACCGCCTGGATCATCATCGGCAGCTGCGCAGCGTACTGGCTCGCCTGCCTTACCGGCCTTTTGACGCCTCCCCTATCGGCGCCTCCGAACCTCGCGCTCTATTGGTTTTACGCCATGCTGATGCTGGCCCTGGCCTCCGGCCTTGCCGCCGTCGCGCTTGGAGGCCTGCTTGTCATACGGGGCCGGCGCGGCACTGTTGTATCCGGCGCCGCACAGCCCGGGTCAGGGGTGCCGGATCGCGAGGACCGGGACCAGCTCGCCGGACTCGGCCGGATGCTTGATGGTCCCGAGAACCTGCGGGCATCTGAAAGCCCCGCTCCCCCGGTTAAAGACCCCGGAGGATAGCAGCGTAAGCGGCGCCGCTAAGGGGCGGCGACTTACTAGGCGGTGGGGTCAGCAGGCCGGGATTCGCCGCCGGCTTCCGGCTGCGTGCTTTTGCTGCTCTCCCGGGCGGTGCCCTCCCCGGCCTTTGGCCCGGTGGCTGAGCCGGGGGCGCCGATGGAACCGGCCCCACCGGGAATCTTGGCGGAGCTGCGGTGTACGCCGGATCCTTCGCTGAGGTGGTCCGGGTTCGGCTTTTCCGTCATGAGGAGCAGCGAACAGATCAGGAGCGAGGCGATGAACGCGATTCCGGCAGCCGTGAGACCCAGATCCACTCGCAGTTCCTTCTCGGCGCCGCCGGTGGCAAAGATCATGGTGGCAACACCCGCAATCACAGCCAGCACGGCAGAGAAAATGAGCGGGGCCTTCACGGAGTTCCGCTTCTGCGGCCTTCCGGATGAGCTGTTCGCCACTGTTGTTCCTCCTGCTGCGTTGAATGTTCTCAGTTCTACAGTAGGTAGAACCGGAGTTGTCTAGTTTACGGCTTTTGTCATACGGCGGGCGACTGGCTCGGCTGGCCGCTGCCCTGTGACCGGGCATCCCACCTGGCACCGAGTCCCGACGTTGCCAGCATCACGGCAATGATGATCGCCGAACCGCCGGTGACCCCCAGCATTGCGTGTGCCCCGAGGCCCATCAGCTGGACGACAGCCAGGATCAGGGCCGTTCCCAGGCTCACTGCCCCGGTGATCAGCCAGTCCCGTGCGGGCAGGAACGTTTTGCGGGACTTGGCCCAGAGGTAGAGTTCGACGACGCCCCCCACCACCAGGGCCAGGCCGGCAGCTGCAAGGAACGCTTCAACGGACCGAAGTGCCAGGACGGCCAGGCCTGCCAGTGCGTAGCCGGCGGCTTCCAGCAGCTGCAGGCTGCGGATCCGCGGTTCACCGCTGGTGCCCGCGAGGACGGCCATCCGCCAGACGGACACCCCCGTCAACAGCAGGTACAGGCCGCCGGCAACGGAGAGTACGCCCACGCCGGGTGACTGCCAAAAAACCGTAAGGATGGCAAAGGCAGCCGCCGTTGCGGACCGTAGGAGGATTGGTACCCACGGGGTGCCGTGGTTGGAATCGCCCACTGCCGAGCCTCCGCTTTCATGTCTGCGCATCGTATGGCCGGTTGGCCATCCACAAGCTTAGTCGCTTACGGCGCCCGGTGCCGCCCCGGTGACCATCCACGCATCCTGGCGCACCCGCCAGGTCAGGGTCACGGCACGTGCACTCATGTAGCCGAGGGCAAAGGCCGCCCACAGCCAGGCAATCCCGCCCGGGCCCTCCAGCCCCGACGCGTGGACCCACCACAGCAGCGGGAGGTAGGCCACAAGATTCAGCACACCCGTGACCGCCAGGTACCGTGCGTCACCGGCACCGATGAGTACGCCGTCGAGCACAAAAACCAGCCCGCAGATTGGTTGGGACATGGCCAGCACCCACAATCCCGCGGTGAGCGCGGACTGCACCCCGGCGTCGGGCGTGAAAATCCATCCGGCAAAGGGAGCGGCGGCCGCCAGCAGCGCTCCGGTGATGATGCCGAAGCCCACACCCCAGCGGATCATCCGGCGGGTCATCTCCCGTGCCAGTGCCCGGTTGCCGGCGCCAAGTTCCTTGCCGATGAGCGCCTGCGCGGCTATCGCCAGGGCATCCAGGGCAAAGGCCAGGAACGTGAACATGGTCATGACCAGCTGGTGGGCGGCGAGGGACTGTGGCCCCTGGGCGGTGGCGACGAGCACAGCGGCCAGCACGGCCAGGCGCAGGCTAAGCGTGCGCAGCATCAGCCAGGAGCCAACGTGGGCGGTAGCCCGGATGCCGGCGGCCGAGGGACGCAGCGGCACCCCGGCCCGGCGCACCATCCGTCCCACCAGAAGCAGATAGACGCCGGCCATTCCCCACTGGGTGATGCTGGTGCCCAGCGCGGACCCGGCCACTGAAAGGTTGAAGCCGTACACCAGCAGATAGTTCAGCCCGATGTTGACGCCGAAGCCCACGGCGGCGACCGCCAGCGGAGTGCGGGTGTCCTGCAGGCCGCGGAGCACTCCGGTGGCGGCCAGGACGACGAGCATTGCTGTCAGGCCCGGCATCGAATACTGCAGGTAATCCACGGCGAAAGCGTGCACTTCCCCGGTGGCCCCCAACGCGGTGGCGAGGGCGGGCGCAGCCAGGATGCCGGCGGCAGAGAGCAGCACCCCCAGGATGAGGGCCAGCCCGATGCCGTCCCGGCCGGCGGCCACGGCCTCGCGGTGGCGGTTGCCGCCCAGGTGCCGGGCCACGGTGCCGGTGGTGGAGTAGGCCAGGAAAACCATGAGGCCGACGGCGGTCTGCAGCACGGTGGATGCCAGGCCCACGCCGGCCAGCTCATTGACGCCCAGGTGGCCCACGATGGCGGAATCCGCGATCAGGAACAGCGGCTCGGCGATCAGCGCACCGAGTGCGGGTACGGCCAGGGCAAGGATGCGCCGGCCCAGGGAGGAGCCGGAGGTTTGTGCTGGAGTGCCCACCTTCAAAGTTTACGGTCCTCCGGGTGGCCCGGCCGCGCCGGCTGAATCAGCAGTGGAACCCGTGCCTGACTCCGGCGTGAGCACCACGGCAGCGGTTCCGGCTGCGAGAGCCATCAGGGCGCCCACAAATCCACTGAGTCCGGCCCAGCCCCAGGTCTGAAAGAAGATGCCGCCGATCCAGCCCAGCAGGCTCGACCCGGCGTAGTAAAAGAGGTTGTACAGCGACGAGGACTGGGCCCGGCCCGCAGTGGCGAGGAACGGCGCCCAGCCGGAGGCAATGGAGTGGGCAGCGAAGAATCCGCCCGTGAACACCACCAGCCCGGCAATCACTGCGGGCAGCCACGCAGTGAGCGTGAGGGCCAGCCCGGCGGCCATGACGGCAATGGAACCCAGCAGCACCGTTTTGCGGCCGCCGCGGCTGGAAAGCCGGCCGGCGAGAACTCCGGCGGACCGCGAGGACCAGGTACCGGCAAGGTAGGCCAGGAACAGGAAACTGGCCACACTCTGCGGCAGCGAAAACGGTGCGGCACCGAGCCGGAAGCCCAGATAGTTGTAGACCGCCACAAAGCCGCCCATCAGGAGGAACCCCTGCAGATACAGGCTCAGCTGCCGCGGGTTGCGCAGATTGGCCAGTAGGCGCCCGCCCAGTCCCGGACCCGGATCGGACCGGCGAAGCGGGGCAAATCCCTGCTGTTTCGGTGCGGTGAGCATGAACACGACACCGGCGCCGGCGGCCAGGAGGCTGACGACGCCGACGCCGACGCGCCAGTCCGCCGCATCGGCCACCGGAGCGGCAACCAGTCGCCCGGCCAGCCCGCCGATGGTGGTGCCGGAAACGTAGCTTCCGGCCGCGACGGCGGCGTGGACGCGTGATACTTCCTCGTTAAGGTAAGCCAGGGCAACAGCGGGAATCCCGCCCATGGCCGCACCTTCGGCGAACCGCAGCACCAAAAGCACGGGCAGATCGGGGCTGAACGGCACCACCAGACCCAGCACCACCGCCGCGATGATCGCCAGCCGCATCACGGGCAACCGGCCAAACCTGTCCGCTGCAGCTGACCAGGGAATGACTGCTGCAGCCAGGCCCAAAGTTGCAGCCGAGACCGTAAGCGCGGCGGACGATGCGGTGATGTCCAGGTCCCGGGCCATTCCGGGCAGGATCCCCTGCACCGAGTACAGCTGCGCGAAGGTGGCCATGCCGGCCGCGGCCAGACCAATCAGCACACCCCGGTAACCCCGGCTGCCTTTGGCGTGCCCGGCCCACGGCTGGTCCCTGCTGCTTCCCGCTCCTGTTTCTGTCCCCTTGCGCACCATCAAACTGTAGGCCCTCCCCCTCCCAGCCTGCACCGCGGTCAGCCCCGCTGCGGCAGTTCCCCTTCGGACATGAGGTTGCTGCGCGCCTGCTCTTCCCAGCGGGCGCGGGCAACGGGTGCGGAAAAGATCGGATCGAGTTTCAGCAGGTCGGCCACCACGCGGCGGCGGCCCGCTTCGAAGGCTGCATCATTCAGATGCGGATACTCCAGCCGAACATCAGCCAGATACCGGCGGTAAGCCTCCGGGCTTCGGCCCAGGACCGACAGATCTGCATCGCAGAGCAGCGCACCCGACACATCCCCGGGTTCCGGGCGGTGGCCGGCCGTCAGCCGGACCAGGCGCTGGACCTCACGGATTTCCCGCGCCGGGCTTCCGGCTTCAGCGAGCAGGCTTCCGGCGAGGGAAGCTGAGTTCTCCTCGTCGTCGGCGGCGCCGCGGTACACCGCGTCGTGGAACCAGGCGGCCAGCAGCACCGTCCGCGGCGGCTCCCCGGAGAGCTGTTCCGCTGCTTCCAGCACCGCGAGCAGGTGCCGCCGGTCATGGTAGCGGCGGTGCGGTTCGCCCCAGCGGTTGAGCAGTTCCATGCCAACCCCGCGCGCACCCGGAACCAGCACGTCCCAGCGGGCCAGAAGCGGATGCACGAGTGAGGCATTGCGCTCCCGCGCCTTGATCCGCAGACCGCTGCGGATGAGCACGCGCACCAGCATGCCGCCGTCGACCTCCACCGCCCCGCTGGCCACCAGATCCCGGTAGCGGTGCCGCGGTACGTCATAGTGGTCCAGGTCGAAGGCACGGGTGCTGATCCCGGCGGCTGCGGCGAAGGCGTGGAGCTCAGACAGCGACGTGTCCGACACCAGATGTGAAAACACCGTGCCATGGGCGGGCCACCGCGGCGGATCAATATAGATCATCGCGCTGCGGGCCGGGACGGAGACAGGAAAGCCATATCCCATACCTACCGGACCCCCGCCCGGATTTCCACGCGAACCTTTCGGCATGCCCTTGTCCATGCCGCGGGTCCATGGTCCAATACCTGCATGAATGAAGGGGACACTGCCGTCCTGGCCATCGGAACACGCAAGGGTTTGTGGCTGGCGACCAGTACCGACAGGCGTGATTGGAACCTGACCGGGCCGCACTTTTTGATGGAAGAGGTTGCTTCCGTGGCCCTGGATACCCGGGGTCCGGTTCCGCGGATCCTCGCGGGCATCATGGACTGGCACTGGGGCCCGTGCGTGGTCCACTCCGATGACCTTGGGCAGACCTGGAGTGAGCCGGAGGACGGCGCGGTCCGGTTCCCGCCGGACACCGGAGAAGGGCTCACGCGGGTCTGGCAGCTGCAGCCGGACAGTGCCGGGCGCCCCGGCGTGGTCTGGGCAGGTGCCGAACCCATTTCCGTGTGGAAATCCACCGATGGCGGAGAGCACTTCGAGATGAACCAGCCCTTCTGGGACCACCCGCACCGCAGCGGGTGGGGGGCCGGGTTCGGCGGAGCAGCCGCGCACACCGTTCTGCCCAGCCCGGACGATGACACCGTCCACGTGGCGATCAGCGTCGCGGGCGTCTACCGGACCGACGACGGCGGAGCGTCCTGGATACCGCGCAACACCGGCATCAGCGCCTATTTTCTTCCCGACCCTAATCCGGAGTACGGCCAGTGCGTGCATAAAGTGGCTCGTGATGCAGGTAATCCTGACCGGCTGTATGCCCAGAACCACCACGGCGTGTACCGCACTGACAACTCGGGCGATTCGTGGCAATCCATTGCCGACGGGCTGCCGGCGGATTTCGGTTTTGTCATGTTGGCGCATCCCACCAGGTCCGGCACCATCTGGACTATCCCCTTGAAGGCCGACGGCGAGCGCATTGCCCCTGAGGGACATCTGGCGGTGTACCGCAGCACGGACTCCGGGGATTCCTGGACGCGGCTCGACGACGGTCTTCCCGAGACCGATTTCAACGCGGTGCTGCGTGATGCCGCCGCTGTGGACAGCGCCGATCCTGCCGGAGTGTACTTCGGCACCCGCGGCGGGCAGGTGTTCGGCAGCGCCGACGAAGGGGACAGCTTCTCTCTCATTGCCGGCAATCTTCCGGACGTGCTCTGTGTTCGGGCCGGCATTGTGCCGGCGGGTTCCTTGAGATGACAGCGCCGCCGGTCCGCGTGGTTCTTCCTGCCGCACTCTCAGCCGATGCCGGAGGGCAGCGCGAACTCGTCCGCCCCGCGGGCCCGGAACTGACCGCAGCCGCCCTGCTGGACGGGCTGGCCGCCGACTATCCGCGGTTGGAACGCCGGATCCGGGATGAGGCAGGGAAGCTTCGCCGCTACGTGAACGTGTATCTCGACGGCGAAGAACTGCGTGCCCTTAACGGTCTGGACAGCCAGGTGCCCCCGGGCTGCGAGGTTTTGATCCTGGCGTCCGTGGCCGGTGGCTGAACGGCGGAGACATCCCTGATGCATCATCCCTATATAACGAGTGAAGGCGCCCCGCCGATGGCGGAGCGCCTTCACACTGTCATTTTCCGGTTCCCTGGCGATGCCGGGAATCCGGCTTAGACCTTCATTAGGCCGGCAGCTGCAGGACCTGGCCGGTGAGGATCAGGTCCTGGTGGATGAGCGAGTCGGCGTTGGCGTTGTACAGCGCCTGCCATCCACCTTCAATACCCAGCTTCTCCGCGATGGCGGAGAGCGTGTCACCGGGCTGGATGGTGTAGGTCTCGCCGCTCACCGCAGGAGCAGGGGTCTGCACCGGTGCGAGCTCCTGGACCTGGGCTTCCGGCAGCACCGGAGTCTCAGGCACGACAGCCTCAGGGGCAACCTGGGTTTCCGGCTGGACCGGAGCTTCGGCTACGTATTCCTGCGTGGTCTGCGGCGCGGTGTACTGCTGGGTCTGCTCCGGAACGGTGGTCTGGCTCTGGGTGCTCACCGAGCCGGTGGCACCGCCGGACAGGCCGAGTTTGGCGGAGCAGGCGGGCCATGCACCCCAGCCCTGGCCGGCGAGAACGCGCTCTGCCACGGCGATCTGCTGTTCGCGGCTGGCGGAGGCGGGGTCACCCGTGCCGCCGTAGGCTGCCCAGGTGCTCGGAAGGAACTGGAGGCCCCCGGAGAATCCGTTACCGGTGCTGATGCCCCAGTTACCGCCGCTCTCGCACTGTGCCAGTGCATCCCATGTACTTGCGTCGGCAGCCTGGGACGGTGCTGCGGTCAGTGCTACGCCTGCACCTGAGATGGCTGCTACTGCGAGTCCCCGGCGCACGGTTCGGCTGATCTTAGACTTGGTCATTGGTATTGGCTGCTCCTAGGGCCCACCTGCGTTCCACCCTTCCCAGGGCTTCCTTACGCCGTCGCCAACCCCCTGACGAATCGAGGTCATGGTACGGTGCCTGACGATGTGGCGACGTGAGATGGCTCGAGGCACCGAGCGCTGCGGCGGCACCTGGAACGGCGCCCGCCTGATGCCGGGACTTGGATGCCCGGCGGGGTTCGTTTTTCGAACCGTTAACCACGTTAGGGCAACTGCCCTTAGATAACAAATTGATATCGGTCACGCAAAACTGTTGGACCCGGGCGGCACCTTGATCGACTGCTGATCGCCTGCTTCAAGCCGCTCCACCTGCCGTTTCTAGACAGCGTGCCAGCGGCAGGTCTAGGGTTTGACCTCGTGCTGACATTCTTCAATGCGCTCAAACGCGTTCTGGTCGGGCGCCCCTACGGCAATGAACAGCTGGCGCACACCCTGCTTCCCAAGCGCATCGCACTGCCGGTCTACGCCTCCGATGCCCTCTCTTCCGCAGCTTACGCTCCGGACGAAATTCTGCTTACCCTGGCCCTCGCCGGGGTCACTGCCGTAACGCTCTCACCGTGGGTCGGTCTTGCTGTGATCATCGTCCTACTGACGGTAGTGGCGTCTTACCGGCAAAACGTTCATGCCTACCCCTCCGGCGGCGGGGACTACGAAATTGCCAGCACCAACCTGGGCAAGCCCGCCGGATTGACAGTTGCTTCGGCACTGCTGGTGGATTACGTGCTGACGGTCGCCGTCTCGATGTCCTCGGCCTCCCACTATCTGATAACGGCGGTGCCTGCCCTGAACGGACTCCAGGCACCGATTGCCGCCGTTGGCGTGGCCGGCCTGGTCCTGGTCAACCTGCGCGGCGTCCGTGAAGCGGGAGCGGTATTCGCGGTTCCCACCTACGTTTTCATGGCATCGGTGCTGGGCATGTGCGCTATTGGCGCCTTTCAGGCAGCCACCGGCAGTCTGGGCCAGGCGCCGTCGTCAGGCTTTGACCTGGTGCCGGAATCGGGACTGGACAGCGGCCTGGTGGGACTGGCCGGCGCGTTCCTGCTGCTGCGGGCCTTCTCCTCAGGGGCGGCGGCCCTGACCGGGGTGGAAGCAATCAGCAACGGAGTTCCCACCTTCCGCAAGCCCAAAAGCACCAATGCGGCCAGCACCCTGCTGCTCCTGGGTGGAATCTCGGCGGCAATGCTGGCGGGAATCCTGGCGCTGGCCAACGCCACCAACGTCCGCGTCGTACAGGATCCGGCCACCCAGCTGATCTATGACGGCAGCCCGGTCGGTTCTGAATACGTGCAGCATCCGGTCATCAGCCAACTCGCGGAAACGATCTTCGGTGACGGCAGCCTCGCCTTCTACATCGTGATTGCCGCCACCGGACTGATCCTGGTCTTTGCCTCAAACACCGCCTTCAACGGATTTCCCGTACTGGCCTCCATCCTTGCCAAGGACGGCTTCCTGCCGCGTCAGATGCGCACCCGCGGAGACCGGCTCGCCTTCAGCAACGGCATCGTGGCCCTGGGATTGGGTGCACTGGTTCTGATCCTGCTTTTTGACGCCGATGTCACCCGGCTGATCCAGCTCTACATTGTCGGAGTGTTCGTCTCATTCACAGCCAGCCAGCTGGGCATGATCCGGCATTGGACGGCCCGGCTGCGTACGGAACGAAGCCGGGACGCGCGGCGCGGCATGAAGCGCTCCCGCATCATTAACGCCGTCGGGTTCGGCATGACCGCGCTGGTTCTGGTGATTGTCCTGGTCACGAAGTTCACCCACGGCGCCTGGATTGCCCTGCTGGCCATGGGCTTGCTGTACCTGCTGATGTTCCTCATCCGGTCCCACTATGACTCGGTAGCCCGGGAACTGGCCGTGGATGACGACGTGCAGGGCCTCGCACTGCCGTCGCGGGTCAATGCCGTGATCCTGGTGTCCAAGGTCCACAAACCCGCCCTGCGGGCCCTGGCCTACGCTCGCGCGTCGCGCCCTTCAAGCCTGAACGCCATCATTGTGGACATCGACCCCGAAGACACCAAGCGGGTGATGGAGCAGTGGGACCGGATGCAGATCCCGGTGCCGCTGACCGTGCTGTCGTCCCCGTACCGCGAGACCGTGTCCCCCGTACTCACGTATCTTCGCGAGGCCCGGCGGAATTCACCCCGTGAACTCTTTGTGGTCTACATCCCCGAGTACGTCGTAGGGCGCTGGTGGGAGCAGCTGGTACACAACCAGACCGCGCTGCGCATGAAGGCCCGCCTGCACTTTGAACCGGGCATCATGGTGGCCAGCGTTCCCTGGCAGCTGGCGTCCAGCCGAGACCGGAACGCTACGCCCACACCGGGTTCCGGGCTGTAACGCCCCCTGAAACCGGGCGTCCCGCAGCCTCTGCGGTTCCTGCGGACGTCAGCTGTCAGCGCCGGGGGCGGACAATCCCCTGCCGGCGAGGACCGACTGGTAGGCATAGTCCGTGAGCCGGCTCTCTGCGTGTGCCTGCACCACGTTCTCGAAGGACCGCGGCCCGGATTCGGCCGTGTACGGGAAGTGAATCAGCTCAGCGATCAGCTCCCACTCTTCGGCAATGGTGTCGATAAGGTCATCGGGGGTTTCCTCCGGGCCGGGGCCGCCGCCCAGAACAGTCCATGTTCCCTCCGGAACGCGGTAGGCCTCCAGCCGGTCCAGGTCGGCAACGAGTTCTTCCAGGGACCCGTATTCGGTCTGGGCCTCGGGCGGGACGGAACCGTCCGGCGTCGCCAGCTGGCTCACGAATCCGGTTTCCAGCGGGAAGACGGATGTCGGCACGGGCTCGCCCTCCTCCAGATAGGCGGGCAGCTGCGACGGCATCCAGTACCAGGCGTCGCCGTCGAGCGCGCCGCCGGGCTGGTTCCGCTCGCTGATCCAGCCGCGGGACGTCAGCAGAGCCTCACCCTCGTCACTGGTAAAGGATTCGGTGTTGCCGAAAATCCGGTTCGTTTCATGCTCGGCGCGGCGGGCCTGCTTCTTCTTGGCGACGGCCTTCTTGCGGGGCTTGGACTTGGGCACGGAACTCCTTGGATACGGCTGGTCGGGGGTGGCACCGTGAGCGGACACGGGGCCGACCGGCAGCACCAATTCTAGTCGGGCGGCGGCTAGAAGCCTGAGCCGCCCTCCACCGCCATGTTGGAGAAGCGGGAGTAATGGCCCTGAAAGCCCACCACGATGGTTTTGGTGGGCCCGTTGCGGTGCTTGGCCACAATGACGTCTGCCTCGCCGGCACGCGGGGATTCCTTGTCATAGATGTCTTCACGGTGCAGCAGGATGACCATGTCGGCGTCCTGCTCAATGGAGCCGGATTCACGGAGGTCGGACACCATGGGTTTCTTGTCGGTGCGCTGCTCAGAGCCTCGGTTCAGCTGGGAGAGCGCAATCACCGGCACTTCCAACTCCTTGGCCAGCAGTTTCAGCGCACGGGAGAACTCCGAAACTTCCTGCTGCCGGGACTCCACCTTTTTGCCCGAGGACATCAGCTGCAGGTAATCCAACACCACCAGCTTGAGATCATGGCGCTGCTTCAGGCGGCGGCACTTGGCCCGGATCTCCATCAGGGACATGTTCGGGCTGTCATCGATGAACAGCGGGGCGTCATTCATCCGGCCCATGGTGGTGGCGATCTTGCCCCACTGCTCGTCCTTGATGGTTCCCTTCCGCAGGTCCTGCAGCCCGATGGTTGCCTCGGCCGAAAGCAGGCGCATCGCAATCTCGTTGCGGCCCATTTCCAGCGAGAAGAAGACAGTGGTCATGTTGTTCTTGATGGCCGCGGACCTGGCGAAGTCCAGCGCGAACGTGGACTTACCGACAGCCGGACGGGCGGCAATGACGATCATTTGTCCGGGGTGCAGCCCCTGGGTCAGCTCGTCGAGTTCGTAGAAGCCGGTGGGCACACCGGTCATGCCTTCGCCGCGGTGGCCGGCCGACTCAATCTCGTCCACCGTTCCTTCGATGATGTCCTTGAGCGGTACGTAGTCCTCGGCCGTGCGGCGCTCAGCCACGGCGTATACCTCGGCCTGGGCAGCGTTGACGATGTCGTCGACTTCCATGCCGTCGCTGGAGTAGCCCAGTTGGACGATCTTGGTGCCGGCGTCCACGAGCCGGCGGAGGACCGCACGTTCACGCACAATCTCCGCGTAGAAACCGGCGTTGGCAGCGGTGGGAACCGACTGGATCAGGGTGTGCAGATACGCGGGCCCGCCGATGCGGCCAATCTCACCGCGCTTGGTGAGTTCATCCGACACGGTGACGGCGTCCGCGGGCTCGCCGCGGCCGTACAGGTCAATGATGGCTTCGAAAATGGACTCGTGCGCAGGGCGGTAGAAGTCAATGCCGCGCAGGACCTCAACGACGTCGGCGATGGCGTCCTTGGAGAGCATCATGCCGCCCAGGACCGACTGCTCGGCAACCAGGTCCTGCGGCGGTGTCCGCGCAAAGTCGGAGCCCGAACTCGATGCCGGTGAGTCAGTATGCGTGAGCGACACTGTGTAACCCTTTCCCAAGGTACTGCTGTGGTGCGATCCCTGCCCGGTGGGCAGCTGCTTCAGGTCTATCCCGCCGCGGTGACACTTTCGTGTGCGGCGGCTGCCGGTCCAACGGCACCGTCCCGGTAAGGGGCTAGGAGTCGAATAGGAGGGATTCACCCGCAACCGTAGTCCTGAAACCGCCTGCTCCCAAACGAGTTATCCACAAGCCTTGTGGACAAGGTGTTCATAACTGGGCGTGTCTTGTGCACAGGTTGGGTATAAGGGTGTGGATAAACTATTAATTTCTCTCAAAAGATGGCTCTGACATGGGGAAACGTTCATCCACACCTGTGTATAGAAGGTATTTTTCGTCAACATTCATCACCTGGTTTCAGGTTGACAGATGATAAAAACAGGCCTATGGGGTGAAGTTATCCCCGGCGGGCAGGCAATTTTCCACAGCCGATATCCACAGACACGCCGCGGTGTGGCCGCCCAGGGGTGCACAACGTCCGCTGAGGCTTCCGGGCATGCAAAAGCGCCCCCCGCTAACGCGGAGGGCGCTGACGCGCTACACGCCCTCAGGGCGTGTTGACGGCCGAATTACTAGCTGGCTACGACGTTGAGGTCGATGACAGCAGCAACGTCGTCGTGCAGACGAACGTTGGCCTGGAAGGAGCCAACCGACTTGATGTGAGTCGGCAGTTCAACCTTGCGCTTGTCGATGGTGCCGAGACCGGCAGCCTCAACAGCAGCAGCAACGTCGGCGGGCTTGACCGTGCCGAAGAGGCGTCCGGACTCGCCGGCCTTGACGGTCAGGGTGACCGGCTTGGCGGAGAGTGCAGCAGCCTGCTTCTGAGCATCTTCCAGGGAAGCGTGCTCGCGGGCAGCGCGGGCAGCCTTGATGGACTCAACCTGCTTCTCGCCACCCTTGGTCCAGGTCAGAGCGAAGCCACGGGGCAGCAGGAAGTTACGTGCGTAACCGTCCTTTACCTCGATGACGTCGCCGGCAGCGCCGAGACCGGTTACTTCGTGGGTCAGAATGAGCTTTGCCATGTGTTTAGGTTCCTTTCCTTAGCCGCGGCCAGCGCCGGAGTACGGCAGGAGAGCAACTTCACGGGCATTCTTGATTGCCTGTGCAATTTTGCGCTGTTCCTGCACGGTTACGCCAGTTACGCGACGGGCGCGGATCTTTCCGCGGTCGGAAATGAACTTGCGCAGCAATGCTACGTCCTTGTAGTCGATGACAGTGATGTCAGCGGCCTTCAAGGGATTGGACTTTGGTTTGGGCTTGCGAAGTTCAGCCTTAGCCATCGTGGAGCTCCTTATGTCTGGTGGAGCCCGTGGATCATTCCACGGGATGGGCTCGACGGCGAATGCCGTCTGAGGTTGCGCCCGAAGGCGCAGGGGTGAAGTGCTGCACGCTTACCGCGAGGCAAACGTGCCGCTCCTCGGTTGAGATTAGAAGGGAGGATCGTTGGAATCCGGTCCGTTGCCCCAGCCGCCGGCGTTTCCGCCGCCTGCAGGAGCACCCCAGGGATCGTCAGCCGGCGCAGCCTGTGGCTGCTGCTGGCCGCCGCCCCATGCGGGGTTGGAATTGCCGCCGAAGCCGCTGTTTCCGGAGTTTCCGCTGTTGCCGCCAAAGCCGCCGCCACCGCCGCCGGAGCGCTGGGTGCGGGTAACCTTCGCGGAAGCGTACCGAAGCGAGGGGCCGATCTCGTCGACCTCAAGCTCCATTACGGTGCGCTTTTCGCCTTCTTTGGTTTCATACGAACGCGACTTCAGGCGGCCCTGGCAAACAACACGCGTCCCCTTGGTCAGGGATTCGGCCACGTTCTCAGCAGCTTCGCGCCACACAGATGCCCGGAGGAACAGCGTTTCGCCGTCCTTCCAGTCATTTGACGTGCGGTCGAAGGTCCGCGGAGTCGAGGCAATGGTGAAGTTGGCCACTGCCGAACCTGACGGCGTGAACCGGAGTTCCGGATCATTCGTTAGGTTGCCGACGACGGTAATAGTTGTCTCGCCTGCCATGTTGCCTCCTGATATCGGTTTGGTTTGCAGAAATTACTCTGCGGAAACCTTTGCAGCTTCAGCCTTAGCGGCCTTCTTGGCATCCTTCTTCGAGATCTTCTGCTCTTCCGGGCGGATGATCTTGGTGCGCATGATGGTCTCGTTCAGGCTCAGCTGGCGATCCAGTTCAGCAGCAGCTGCAGGCGTCGCGGTGAAGTTAACCACTGCGTAGATGCCTTCAGTCTTCTTCTGGATTTCGTAGGCGAGGCGGCGACGGCCCCAGATGTCGACCTTGTCGATGGTTCCACCATCGTTGCGGACAACATTGAGGAACTTGTCGAGCGAAGGCTCGACTGTACGCTCTTCTACCTCGGGGTCGATGATAACCATCAGTTCATAAGCACGCATTTGTGAACCCACCTCCTTTGGGCTATACGGTCACGGCATTTCCGTAACAGGAGGTTCTTTTGCGTTGTCGTCCCGCCGGGCCTGGGTGACCAGGGGGCAGGAAAAGCGTCGGCAAGGCCGACAGCACAGACTTAGCTAGTCTACCGGACGGCGGCAGGTGTTTCTGACGCCGCGCACCCGGAGCCGGCATCTGCGCCGGTTGGCGTCAGCGGATAAAGAACACTTCACTCACCCGTGAAAGGTAGAAGGGATCCTGCACACCGGCCATCTCCCGGGCCGAATGCATGGACAGCAGCGGAATACCGACGTCGACGGTACGGATCCCCAGACGGGTGGCAGTCAGCGGCCCGATGGTGGACCCGCAGGGCATCGAGTTATGGGAAACGAACTCCTGGTAGGGAATTCCGGCGTCCCGGCATAGCCGGGCCCAGCGGGCGGCACCGGGAGCATCTGTGGTGTAGCGCTGGTTGGCGTTGATTTTGAGCAGCGGACCGCCGTTGAGCACGGGATGGTTGGCCGGATCATGGCGCTCGGCATAGTTGGGATGCACGGCGTGGCCGGCATCCGCGGAGATACAGAACGACGCCGCGAAAGCCTGCTGCCGCTCCGCCTCCGACGCGCCCAGCCCGGCCGTAATCCGGTTCAGCACATCTTCCAGGAAGGGGCCTGCAGCACCGGACCGGCTCCCGCTGCCCACCTCCTCGTGGTCGAAAGCAGCCAGCACGGCGATGGAGCCGTCCGTCTTGTTCTCCGCGGCGGCAATCAGCGCCGCCAAACCGGCATGGACCGAGGACAGGTTATCCAGCCGTCCTGAGGCGAAGAACTCGTTCTCGGCGCCAAAGGTCCGCGGCTCCTGGGTGTCTGCGGCCACGATGTCGTAGCCGCCGATCTCCTCCGGCGCCAGGCCTGCTTTCGCGGCCAAAAGGCCCACCAAGTCTGCGGCGGAGGGGTCCCCCAGGCCCCAGACCGGGTTCATATGCTGCTGCTTATCCAGCTTCAGGCCCTCATTTACGGCGCGGTCCAGATGGATGGCCAGCTGTGGAAAACGCATCAGCGGTCCGGTTTCCACCAGCCGCTCCTCGCCGTCGAAGGTGACCAGACGCCCGGCGAGCTGGAGTTCGCGGTCCAGCCAGGAATTCAGCAGCGGTCCCCCGTACACCTCCACGCCGGCCTGCAGCCACCCCAGCCGTCCGGTGGTGGGGCGGGGCTTGAGCTTGAAGGACGGCGAATCAGTGTGGGTGCCCAGGATCGAGAATCCCGTTCCGGGTCCGGCTCCTTCCGGAACGATCCAGGCGATCAGGGCACCGTCCCGCACCACGAGGTACTTCCCGGGCCCGGCCGGCCAGGACCGGTCCTCGCCGAGTTCGGTGAACCCGGCAGCCGCGAGGCGGCGCGCGCCCTCACGGGCCGCATGGAAGCTGGAGGGGGAGGCGCTGACAAAAGCGCCAAGGTCATGAATGTGATCCAATGCATCAGGCATACTCCGATTCAACCAGAGCCTGCTCCGCGCGCGTAATGGCTGCCCGAAACCGTGGACTGCCAACTTGTTAAACACAAAAACTCCCCGCTGTGGAGGAGTTTGAGTGCCCGGCAACGGGGATCCGGGGAAAGAGGCTGCGGCCGTTCTTCCGCATCCTCCGTCCCCGAAGAATTCAGTCCCTAGACGTCGCGGCGTTTGGCCACGAGCAGGGAGATGATCAACAGCGCCACAGCCCAGGCCGCCATAACCAGGCCGCCTTCGAGGGCGGTGAGCTGCCCGGCTTCATCAGCTGGAATCAGGAGCATCCGGTCCCCGGCGTTGGTGGGGAGGAAGCGGGCGGCGTCAGGGATCCAGTCGGCCAGCCCCTGAATGAGGTTCACGATGATCACGGGGAAGACGAAGAACAAGCCAATGGCCGTCACCACGCCGCCGGCAGTGTTGCGCAGGAGCGTGCCGATCCCCATGGAGATCACTGCGATGAACGCCAAATAGGTTCCGGTGTTCAGGATGGAGCGCAGCACCCCGTCGGCAGCCAGGTCGAACTCCAGATTTTCCGCGGCGAGGATTGGCTGGGCCAGGAAATAGGAGATGAATGCCGCGCCGGCACCCAGGACAAAGGCGATGAGGGCAATCACAAGGTTCTTGGCCAGCAGGGCAGGAATGCGGGTGGGAACGGCCACCATGGTGGACCGGATCATGCCGGTGCCCCACTCAGAGGCGATCAGGACAACCGCCAGTGAGGCAATCAGCAGTTGGCCGAAGATGTAGCCGCTGGCCGGTGCCATCAGCGCCTGCTCCCGGAGCATGTCCATGCCTCCACCCATCTGGGCCTGCATTTCCGGAGAAGCGTCCGCCATGAACCCAACGGACACTGCTAACTGCCAGGCATAAAGGGCGCTGAGTCCCACCATGACGACGAGCGTGATGCCCAGGAGGATCACGGTGGAGGGCACGGTGGTGACCTTGATCCACTCCGAGCGCAGGATGCGCCCGAAACTCAGGCCCGAGCCGTCCCGGCTTCGAGCCGGAGCAGGTGTTGGTGCTGTTTGGATGCTCATGCTTACTTTCCTCCGCCGCTGATCAAAGTGGCTTCGGCTGCGGGGGCCTGTGCCTCTGGCTGCTCGATGGCCTGTGACTGGTATTCGACCTGGTCCCGGGTCAGTTCCATGTACGCCTCTTCGAGGGAGGACTGGCGGGGTGTCAGTTCATAGATCAGGATCTGCCGGGCCAGGGCGGCCTCGGCGATGCTGCGCGGATCCCGGCCGGTAATCTCCAGGAGGTCCGGTTCCAGCTGCGTGAACGTGGTTTCACGGTTCTCTAGTTCACGGCGCAGTTCTTCCGGCTGGTCTGTGCGCACCAGCGTGCGGATCTTGTCCTGCCCGGCAATGATCTCGGTAATCGGTGCATCGGCAATGATCCGGCCGCGCCCGATCACGATCAGGTGATCCGCGGTGACGGCCATTTCGCTCATCAGGTGCGAGGAAAGGAACACCGTGCGTCCCTCAGAAGCCAGCCCCTTGGCCAGGTTGCGGACCCACAGGACCCCCTCCGGATCCAGTCCGTTGACCGGCTCGTCGAAGATCAGGGTCTGGGGGTCGCCCAGCAGTGCGACGGCGATGCCCAGCCGCTGCCCCATGCCCAGCGAGAAGCCGCCCACCCGCCTCTTTGCCACCGGACCCAGCCCGGTCAGTTCAATGACTTCGTTGACCCGCTTGTTGGAGATGCCGTGGGTGGCAGCCAGGGCGCGCAGGTGGTTGTACGCAGAGCGCTTGGTGTGGACGGCCTTCGCATCCAGCAGGGCCCCCACCTCATGCAGGGGCGCCTTGTGCTGCTTGTAGGGCTTGCCGTTGACGGTGACGGCACCGCCGGTGGGACGGTCCAGTCCCACGATCATGCGCATGGTGGTTGACTTGCCGGCGCCGTTCGGGCCGAGAAAGCCGGTGACTTTGCCCGGCTGGACGGTAAATGAAACGTTGTCCACGGCGGTTTTGGCACCGTAGCGTTTCGAGAGGCCGAGTGCCTCAATCATGGTGATCCTCACATTGGGCGGAAATACATTGGGCGGAAGAAAATCTTGGGGGGCTTCCCCCACCCTAGAGGAGCGGACGGCAGCCCGCACCGTCCTAGAGGATGATTTCGGTGCTTTTCCGGGTCCCCCCGGAGGATGACTCAGGGAAGACCCTGAGTCCGTTCAGGCGCCCGCCCCTGGTCCCGCTTAGACGTCCCGTTTCTTGAGAACGACGACGGCGGCGGCGAGCAGCACCACGGCCCAGCCGGCAAGAATGAGGCCGCCTTCCGCCTGGTTGAACGCATCCGGCTGGACCCGTGTGGCTACCAGCGCGGCAGAGGCGCTGCTGGGCAGGAAGCGCTCGGCGTCTTCCACCCAGTCCGCAAGGCCGGAGAGCAGTCCGGTGATAATCGGCAGGACAAAAAGTGCTCCGACGAGGGTCACCACTCCCCCGGCCGTATTGCGGAGCAGGGCACCGATGGCCACGCCCATGACGGCGATCAGGGCCAGCACCGTGCCGGTGTTGATGATGGACGGCAACACCCCTTCAGCATCCAGCCCAAAATCCAGGTCGGAACCGGACAGTATCGGCTGGGCCACCAGATAGGTGGTGAACGCCGCCAGGACACCAAGAACGAAGGAAATGACAGCGATCACGAGGGTCTTGGCCAGCAGTGCGGGGGTGCGGGTGGGCACGGCCACCATGGTGGAGCGGATCATGCCCGTGGTGTATTCGGATCCGATCAGCACCACGGCCAGCGCGGCGATCAGCAGCTGGCCGAAGGGCAGCCCCGATGCCGGGATGTCATAGGCCAGGCTCTGCGCTGAGGTGCCGAATCCTTCGGGAGGGCCGGCCACCGGGTCATTCACCAGCTGAACCGTTCCCCAGGCGACCAGGGCGCCCAGCCCAACCATCACCGCGAAGCTCACCGCCAGCAGGATAACGGTGGAGGGGACCGTGGCGGTCTTGATCAGCTCGGAATGCAGCACCCGGGCGAAAGTGACACGGCCGGCGGCGGAACTCCGGGGCCCCCGTGCGGCCGCTGCTGCTGTGCTCATGATTGTTGTCCTTCTCCGGCCGGCAGATAGGGGGCGGTCCTCTGCTGTGACTGGTACTCAACCTCGCCGCCGGTCAGCTCCATGTAGGCGTCCTCCAGGGAGACCTGCTGCGGGGTGAGCTCGGTGATGAGGATCCCCCGGGAAAACGCCGTTTCAGCGATGCTGCGGGTGCTCAGACCAAGGATCTCCAACTGATCCGCCTCCTGTCTGCGCACTTCCACTCCCGGCGAGCCGAGGGCGGCGGCCAGGGCACCTGTGTCGTCCGTGCGCACCAGGACACGCTCCTGCTTGCTGCCGGCGATTACCTCGTCGATGGGAGCATCGGCCAGGATCCGGCCGCGGCCAATCACTATCAAATGGTCGGCGGTCACCGCCATCTCGCTCATCAGGTGGGAGGAGATGAAGACGGTGCGGCCTTCGGCTGCCAGTCCCCGGACCAGGAAGCGCACCCATTTCACGCCTTCCGGGTCCAGTCCGTTAACCGGCTCATCCAGGATCAGGGTTTGCGGGTCCCCCAGCAGTGCCGCTGCCAGACCCAGCCGCTGTCCCATGCCCAGCGAGTACCCGCCGACCCTTTTCCGCGCCGCGGATCCGAGGCCCGTGAGCTCGATGACTTCGTTGACGCGGGCCGCGGAAATGCCTTCGGTGGCGGCCATGGCCCGCAGATGGTTGTAGGCGGTGCGTTTGGGATGTGCTGCCTTAGCCTCCAGCAGGGAGCCCACCTCATGGAGCGGAGACCGGTGCCCGGCGTACGGTTTTCCGTTGACGGTCACGGTGCCGGCGGTGGGATGGTCCAATCCGACGATCATCCTCATGGTGGTTGATTTTCCGGCACCGTTCGGCCCAAGGAATCCGGTGACCTTGCCCGGCGGAACCGAAAAGGTAATGCCGTCGACGGCGGTTTTGTCGCCAAAGCGCTTGGTGAGTTCGCGTGCCTCGATCATGGTGTGTCCTCACACTTGGTGTTTCCATCTTGCAGCCTGGGGTTCCTACCGGGAACTCACGGACTCAAACTTCCTCACGGCAAGCGGAACAAAGATGAGCAGCATTACCGCCGATCCGATCAGCACCGTGGCCACCGCGTGCTGCATGGGCCAGGTGTCGGGCACCGGGGTGGTTCCCAGGTTTCCGAACAGCTCCCGGACGGCCTGGACCAGGGCTGAGACGGGGTTCCAGTCCGCGAAAATGCGCAGCGGCGTGGGCAGCGTGGAGCTTTGCACGAACGCATTGGAAATGAAGGTGATGGGAAACAGGATCATGAAGGAGGCATTGTTGATGGTTTCGGGGGTGCGCACGGTCATGCCGAGCAGCGCCATGACCCAGCTGAAGGAGTAGGAGAAAAGCAGCAGGAGCCCCACGGCGGCCAGGAAGGACGCAAAGGACGTATTGACCCGCCAGCCCACCAGTAACCCCGTGCCCATCATGATCAGCACCGAAATCGCGTTGAGCGCCAGGTCCGAGTTGGTCCGTCCGATCAGTACTGCGGAGGGGCTCATGGGCAGGGTGCGGAACCTGTCGATGATTCCCTCCTTCAAGTCCTGGGCCATGGCGGCACCGGAGAAGGTGGAGCCGAAGACCACGGTCTGCGCAAAGATCCCGGCCATCAGGTACTGCGTATAGTCCGTGCCGGCGACGTTGATGGATCCGCCGTAAACCTGGCTGAACAGCAGCACGAACATGACCGGCTGCAGGACGGCGAAAATGATCATGTCCGGGGAGCGCTTGATCTTGATCAGGTTCCGTTTGGTGACCGTCCAGCCGTCACCGGCCCAGTTGGCCGCGGCCGAGTTACCGCGGGCGGCGGCTGCAGGAAGCCTGGTTGCGGCGGCACTCATCGGCGCGCTCCTTCCCTGTGCCGGGCTGCCTTGCCGTGTCCTTCAGCGGTGGACGGCTCCTCCGGTTCCTGTTCCTCCTCCGCCGGCCGGCCGGTCAGCTGCAGGAACACGTCATCGAGGGTGGGCCGCCGGATGCCGGCGTCGTGCAGTCCAATGTCCTGGGTTTGAAGGTCCGCCAGAACCAGCTGCAGGGAGGCCGGGCCGTTCTGAACCGCCACCTCCAGGGTCCTGCCGTCATCAGCGGTGTGGGGTGCAGCGGATCCGTGCCGGGCGAGTATTTCCCGTGCCGCGCCGGCGTCGTTCCCGTCCATCAGGGCCACCGCAACACTGTGACCGCCAATCCGGGACTTCAGCTGGTCCGAGGTGCCCTCGGCGATTACTACACCGCGGTCGATCACGGCCACGGCGTCGGCAAGCTGGTCTGCCTCCTCCAAATACTGAGTGGTCAGCAGCAGCGTGGTGCCGGCGGCAACGAGGTCCTTGATGACCTGCCACAGGGCCAGTCGGCTGCGCGGGTCCAGCCCGGTGGTCGGTTCATCCAGGAACAGGACCCGGGGGCTGTTGACCAGGGCGCCGGCCAGGTCCAGGCGGCGGCGCATGCCGCCGGAATAGCCTTTCACCGGCCGGTTGCCGGCATCCGTCAGTTCGAACATGTCGATCAATTCCGCGGCCCGTGTCCGGGCCTCTTTGGCGGGCAGGTGGTAGAGCCGGCCCACCATCCGCAGGTTTTCCTGGCCGGTGAGGTTTTCATCGACGGCGGCGTACTGGCCTGAGACGCCGATGATGCGGCGCACTTCCTTGGGGTCGGCCAGCACGTCGATACCGTCAATGCTCAGTGTGCCGGCGTCGGGTTTGATCAGGGTGGTGAGGACTTTGACGGCCGTGGTTTTCCCGGCACCGTTGGGGCCCAGCAGGGCCATGACGGTACCTTCCGGCACGGAGATATCCAGGCCGTCCAGCGCACGGACCGGACCCGATTTGGAGGAATAAACCTTCGTGACTCCCTGTGCCCGGATCAGGCCCTGAACGGGGCCGGGCAGCCCCGAAGAAGAATTGGGGGTAGTGGACATCGTCCGAAGGTAAACCGTGCGGTCAGCGTTCGGAACCCCTATTGCGGACAGCTCCGGTCCGCTGGAGCAAGACCCGGCCGGCTGATCAGGGCTCCTGGATCGAGACCTTTTTTTGCTCGGCGGCGGCAGGCGCAAAAATGATGGAAAGCAGCATGGCTGCGCCCACCACCAGCAGGGAATTACGGATTCCCCAGTGTTCGCCCAGGAAGCCGAGCACCGGCGGGCCAATGAAGAAGGCCGAGTAGCCGATGGTGGAGACAACGGACACCCGGGCCGCAGCGTGCGCCGGGTCCTCGCCGGCGGCCGACATGCCCATCGGGAAGCCCAGCGCTGCGCCGATTCCCCACAGGACGGCGCCAAGCGCGGCCAGGGGAAGGTTGGGTGCCAGGACAAAGAGCAGCAGGCCCACGAGGGACGCGCCCATGCAGATCCGCAATGCCGGCACGCGGCCCATCCGGTCGATCAGCCGGGCGCCGAACCAGCGCGTCAGAGTCATGGCGGCCACAAAGGTTGCGAACATTACGGCGCCGGCGGACTCACTGCTTCCCAGCCCGTCCACGGTCGCCTTGGCCACCCAGTCATTGGCGGCGCCTTCGGTCAGCGCCGCGCCCAGAACCACGACGCCGATCAGCAGCGTACGTCCTTCTTTCCAGGCGCCGAAGCGGGAGGGTTTCACAGCCGCGCCGGTACCGTCGGTGCCGTGGACGGCATGGGACAGCTGCAGGAAGTTGCGCGGCACGATCAGCACCGCAATGCAGACCACGGTCAGGATGGCCAGCAGATGCAGGGACAGCGAGATACCCAGAGCGGACAGGCCGGCGCCGATCAGGGCGCCCACAAAGGAACCACCGGAGAACGCCCCGTGGAATTTAGGCATGATGTTCCGGCCAAGCCGGCGCTCCACGTCCGCGCCCTCCAGGTTCATCGCAACGTCCCAGCCGGCAATGCCGACGCCAAAGATCAGCAAACCCACGGCCGTCAGCGGAATCGACCCCAGGTACAGTCCCGCGGCGATGATCAGGGATGCGGCCGACGTCGTGATCCCGCCGGCACGCACAGTGCCGGCGGTGCCGATCCGCTGTGCCACCGAACCGGCCAGCGGAAGGGCCGTTACCGAGCCGATCGCGGAGAACAGCAGCAGCAGCCCCACGCCGGCCGCACCAATACCGAGGTCCTGGGCCGCGGCGGGAATGCGGGCCGCCCAGCTGGCAAAGACAAGGCCGTTGAGGCCGAAAACCACGAAAACGGCAATGAGTGCCTTGTTGAGGGCAGTCTCTCTTTGGACAGTGTCAGTCGGGTTCTTTTCGGTCACGGCAATATTGTCCCCTACCGCGCGCGGACCACGCGTTTCTCATCCCAGACCGGAGTCTCGGATTCATAGACCTTCCCGTCGGAACCGAACACCAGGAACCGGTCGAAGCTGCGGGCGAACCAGCGGTCGTGGGTGACGGCCAGAACGGTTCCTTCGAACGCCTCGATGGCCTTTTCCAGGGCTTCGGCGGAGTGCAGGTCCAGGTTGTCGGTGGGCTCATCAAGCAGCAGCAGCGTGGCACCGGAGAGTTCCAGCAGCAGGATCTGCAGCCGCGCCTGCTGCCCGCCGGAAAGCGAGTCGTATTTCTGCTCGGAGGACGCCGCCAGGCCGTAGCGGTCCAGGGCTCCGGCGGCGGCTTCGCGGCCGAGGCCGGAGCGGTGTTCATCACCGCGGTGCAGGATGTCCAGCAGGGTTTTTCCGAGCAGGTCCGGGCGCATCATGGTCTGGGCGAAGAACCCCGGCCGGATGCGGGCGCCGAGCTTGACGGAACCCTCGTGCGGAACGGGAGAGATTTCCACCTCGGACACCGGCTCGTGTTCCTTGTCCGGGTCGGTGCCGCCCAGGGCCAGCAGGCGCAGGAAGTGGGACTTTCCGGACCCGTTGGAGCCGAGCACGCCCACCCGGTCGCCAAACCAGATTTCCGTGCTGAACGGCTTCATCAGCCCGGTCAGCTCCAGTTTCTGCGCGACGACGGCCCGTTTGGCGGTGCGTCCGCCGCGCAGGCGCATCTTGACGTTCTGTTCAATCGGCAGGGCCTCGGGCGGACCCGCTTCGAGGAACTTGGCCAGCCGGGTCTGGGCGGCCTGGTACCGGTTGGCCATGTCGGAGCGGAACGCCGCCTTGTTCTTGTACATGTTCACGAGCTCTTTGAGCTTGAGGTGCTCCTCATCCCAGCGCCGGCGCAGTTCCTCGAACCGAGCGTTGCGGTCCTCGCGCGCCGTGACATAGCTGCTGAAGCCGCCGCCGTGGATCCAGGCCGACGCGCCGTTGATGCCCGGTTCCAGGGTGACGATGCGGGTGGCGGCGTTGTCGAGCAGTTCCCGGTCGTGGCTGACAAACAGGACGGATTTCTTGGACTCAGCGAGTTTGGCTTCCAGCCAGCGCTTGCCGGGAACATCCAGATAGTTGTCCGGCTCATCCAGCAGCAGCAGCTCATCCGGGCCGGAGAACAGTGCCTCCAGGACCAGGCGTTTCTGTTCGCCGCCGGACAGGGTGGAGGCCTTGCGGTACTGGGCGCGGTCAAAGGGCATGCCCAGGGCCGCCATGGTGACCTCGTCCCAGACGGTTTCCTGCTCGTAGCCGCCGGCGTCTCCCCAGTCGGCAATGGCGGTGGCGTAGCGCATCTGGGTGGGCTCGTCGTCGTGCTCCATCATCGCCAGCTCCGCATCATCCACGGCTTTGGCGGCCGCGGCGAGCGCCGGCGGGGCGGCAGAGACCAAAAGGTCCCGGACCGTGCTGTCATCGCGGACCTGGCCCACGAACTGGCGCATGATGCCCATGGATCCGGATTTGGACACGGTGCCCTCGTCGGCCTTCATGTCCTCGGCGATGATGCGCAGCAGGGTGGTCTTGCCGGTGCCGTTGGGTCCGATCAGGGCCGTCTTGTGCCCGTCCCCCACCTTGAAGCTGACGCCGTTGAGCAGCTGCCTGCCGTCGGAGAGGAAATAGTCAATGTTGGATACGTCGAGGTGTGCCACACTTCCATCCTCCCATCCCGCCGGGATGGACAGCCGCGGCCCTGACGTGCCTAGGATGAAGGCCGCGTGTCTCCGCCCGGGACACGCCGGAAATACCCCGCTAAGGAGCGAAGATGATCTTCATTACCGTCAAGTTCAACGTCAAGCCGGAATGGGTGGAGCGCTGGCCGGAACTGACCAAAGATTTCACCGCCGCCACCCGTGCCGAGCCCGGCAACCTGTGGTTCGACTGGTCACGCAGCCTGGAAAACCCCAACGAGTTTGTCCTCGTGGAAGCCTTCAAGGACGACGCCGCCGAGGCTCACGTGGGCAGCGACCACTTCCAGCAGGCCATGAAGGATATGGTCCAGGCGCTGGTCGAGACTCCGAAGATCATCAACACGGTCATCGAGGGCGAAGACTGGTCCCGGATGGGTGAACTGACCGTCGAGTAGCCACCGGCCACGGGCCGGCGGATCCTACTTGGTGTCCAGCGTGTATCCGGCCCGGGTCAGCATTTTGCGCAGGTCCACAACGGTCTGCTCGTCAATGTCCTTGCCCCGCGGAGGCTCCAGATAGTCGGTTTCACCGGCGAGGGTAACCTCATACTTGCCGTTGTGTTCCCGGGTGGTGTCGGCCACGGCCTCCAGCAGGGAGCGGACTCGCTTCCACTCAATGTTGGAACTGGTGGGATGCCGCAGGATCTCGTCCAGGGTGTCCCGGTGGTGGTTGTTCAGGTGCACGGTCATCGGTAAACCTCCTGGTTCCAGTTGCCCATGCCGGGGTCCTGAGCGCAAGGGATGCAGGCCAGGTCACGGGCGGACGGTGTCAGTTCCCGGGGGTCCCGCTGAAGAATGCGGCCATCCGCCGCGGCACCAGGTGCCCCAGCTGGGGGGCCAGTGTCCGCGAGCCCGCTTCGATCACCAAACCCCAGGCGGCCATGACCAGGAACGTCCACCAGGCGGGGCCAACGGTTCCTGCTCCCGGGCCGAAGCCGCTGCCCCCGGCGGTGCCCTGTCCCGCCGCCACGAGGCTGATGACGGACAGCACCGCGCCGCCCAGACCGAAAACCGCCGGCAGGGTCAGCCATGATTCCTGCCCTGCCGGCTCCCCCCGGTTACGGCCCCGGCTGAGGGACCAGAGGACTGCCGCCGCCGTGGCCAGCAGCAGCACCAGGACTCCGACGGCGGCACTGGCCCAGACGGGCAGGTCGCCCACGGTCAGCGGAAAGAGTCCCGACAGCGGCAACCCCAGGTTCGCCACAGCGGACAGATGGCCGGTGGCGAAGGCCCAGGCCGACGCTGTCGGCAGCCAGAGCGGTGCGGCGAAGGCCACCGCAGCCCCGCCGTGCACCAGGGCCGTGACGAGCAGCGCCAGGCCGATCACGCAGGTGTAGGCAAGATAGTGGCAGCCGGCCAGGCGCAGCGCCGGCCGAAGTCCCGGCAGCGCTGCTTCAGCCCGCCTGAACCAGCGAAGCTCCGTACCGGCCTCGCGTTTCCGTCCCGCCCAGCTGGCCGCCGTCCCCAGCAGCACGGCGCCGGCCACCAGGCTCGGTGAGGCAGCGGTCAGGAACGCGTCACCGGTGTCAGTGGTTCCGCGCAGTGAAACCAGGAGGCTCAGCAGCACGGAGAAGGCAGCCAGCGCCAGTCCCGTGAGTCCTGCGTAAAGCCAGCGGGCCCCGTCTGATTCCAGTGCCGCCTTACGTTCCGCGCGGCGGCCAAGACGCCAGAGTGATGCCGTTGCCACAGCTGTCAGCGCCAGGGGAAGAACCCCCACCCACACGCTGACCAGCGGCGCGCCGAAGTCCGTTACGGTGGAGGACACTGTCAGGACCGTTGTTCCGCCCAGCGCCATCGCGGCCAGGAAAAAGGGATAGATCGCTAGGGCCGAGGGACCGTCAAGCCTGGCCCCCATGCTGCCGGCCGAATCATTCATGGCGTTCAGGGCACCCGCCCCGCCCAGGAAGAATCCCAGGACCAGCAGCGCCATGGTCACCAGGGCGGCGCCCAGGGTCAGGCCGTAGGCAATCAGTGCCGACTGCACTGCCAGCCACCAGCGCGGGCTCAGGCGCCCGGTTACGGGAGGCGGGACGAGGGTGTCCGGATTCGCCGGCTCCCCGTTGTCCTGGTTGTGCATGGTCCATTCCCTCTGCAGAGCGTGAGCGGGGTTCCGCTGGATTTAAACATACAAGCTTGCAGCGGCGTCAGCTGTTTACCCCTAGGTCCGGCATCGGCAGGGCATGCCGCCGGCGCAGTGCCAGCCCGGCGGCATGAAAGCCTCCCATACCGTGGACCCCGGGTCCCGGCGGCGTGGACGCCGAGCAGAGATAGATCCCCGGAAGCGGCGTTTGCCATGGATTCACTGCCGGTACGGGGCGCGCCGCCATCTGCCACAGGCTCACTGCGCCGCCGCCAAAGTCACCGCCCACATAGTTCTCGTTGTAGCGCTCCAGGTCCGCCGCCGTCGTCACCTGCGAGCGCACGACGACGTCGCGGAAGCCGGGTGCGAACCGTTCAATCTGCGCGGTGACGGCTTCGGTCATGTCCACCGTGGAACCGGCCGGAACGTGGCAGTAGGTCCACAGGATATGGCGGCCCGCCGGTGCCCGGGAGGAATCGAAGGTGCTGGGCTGGGACAGCAGGACGTAGGGCTTGTGCGGATGCTTTCCCGCCGCGACCTGCGCCTCGGCGGCGGCAAGTTCGGCGCGGCGCCCGCCCAGGTGCACCGTTCCGGCCCGTCCCACTTCCCGGTTGGCCCACGGCACCGGGCCGGAGAGGATGAAGTCCACCTTGCAGGCCGCGTTGCCGTACCGGAACCGCTCCAGCGCTCCCGCATACCGTCCCGGCAGCTCCGGTCCGGCGAGCTCCAGCAGGGTCCTGGGGGAAACGTCGAGCAGGACGGTCCTGGCGCCGCGGACCTCATCGAGTGAGGACACCCGGTGGTCCGTGACCAGCTCTCCTCCGTGTGCCTGCAGGTCCTTCACCATGGCATCGGCAATTGCCTGGGATCCGCCGTCGGGCACCGGCCAGCCCACGGTGTGGGCGAGCAGGGCCAGAAGCAGGCCGCCGCCGGCCGACGGCAGTGAGGGCATGCGTCCCACCGGGTGGGCGGCGACTCCGGTGAGCAGGGCCGGCGCCTTATCGGCGGTGAACCGCGTGTTCCACAACGGGGTGCCCTGGTCCAGGGCGGCGCGGCCGAACGCCAGTGCCGCACCGGGCTGCCGGTAGCCCCGGATCAGCGGGGACATCAACAGCTCGGTGATGGCTTCGCTGCGCCGGACCAGCGGCGACATCAGCTTACGGAAGGCAGGCCCGTCTGCCCCCAGCCCCTCGACGGTGCGTTCCAGGTCCTTGTAGGCCAGTCCGGCGTCGCCCCCGTCCAAAGGATGCGCATAGGAGATCTCCGGCACCGTGAGCTTGATGCGGTCGGCCAGTTCAAACCGGCGGAAGAAGGGGGACGCCAGGGCCATGGGATGCACGGCCGAGCACACGTCGTACCGGTGGCCGGGCTCCAGCAGTTCCTTGGTGCGGCTGCCGCCGCCGGCCGTTGGCCCCGCTTCGAAAACCTGCACCGACAGCCCCGCACGGGCCATGATGACCGCAGCCGCCAGACCGTTGGGCCCGGAACCGACCACCGCGACATCGGTCATGGTGTTCCTGCTTCCTTCGGAGTGGATGTCCGGGTGCCGGCTTCCCCAGCTGACGTGCCGCTGATCCTGCGGCGCAGCCGGAACCGGTCGGGTGCGTGGTCGAAGGGCCCGCCCTGCGGATCATCGATGTTCAGCCGACGCACCGGATCGCGGGCGGGCACCAGGATGTCCCTGACCACCTGGGACATCAGCCAGGCCGTGGCCAGCACGTGCCCGGCCACGGCCCACACGTAGTAGGCGGCGTCGATGTTGTTCTGGGCGGAGCCGCCGGAGGTTTGCGCGCCCAGATACATCCAGATGGCCCACCAGTGGAGCACTTCGAAGAACTGCCAGACCAGAAAGTCTCTCCACCTGGGACGGGCAAGCGCCACCAGCGGAATCAGCCACAGGACAAACTGGGGCGAATACACCTTGTTGGTCAGGATGAAGGCGGCAACAATCAGGAACGCCAGCTGCGCCAGCCGGGGCCGCCTCGGAGCGGCAAGTCCCAGGAGTGCAATGCCCGCGCAGGCCGCGGTGAACAGGAAATAGGCCCAGAAATTGATGAACCCTGAATCCGCCTGCGACTGCCCCCACCGCTCCGCCAGCACGTTCCACGCAAACCATACGGAGGAATACCCCGCAGGCCGCTCCCCGGTGAAGGTCAGGAAGAACTTCCAGCCGGTGAAGTCGGCAACCATGAACGGAACGTTCACCACCAGCCATGCGGCCGCAGCTGCGCCCGTTGCCTGGAAGGCCGGGCGCAGCCGCCCGGTCCGCAGTGCCAGAACCAGCACTGCGCCGAGGATCAGCACCGGATAGAGCTTCAGCGCCGCCCCCAGACCCAGCAGCACTCCGGCTAGGACCGGGCGGCTGCGCGCAAAAGCCAGCATGCCCAGCGCCGCCAGCAGCACGGCCCAAACGTCCCAGTTAATGAACACCGACAGGATCATGGCGGGGGCCAGCGCCACCATGGCAGCGTCCCAGGGCCTGCGGTTGGCCATCCGCATGGTCGCGATGACCGTGCCGATCCAGGCCAGGACCGCCAGGACCGCATTGACGTCAAAGTAGGCCAGCGCGCGTTCCTGCGATCCGCCGTCGGGCACCAGCAGGGCAACGGCGCCCGCCAGCAGCCCCAGCAGCACGGGGTATTCGAAGGCGGCGTCCGGGGTCAGGAAGGGAAAAACGCCCTGCGCCAGACCGCGGGAGTCGAACAGGACCGGCCAGTCCGAGTAACAGGCCTGATAGAAGTGGGTCGGTGCGGTCCAGCCGCCGGTGCGGCACGGCATTTTCACCAGCACCGCCACCAGAGCTGCTGCCGTGGTGAGCAGGATCAGGACCCGCTCCACGGTAAAGAACCCGGGCGTCACGATGCCCGGGGCGGTGTGGCGGCCCAGCGGACCGCCAATGCCCTCGGTGAGTTCGCGCAGCAGCGGGTCATTGCGGCTGGGCACCACTATCCGCAGCGGCTGGCGTCGGGGCTTGGGCTCCATGGTTACCAGTATGCCGCTCCGCCCCGGCTTCTCCGGGTGCCGGACGGCACCGCAGTCGCCGCCGCTGCGCGAAGCTGTGATGCCAAACACTAATTGCTTGGGTAGAGGCCGTAGACTGGGCCCGGTCTTGCCGCCGCAGGTGCGGCGGTTGATAACTCGTCTTCAAAGGAGAACCGTGGCTAAGAACCCCATTCGGGTCGCAATCGTTGGTGTGGGAAACTGTGCGGCATCGCTGGTGCAGGGCGTGCAGTATTACCGCGATGCAGATCCGGACCTGACGGTCCCTGGTTTGATGCATGTGGAGTTCGGAAGCTACCACGTCAATGACGTGCAGTTTGTCGCCGCCTTTGACGTCGACAGCAAGAAGGTTGGCCTGGACCTGGCCGACGCCATCGGCGCCAGCGAGAACAACACCATTAAGATCGCTGATGTTCCGGAAACCGGCGTCACCGTGCAGCGCGGCCACACCCTCGACGGCCTGGGCAAGTACTACCGCGAGACCATCGTGGAGTCCGACGCCGAGCCGGTGGACATTGTTGCCGCGCTGAAGGACAACGCCGTTGACGTGATGGTCTGCTATCTGCCCGTCGGTTCCGAGCAGGCTGCCAAGTTCTACGCCCAGTGCGCCATCGACGCCGGTGTTGCCTTCGTGAATGCCCTGCCCGTTTTCATTGCCGG
Source organism: Arthrobacter sunyaminii (assembly GCF_018866305.1). Lineage (NCBI taxonomy): Bacteria > Bacillati > Actinomycetota > Actinomycetes > Micrococcales > Micrococcaceae > Arthrobacter > Arthrobacter sunyaminii. The sequence continues at coordinate 3,888,568 of NZ_CP076456.1, forward strand.
TACCAAGGAGTGGGCGGATAAATTCACTGCTGCCGGCGTGCCGATCATCGGTGACGACATCAAGAGCCAGATCGGCGCCACCATTACGCACCGCGTGATGGCCAAGCTGTTCGAGGACCGCGGCGTGGTGCTGGACCGCACCTACCAGCTGAACGTCGGCGGCAACATGGACTTCAAGAACATGCTTGAGCGTGAGCGCCTGGAGTCCAAGAAGATTTCGAAGACGCAGGCCGTCACCTCCAATACCTCAGCCGATTTGAAGGCCGACGACGTCCACATCGGCCCCTCGGACTACGTTGCCTGGCTCGATGACCGCAAGTGGGCCTTTGTGCGCCTTGAGGGCCGCAACTTCGGCGACGCTCCGGTGTCCCTGGAATACAAGCTGGAGGTCTGGGACTCCCCCAACTCCGCCGGTGTCATCATCGATGCCATCCGGGCGGCCAAGATTGCGCTGGACCGGGGTGTGGGCGGGCCCATCCTCTCGGCGTCGAGCTACTTCATGAAGTCCCCGCCGGAGCAGTACAACGATGACATTGCCAAGGAAAAGGTGGAGCAGTTCATCCGCGGCGAGGTGGAGCGCTAAGCCCGGCGCTTCCCCGTTGCGGCACGCCCGCCGGTTATGAGAGGCCGGAGGGCGTGCCGTCCGCGGCAACGTCCATGCGCATTGCTGCCGGAGCCTTCGGCAGTCCGGGCATGGTCATTACGGCACCGGTGAGTGCGACGACGAATCCGGCTCCGGTCTTCAGGATCAGGTCCCGCACGTGCACGGTGAAACCGGTCGGTGCTCCGAGCAGGTCCGCGTTGTCCGAGAAGGAGTACTGGGTCTTGGCCATGCACACCGGCAGCGAGTCCCATCCCCCGGCCTTGATTTCCTCCAGCCGGCGCAGGGCCGGCAGGGAAAACTCCACGTCGTCGGCTCCGTAAATGTCCCGGACCACCGTCCGGATCTTCTCCTCGACCGGCACGTCCAACGGGTACAGATGGTGGAAATCCGCCGGTTCCTCCAGGGCTTCCAGGACCTTGGCGGCCAGCGCATCACCCCCGCTTTCCCCTCCGCCGTTGGCCCAGACATCGGCTGCGGCCGCGGCGACGCCTTCGCCTGCACACCACTGCAGCAGCCAGTCCACCTCTTCCTGCGTGTCCGTGGTGAAGGTGTTCACCGCCACGACGGGGCTCAGGCCGAACCTGGCGATGTTGCGGATGTGCCGGCGCAGGTTGGCCGTTCCCGCCTCCAGGGCGGCGAAGTCCGGCTCACTCAGCCGGTCCTTCGGCACGCCGCCGTGCATCTTCAGGGCACGGATCGTTGCCACCAGGACGACGGCGTCCGGGGCCACGTCCGCGGCCCGCGAGGTGATGTCCATGTACTTTTCGGCGCCAAGGTCGGCGCCGAAGCCCGCCTCGGTGACCACGATGTCGCCGACGGTGCGGGCCAGTTCGGTGGCGATCACGGAGTTGCAGCCGTGTGCGATGTTGGCGAACGGGCCGCCGTGGACCAGCGCCGGCGTCCCGGCGAGGGTTTGGACCAGGTTCGGTTTCACGGCGTCTTTGAGCAGCAGTGTCAGTGCGCCCTCCACGCCCAGATCCCGCACCGTGACCGGCCGCCGGTCGTAGGTGTATCCCACTGTGATGCGGGCCAGCCGCTCCTTGAGGTCGGCGAGGTCGCGGGCCAGGCAGAAGACGGCCATGATTTCCGAAGCCACGGTGATGTCGAAACCATCCTGGCGCGGCACACCCTGCACCGGGCCGCCCAGGCCGATCACGATGTCCCGCAGCGAGCGGTCATTCATGTCCATGACGCGGCGGAAGGTGATCCGGCGCGGATCGATCCCCAGCTCGTTGCCCTGGTAGATGTGGTTGTCCAGCAACGCCGTCAACGCGTTGTTGGCGGTGGTGATGGCGTGGAAGTCGCCGGTGAAGTGCAGGTTGATGTCCTCCATGGGCACCACCTGCGACCAGCCGCCGCCCGTGGCTCCGCCCTTCATGCCCAGTACCGGCCCCAGTGAAGGTTCGCGCAGGGCTATGACGGTGTTTGCTCCGGCTTTGGCCAGTGCATCGCCCAGTCCGACGGTGACCGTGGACTTGCCTTCTCCGGCCGGGGTGGGGCTCATGGCGGTGACCAGCACCACCTTCCCGCGGGTGCTGCGTGCGGGCACCAGTGCCGGGTCAATCTTGGCTTTGTACCGTCCGTACAGTTCCAGGGCTTCTTCGGGGATGCCGGCTGCACGGGCGATGTCCGTAATGGGCTTCATCACGGCCCGGCGGGAGATTTCCAAATCGCTGGTCATGTCAGCGGCTGCGCGCATCATTGCGGTCCTTCCGGTTCCCGCCGGTGGTCTTCATCGACGGTGGTGGCGTATCACCAAGCTATCAGCGCACGGAGTGCGCCGAGAACTGTTCGGCGGCCTGCAGGTAGCTCTGCGCCGTGAGTGTGGCTGTGCGCTTCCAGCCAAACGCGGCAGCGTGCACTGCGGCGCCGTAGCCCAGCGCCCGCCGCATACCCTCGTCGTCGTACAGCCGTTCCAGCTCGGCGGACCAGCGCCCGCTCTCGTGACCGTCCACCAGAAGCCCGGTGCGGCCGTGTTCCACAGCCTTGGGCAGCCCGCCCACGTTGGCGGCCAGCACTGGAGTGCCGCAGGCCTGGGCTTCAAGGGCCACGAGGCCGAAGGATTCGCTGAAGGAGGGCACGGCAACCACGTCGGCGGCCCTAAACCAGTCGGCCAGCACGGCGGCCTCCACGGGCGGATGGAGGGTCACCTGTCCGTGCAGCCCCAGCGAATCCGCCAGCGGCGCCAGGTCCAAAACATCGGCGCCGCTGCCGGCGCCGAGCACGGTGACGTGCAGCGGGATGTCCGGACGGCGGGCGTGCAGTTCCGCGGCGGCCCGGATCAGCACCTGGGGGCCTTTCATCCGCTGGATACGGCCGGCAAAGACGACGTGGAACACGCCGCGGGGCACGCCCAGCCGGGCGCGGGCCGCGCCGGAGTTCCGGCTCGAGAAAACCTGCAGGTCCACTCCCGGCGCGACGACGTCCACGGCGCGGGGGTTGGCTCCGTACAGCGATTCCAGCTCGGCGGCTTCAGTGCTTGTATTGGCTATCAGGCGGGTGGCACCGCCCACGATGTCCTGTTCCCCGTCAATCCGCACCCGGGGCTCCGGCTTCTCTCCGGCCTGCAGACGCAGGTTCTTCACCCGGGCCATGGTGTGCATGGTGTGCACCAGGGGAAGGTCCCAGGCACGGGCAACAGCCAGGCCGGCTGTGCCGGAGATCCAGTAGTGCGAATGGATGACGTCAAAGTGCCGGTGGGAAGGGAATGGATGGCTGCCCGTCACGGATGCTGCCAGGGCAGCTTCCAGCCCGGGGAGAGCTTCCTTGGCAATCTTTCGGCGCGGTCCCGCTTCAACGTGGCGCACCGTCACACCGGGAACAAGTTCCACGGACGGACGCTGGTGCCGGTCGGTTGCCCGGGTGAAAATCTCCACCTCTACGCCTGTGGCAGCCAACTCCACGGCCACGGAGCGCACATAAACATTCATGCCGCCGGCATCACCGGAGCCTGGCTGCTCCAACGGTGACGTATGCAGGGAGAGCATGGCGACACGCTTTACCTGAAGCAACAGCTCTCCCTTCCTGGCCGGCCGCTGTCCTTGTCCCCTACTGACTTTATAACGACACGGCGCAGAGCATGGTTTCCAGGCAGGCTGCGCCCACCACATAAAACGGGGGAGTCCGCACTGCAGGACAGCGCGGACTCCCCCGGTTTTGTTCCCGTCGGTTCGGGGGGCTACTTCGCCGACCAGGTGTTGTGGGCCATCAGATACCGGTGCGGACCGTTCCAGCACTGGTCCAGGCGTGCCTGATGAACGGCATCGGAACGGGCGAAGGACGCTAACAGTCGGAAAAACATGGCGGACACCTCCTTTCGCAGCGGTGTTGGGACGCGGGCCGGACCAGGGGCTTCGCGGGCTTCGGTGGGGTTAGGTGCGTCGGTGGCATCGAGTGCTTGAACTGCTTCGCGTGCTTCAGGCGAAGCGAAGGGTTTTATCGGAACTGAAAAGGGCAGGCTGGATTTAGGCACAGTAAACTCCGGAAAAAGGCGCATGTTTTTGGGTGCGCAAAAGGAAACAATGGAAGAAGGAATGACCCAATGAGGCCGCAGGGAAATGAAGAGAATTACCCTGAAAAAGAACGTGCGGGAAATGGGAGTCCATACACGGGAACACTGCCTCCCCGGCCGGCCGGGCACCTGCGGTTCCTCACAGCGAGCGCATCACGTGAAGCTTCACGGCAGGGCCGCACCACGAGCACCGCGCAGCGGACGCCGGGAAGTTCAGTGAGTTGTCGAAGGAAGGATCAGCGCCGCACACCGTCCGGCGCAAAGCCAGGGCGGTGGCGTGCACACGCTTGGAGCCGCCGAACTGCGGCTACCAAAGACTCGGCAGCCAGCGGCGGGGCAGTCAGCCCGCGGTTACCCGCCGGATGATCGGCCAGGGATTACCCGCGGCCACCGTCGAACGGGGGCCGTCGCCAGGAGACTCCAAAACCCGCCGTGCCGGTGCCGGCCACCCGCCGTCCAAGGGGCCGCATCAGCGGCCCTGCAGTCGAAGGGATGGACGTGCGGGCCTGCGGGCAGGCAACCGTCGTGGCAGTGAGGAATTTGTGGATGTTCATTACCTCACCTCCCTTTCATGAGTGCATGGACTTGCGGATGGACCGGTCACAGAGCTGCGGACCGGAATAACACGTATTCACTGGCTGGTGCGGTATCAACCTGTAAGAAAGGTGGCCGCAGGAAAAACATACAACAGGTTTCCGTTCCCTGCCAAGACATTTACGGAAACTTTTTTACATTCTTTTTGCGACTAATAGTCCCAGCGCACTATCGCGGGAGTGTGCTTGTCCCAGCCCAGTGTGCAAACCGCAGCGGTTCCGAGGACAAAATGCCGTCCCTGGTCCGCCCGAAGACCGAGCCAGCGGGCGGCGAGGATCCGCAGGAAATGTCCGTGCGCCACGAGGAGGACCTTCTCCACCGGGGTGGCATCCGGCGTGCGGTCCATCGGTGTTCCGCAGCCGGCCTGGACGAGCGAGATGATGCGGTCGGCCCGCTCCGCCACCTGGTCCAGGGTTTCACCGTTGGGTACGCCGTCGTTCCAGATGAGGTACCCGGGGTTCTCGGCACGGACCTGGGTGCTCTTTCGGCCCTCGTTGTCTCCGTAGTCCCATTCATGGGCGTGGGGAAGGATCTGAGGATTGGGGTAGCCCACCAGTTCGGCGGTGCGCCGCGCCCGGGCCAGCGGAGAGGACAGGACAAGATCAAAGTCCACGGCCCCGATCTTTTCCCTGGCGGCCCTGGCCTGGGCCTCGCCCGCCTCCGTCAGGGGGATGTCCGTCAGACCGGTGTAGTTGCCCTCCCGGGACCACTCCGTTTCACCGTGGCGCAGCAGCCACAGGCGCGGCAGCCGGGTACCTGCCGGCGTCGTATCCGGAACCGCGGGACCGAAGTCCTCAGCGTTACTCATTTACTTCCTTCCGCTTGTCAGGACGGATTTCCGTCCGACTCCATTTTGGCACCGCCGCGGGCGGCGGCATTGCCGGAGCTGTCAGCGGAAGGCTCTGCGGGCGCCGCGGGAGTATCGGCGTCTCCGGCGGCGGCGGCAGCGGAATTGTCGGGATTCTCGGGCTGGGAAGCCCACCAGCTGCGCAGCAGATCCGCCGCTTCAGCCTCACTGGAGGGCCCCTTTTCCATCCGTTCTTCCAGCAGGAACCGGTAGGCGCGGCCCACCACGGGGCCCGGCCGGATGCCCAGCAGGGCCATGATCTGCTGCCCGTCCAGATCGGGCCGGATGGCGGCGAGTTCCTCCTGCTCGGCGAGCGCAGTGATGCGGGCTTCCAGGTCGTCATAGGCGAAGGCCAGGCGTTCGGCCTTGCGCCGGTTGCGGGTGGTGACGTCGGAGCGGGTCAACCGGTGCAGCCGCTGCAGCAGGGGGCCGGCGTCGTTGACGTAGCGGCGGACGGCGGAATCGGTCCAGCCCGCATCGCCGTACCCGTAGAACCTCATGTGCAGCTCCACCAGCCGCGAGACCGCTTTGATGGTGTCATTATCGAAGCGCAGCGCTTTCATCCGCTTGGCGGTGAGCTTGGACCCGACGGCGTCGTGGTGCAGGAAACTAACGGAGCCGTTCGGTTCGAAACGGCGGGTGGCGGGTTTGCCGACGTCGTGCATCAGCGCAGCGAAACGAAGGACAAAATCCGGACCCGGCACTGCGCCGTCGGCGTCCGTCTCCTGGCCGCAGGCCTGCCGGAGCACCGTCAGCGAGTGCTGGTAAACGTCCTTATGGCGGTGGTGCTCGTCGATCTCCAGCTTCAGCGCGGACACCTCCGGCAGGACATGCTCGGCCAGTCCGCTTTCCACCAGCAGGTCAATGCCGGCCCACGGCGCCTTGCCGTTAATGAGTTTGACCAGTTCGTCGCGGACGCGTTCGGCGGAAATAATGGTGATCCGCCCGGCCATGTCCTTCATTGCCTCGAAGACCTCGGGCGCCACGTCCACTTCCAGCTGGGAGGCAAAGCGTGCGGCACGCATCATCCGCAGCGGGTCGTCGGAGAACGACGTCGAGGGGGCGCCGGGAGTGCGTACGAGGCCCGCGTGCAGGTCCTTCGCTCCGCCGAACGGATCAACCAGTTCCATGGAAGGCAGCCGCAGAGCCATCGCGTTCATGGTGAAGTCGCGGCGGAAGAGATCGTCTTCGAGCTTGTCTCCGAACGCCACGGCCGGTTTGCGCGAATCCGGATCGTAGGCATCGGCCCGGTATGTGGTGATTTCAATCTGGAAGCCGGCCTTGCGCATACCGATCGTTCCGAACGCACGCCCGATCTCCCAGTAGGTGTCACACCAGCGGCGAATCACGCTGATGATGTCATCGGGGCGGGCGTTGGTGGTGAAATCCAGGTCCGGGGATACGCGCCCCAGAAAGAGGTCCCGCACCGGACCGCCCACGAGGGAAAGCTCGTAACCGGCGTCGTGGAACAACTGCCCGAGGTCGCCGACAACGGAGGGAAGGGGGGTTTTCAGGGCCGAGCTGTCAGAAAGGTGCGCCATAGTGCTTTAAGCGTGCCAGATAAAAGGTCCGGGGGTGCACATCCGGCTCCTTCCGGAACCCGGACACGCCGGGCATTCCCGCTTCCTCGCCGGGGTACCGCTGCCCAGTCATCATCCCCGGACAAAGATCGTTAGAGTGGTCCTATGGCCCATCCCGTACCGAGCGCACCCAAGCGAACCCCGTTGACGGCGTCAATGGGCAATGCCGCCGCGCATCCGGTGCATGCTTCCCTTCCAACAGTGGAAGAGGTCTCCGCGGGGGGAATCGTGGTGGATGCCGCTTCAGCGGACCTGCCCGTGGCCATTATTGCCCGTCTGAACCGCGGCGGGCGGCTGGAATGGTGCCTTCCCAAAGGCCATCCGGAAAATGATGAAGACAGCCGGGAAGCAGCCATCCGGGAAATCGCCGAGGAGACCGGCATCGACGGGCGGATCCTGACAGCCCTGGGAAGCATCGACTACTGGTTTACGGTGAGTGGTCACCGCGTGCATAAAACCGTGCACCACTTCCTGCTGGCTGCCACGGGCGGTCACCTGACCATCGAAAATGATCCGGACCACGAAGCCGTGGATGTCGCCTGGGTTCCGCTGGCGGAACTGGGCAAGCGGCTTTCCTTTCCCAATGAACGGCGCATCGCTGACCTGGCGCGGGAAATCCTGCCCCGGTACCTCTGACGGCACCGGTCCGGCATGCCGTGTTCCAGTGCTGGTGCAGTGCTGCGTTTTATCGGCTGCCGCACTGAAGTGAGAGCATAGGGACACCATGGCCGAAAACAATATTGCTCCCAGCACGGCGCGTTCCAGCGCCGTCATGGCAGCCGGAACCCTCGTCTCCCGTGTCCTCGGCCTCGTCCGAACCGCTCTTTTGGCCGTGGCCATTGGCAACACGGGCCTGGTAACGGACATCTTCAGCTCTGCCAACGTGCTGCCCAACTTTATCTACCTGCTGCTGGCCGGCGGCGTTTTCAACGCCGTGCTGGTTCCGCAAATCATCAAGGCCAGCAAGCGGCCGGACCGGGGCCGGGAATACGTCTCGTCGATCATGACCCTGAGCCTGCTCGGGCTGGGCGTCCTGGCGCTGGTTGCAACCCTTGCCGCCCCGTGGATCCTGCCATTGGTGACACAGCTGGACGAAACGCAGCTTCCGCTGGCCACAACCTTCGCCTACTGGCTCTTTCCGCAGATCTTCTTCTACGGCGCGTATGCGGTCATCGGACAGACGCTCAATGCCAACGGCCGCTTCGGAGCTTATATGTGGGCTCCGGTCGTCAACAATGTGGTTGCCATCGCCGGAATCGTGCTGTTCATCGCGCTGATCGGACGGGAAGAGACCAGCGCCTTCTCGCCGGAGAACTGGACCACGTCCGCCACCGTGCTGCTGGCCGGCAGCACCACCCTCGGCATCGTTGTCCAGGCCCTCGTCCTCTTAATTCCGCTGCGCAAACTCGGCCTGGGCCTGCGCCCCAACCTGCGGATGCGCGGCATCGGCCTGCGGCAGACCGGAAAAGTGGCCAAATGGACGATCATCACCATGCTGGTGGGCAACGGCGCCTATCTCGTTTACACCAACATTGCCACCATCGCCACGGCCGCACGCCCGGCCTATGCGGCGATGAACCCGCCCGAGGTCATTGCCGGGCACCTGAACCTTGAGACGGCTTCCATGTTCTACATGATCCCGCACTCCGTCATCACGCTTTCGCTGGCCACGGTGCTGTTCAACCAGATGTCCCACGCCTTCACCGAGGGAAACCTGAAGGCAGTACGGGACACCGTTTCCTCCGGCCTCCGCGCCATCGGTGTGGCAACCGTCTTCTGTTCCGCCGTGCTGGTGGTGCTGGCCGGTCCCCTGAGCATGTGGTTCAGCGGCGGATCCATTGCCTCCGCCGTGGTCCAGGGCCAGGTGCTGATGCTGCTGGCGATCAGTGCACCTTTCCTCAGCGCCACTTTCCTCATGAACCGTGCCTTTTACGCCGATGAGGACGGCAAGACACCGATGATCATGCAGATCATCCTGTCCGTTTTCGGCATCGCGCTGGCACTCGGTGCCGCCGCTCTTCCGCCCAACCGGATTGTCTTCGGTCTTGCCGTTGCATATTCGCTCGGCAATGTTGCCGGCGTGATCATCAGCCATATCTTCCTGACCCGGAAGCTGGGTTACTACGGAGCCGGCGAAATCTTCGATGTCCACGTCCGGCTGACGGTCGCGGCCCTGGGCAGCGCCGTCCTCGGATCAGCGGCGCTGGGACTGCTGGGCGGCTATTCCGCTGACGGTTTCGCCTGGTCGTCCCTCACCGGTTCGCTGGTGGCTTTGCTGGTCTGCGGATCGCTGATGGCCGGGTCCTACTTCTTCATGCTGCGTGCCCTGAAGGTGAAGGAGCTCGATGCCTTCCTCGCACCGATTCTGGCAAAGGTGCGCCGCTAGGCAGGCATGCCGCGCCCGGGAACCGGCGTTGCCTTCTGAAGGATTTCCCATTGCCCGCGGGTAGCATGGGTACAAAGCATGCGATGCAGTCTCGTCACGAATAATCAGCAGGTCAGTCCGCAGCAAAAATGAACGCAGTAATTTGCCGTTTCCATGGGAGGAACACGTGCCACAGCCGGTAGACGTTGGCTCAACGCTGGGAGGCCGCTACAAAGTGACCGCCTGGGTCCTGGCCTCTGCAGAAGATGATCTGGTCCTCGACGGCGTGGACCAGGTGCTGAACCGTGCGGTAAGCATCCTCCTGGCTGCACCCGAAAACACCTCCCAGGTCAGTGCCAGTGCCCGTGAAATTGCCACGGGTGAACGTGCCAGCAATGTGCAGGTCCTGGATCTCGGCGTGAGCGACGGCCGCACCTATCTGGTGACCAACAATGCAAATGCAGCGGATTTGCTGGACCTGGTCATTGAGCGGGACGCACCGTATGTTGAACCCTTCTTTACCGACACCCTCGGCTCCGAAATTTTCGGCATGCCCCGTTCGCGGGAACCAGAGAACGAGGAAGAGGACAGGTACGTCGAGGAACCTGCCGAACGTGCACCGCGCAAACCACTGATGTCCGGCCGTCCGCTGCCCAGGCTTCCCAAGTTTGGGCGAGGGGCTGCCGCGGCAGGAACCGGTGCCATGGTCTCCGGCGCCGAAGAAGCCGCCGCCGCACGCGACCTGGAGTTCGGCGAAGCCGAAGACGCTCCCGCAGAAGCAGCCACCGGTGCAGCCACGCTGCCGCCGCCGCCTTCCGCACGCCCCAAGGGTCCCCGCGTCCAGGAACGCGGCACGGCGCCGGCCACCGGCCAGACACCCAAAGTTTCACGCTGGACGGACACCGACTACTCCGAGGAAACCGCTTCCGACGACGATGACACCGCCGCGGGCAGCATGTCGGAGACAAATCATCCGGTGCAGGATTCCGGCCGCCGGCCCTCCAACTTCCCCAGGTCCGCCGTGGCTGCGACCGCCGCAGGATCCGGCAATGATTACAGTGAGAATTACCCGGACGACGGCGGCTACGACGAAGACGAGGATGACGCCCCGCCGCGCACCAACCGCACCATGGGGCGTGTCCTCGTGGGGACCCTCCTGACGCTGGTCCTGATCGTCGCCGTCGTCCTGTCCGTCAGCACCCTCGGCAGTCTCAAGGACCCCGATCCCCTGGCCGGCTCCGACACAACGCCTACGGCAGCCGCGCCGGAGCAGGCACCGGCCGCCGAAGCCCCTGCTGAGGAGCCCGCAGCCCCGGCTCCGGTACCTGCAGGGGTCAGCCGGCTTGTCCCCGCCAACCCCGCACTGGATGCTGAACATGACGGCGAACTTCCCCAGATCCTTGACGGCAATCCGGCAAGCTACTGGTCCAGCTACGAATACGCTAATGACACCTTCGGCGGGTACGCTCCCAACCTGGCCCTCGTCGTCGAGCTGGAGGAGGAATCCGCGATCAACAAGATCGACATCACCCAGCTCAACGGCACCGGCGGCAGCTTCTCCGTGCTGCTCAACGATTCTCCGACTCTGGACGGTGCCGTCACCGTAGCCGAGACCGGGTTCACCGGCCCGACCACCAGCATTCCGGTACCCAAGACGAATGGTGAAACAGCCACCGCACAGTACGTGATTGTGAACTTCACGCAGCTGCCGCGCCTGACCGGGGTGCAGACCGCCTTTCCGTGGGGCCTGCGGATCGCCGAAATCGGCGTCTCCTAACCCCGGCATCGTCACGGATCGGGCCGGGAGGCACCCGGCCCGCTCTCCTGACATGTGCGGGACGCGCTGCCCGGAATAAGCTGGAGCCTGGAACGGTTGTGCCCAGTGATCCCGGAGTAAGCACACAGAACATGATTCGTCAGGACTACTGCAGGATCGCTGAAGTTTTCAACAGGAAGAGGAACACCTAACCGTGAGCATCGAAACCCCCGCAGCCGCCGACGGCGTACGCGACGTCATCATTGTCGGTTCCGGTCCGTCCGGTTACACCGCCGCCGTTTACACGGCGCGCGCCAACCTCAAGCCGCTGCTGATTGCCAGCTCGGTTACCGCCGGCGGTGAGCTGATGAACACCACGGACGTGGAGAATTTCCCCGGCTTCCCCGAAGGCGTCATGGGTCCGGACCTGATGGCCCAGTTCGAGAAGCAGGCAGCGCGCTTCGGTACGGAAATCCTTTTTGAGGACGTCACCTCCCTGGAGCTCGACGGCGACATCAAGAAGGTCACCATCGGCACCGGCGAAACCTTCCTGGCGCGGGCCGTCATCATCTCCACCGGCTCCGCCTACCGCGAGCTGGGCCTTGAGGACGAGAAGCGCCTGTCCGGCCGCGGCGTCAGCTGGTGTGCCACCTGCGACGGTTTCTTCTTCAAGGGCCAGGACATCGCCGTCATCGGCGGCGGCGATTCCGCTCTGGAAGAGGCCCTGTTCCTGACGAAGTTTGCCTCCAGCGTGACCGTGGTACACCGCCGCTCCACTCTGCGTGCGTCCAAGATCATGCAGGACCGCGCCCTGTCCCACGAGAAGATCCGCTTTGTCTGGGATTCGGAAGTGGCTGGCATCCACGGTGAAGACAAGGTCACCGGTCTGCGCCTGCGCAGCACGGTGGACGGCTCCGAGTCCGACCTGGCCGTCACCGGCGTCTTCGTCGCCATCGGCAACGACCCGCGGACCGACCTCGTCAAGGACCAGCTGGAGCTGACCAGCGAAGGCACCATCGCCGTCGCCGGCCGCACCTCCAAGACCTCCCTGCCCGGCGTGTTCGCCGCCGGCGACGTCATTGACCCCACCTACCGCCAGGCGATCACCGCTTCGGGTTCGGGCTGCGTGGCTGCCATCGACGTTGAGCATTACCTGGCTGACCTGGGCGATTCGGTGGCCACCGCAGCCGAAGTGCCCACCCCGCCGGCTGAAGCCGTATCCGAACACGCCGCCCTCTAAGTTCGCAGAAATCTGTAAGGAGCACCACATGAGCAACGCTAAAGATGTCACCGACGCTTCCTTCGGCGCCGACGTCCTCACCGCCGACAAGCCCGTCATCGTTGACTTCTGGGCAGAGTGGTGCGGCCCGTGCCGCATGCTCTCCCCCATCCTCGACGACATTGCCGCGCAGTACGCGGACAAGGTGGACGTCGTGAAGGTGAACGTGGATGACAACCCCGCCATCGCCGCCAAGTACGGCATCACGTCCATTCCCGCTGTCTACGTATTCCAGGGCGGTGAAGTGGCTGCCACGTCCATCGGCGCCAAGCCCAAGCAGGTCCTGGAACAGGAATTTGCGGCCTTCCTGAAGTAAGTCACCAACCATGCACCCGGCAGGAGAAACCCTGCGGAGAATGGACGCCGGCCGGCGTGTCAGGGCGCTTCGCGAAGCGCTGCTGAGCGCCGGCATCTCCATGTCCTATTTGGCTCCGGACTCCGTCAACAACCCCGATCTCTTTGACGATCACGTGGACGCCGCCGTCCGTTCCTTCCAGCAAAGCCGCGGGCTCATCGTGGACGGCGTGGCCGGACCCGACACCCTGCGTGCCCTGGCTGAAGCGCAGTTCCGCTTCGGGGACCGCGTCTTGGCCCTGGTCGAAGGCCAGCAGCCAATACGGGGCGATGACGTTGCAGAACTCCAGCGGCACCTCTCGCACCTGGGGTTCTACTACGGCCACATCGACGGCGAATTCAACGTCCGTACCCGTTATGCCGTTGCCGAGCTGCAGAACAACCTTGGCATTCCCGGCACCGGCGTCTGCGACCAGGACACTATTCGAGCCATGGCCCGGGTTAACCGCGCCATCACGCCCAGCCAGGCATTTGCCCTGCGTGACTATGAGCGGCTGGACCGTTCCACCGCTGCGCTGCGCGGCCGTTTGATCGCCCTCAGCACCGGAAGCTCCGAGCTGGCCTCGCCCCACGCCGTCGACCGGCTGACATCCCGGCCACTGACCGAAGCCATGGTTGCCGCCGACATCGGGCAGCGCGTGGAGCGTATTCTGCGCGAGTTCGGTGCCGGAGTTGTTTCCCGTGCCTCCGCCTTCGCCGGGGTGGACGGCGGCGGCGAGAGGGTCCCCAGCCTCAGCCTGGATCTCCACTGTGACTGGCTGGACCAGCAGGCAGCTTCCGGAATCGCCGCCTTTTACTGGGGCTTGCCCGGAACCGGTGAAGCACGATCACCCATCGGTCACCGCGCCGCCATCCTGCTGATGAAGGAACTGGCCGCCCGGACCGGTATGGACAGCCTGGGCGTCCACGGCCGCACGTGGGACACCCTCAAACTCTCCGGAATCCCCTCCGTCGGCCTGGACCTTGGTTACCTCAGCAACCGCGGCGACGCGGAACGGCTGGCAGATCCGGTTTTCCGGCAAACGGTGGCCGATTCCATCGTTATCGGCATTCAGCGCCTCTACCTGCTCGAAGAAGAGGACCAGCCCACGGGCACCTTGGCTCTGGACGATGTGTTCCGTTTTAATCCGGCGGAAGTTCCGGAGGAACGGCGCGTAGCCGGACTCTAACAGGCATCCACCGCACAATACGACGGCGGCGTCCCCCTTCGCGGGGGACGTCGCCGTCGTTGTTTAGGCGGCTACTGGCAAGTGCCCGGCTTAGGAGGTGCCGGCTGTAGATCCCATAGTCGGTACCCATGCCGTTGCGAAGCCAACCAATTAACGCGTCGGCAGCGTGGTGAAAAGTATCCTCGCGAAAAGCCCCTGTTCGTTCGAACTGGACGTTGCAGTGGTGGGCATGGGCTACGTCGGGCTGCCGACTTCCCTGGCTTTCCGGAGGCCGTCTACCGGGTGATGGGGATCGACATCAACTCCCGCCGGCTGCAGGCCATTCAGGGCGCGCGTGCCGACCTGCTCGAAGGCGACCGCGACCGTTCGGACCGTGCGTTGGAGGACCCGGCGTTTGATCTGACGTGCGATCCGCCGCGGCTCTCCAGCGCCGCTGCTGTTGTCGTGGCCGTCCCCACGCCGGTCGACACATGTCTGGTGCCGGACTTTTCCATCCTGCGCAGCGCCTGCAGCACGGTGGTGGAACACGCCGTTCCGCGCCAGTTGCTCGTCCTGACGTCATCAACCTACGTGGGCAGCACCCGGGCTCTTTGTGGGCCCCCTGGCAACCCGCGGGTTGGATACAGGAAGGCACCTGCATGTGGCGTTCAGGCCGGAACGCATCAATCCGGACGTGGATGATTTCAGCCAGGAGGATGTCCCCCGGGCTGAACAAATACGTGCCCGCCGTGCATCTGGTGCCAGCGGCCGAGGCCGCGGAAATGACAAAGCTGCTGGAGAACACCTTCCGTGCCGTGGCTATCGCCCTGGCCAACAAGTTCGCCGATATCTGTGGGGCTCTGGGTATCCCGGTGATGGATGTCATCGACGCCGCAGACACCAAACCGTTCGGGTTCATGCGGTTCAATTCGGTGCCCGGGATGGGCGAGCACTGCATCCACACGCCGCACACCGACTTTGACGTGTCATGGCTGGCCTCGGTACCCGCCGTCCTGGACGCCGCCTACAGGCTTCCCGCAGGCCTCAACATCATTGCGCTGTGATTCTCAGCCGCACCACTTCTTTGCAGGGAATACACCACCATGAAAACAGCAGTAACGGCGGCGCCGGCTTTAACGGCAGCCATCTTTCTGAATACCTACTGGCCGCCGGCGACCACGTGACGGTTCTTGATGATCTGTCCACCGGCTCCCTGGAAAACCTCCGCGGAGTGCTGGACCACCCCGGCATCCGCCTTGTCGAGGGAACCATTTTGGACCGGACCGCCGCTGAGAGTGTGATCGCCGGTGCGGACCGATTGTTCCATCTGGCCGCCGCCGTCGGCGTCATGCTCATTGTCGAAGACCCGCTCACAAGCCTGCGCCAATATCCAGGAACCGAAGTGGTGCTGGACGCCACCGTAGCTGCCGGTGAGTGCGGCTATTGCGTGGCTTTTCAACCGCCAATGGTGCTGCCGGAACCCCGGACGGTGGCCAGGATGGTCTCCTAGCCGTCGCGTGCCAACGTTTAGGAAGGAGGCTGAACCTGCCGCAGGTGGGCTGGTTGAGTTGGAGGGTCTTTGAATATGGGAACCAAGTCTGCTCGCCGACTGCCGTCGCACCGCAAACATAAACGGTCTCTGCAAACCTTTGCCGCTCTCCTGATGCTATCTCTTCCCATGGCCTTCCTGATCTTCGAGGCCTATGGCTGGCAGCGGCCGGCTGGGGTTCCCCGGACAACACATGTGCCGTCGCGGAAGCACAGCCCCTTCCGGCTTACATACCCTCCGAGTCGCTCCCCTTCGCCCCCCGGGCAAACGGTAGTGAGCCTGACGTTCGACGACGGGGTCAGCGGTGCGGCACGTGCGGCTGAAATCCTCAACGCCGTGGACATGAAGGGAACCTTCTACATGAAGTCAGGTTTGCTGGACGAAACCGGATTCATGGCCCTCCGGCAGGCCAAAGGCGTGGCCGGCCCATTGATGACGAATCCCTGCTCCATGAGTTTGTCGCCTGGCTGGCAATACGGGAAACCATCAGTCCGACTGTGGTCCTCTCCGTGCAGGAGGTGTTTGGCGGGCATTTGCTGGTCCCGGGCCGTTGCGGCAGCAACACCGCGGAGTTGACCAGGGCGCCGGGCCCGCGGGGAGGCACGGGTGGGCAGGTGTGACCGTGTGAGGCTATGAAAGCGGTGATGCCAAACTGACACAGACGCAGGGTCTGGGTACGTTTTCCCCTGCCGTCCATCCTGGTCGCCGTTGCTTGTTGAGACTCTCCTGCACTGCCGATGTGCCAACCCAGCTCAGTCTTTACTATCGGGCCAATTTGGGTGAATGGCAGAATGGACGGCCGGTCCCTTCTTGGAACCCTCCGAAGACTTCACTCCCACGGCATGGACAACCCCTCCTGTTCCCGAAGGCGCAGCCGGCCTGACGTATGGTCCGTCATTGAGCGTCCGGGAGTCCTGCGGATGCGTCTACGGAGGGTGTGACGGAGCGGTGATCGGCAATAGCTGCGAACCCGGGCTGCGGGCAGAAGACGAGGGTTGGTTGCATGGGTATATGCTCCCCGCCGCGAAAATCGGTTCTGCCTTGATCTCCCGTTCGACGACGTCAATGTTCCCCGGGCCTTCGCCATGCGGGGTTCCGTCGTCCCCTGGGCGGACGAGCCGGAATGCTACAGCCAGATCCATGACGCGGGACCGGCACTCTATGACGACGTCGCTTACGTTTTCGGGGATGACGACGTCCGTCCCGCCAATACCCTTCACAACGGTGCCGGCATGGACGTCTCGCCCGCTCTCAATGGCTGCCTGGGTTTTGAATCTCTGAACGCCGCCGACCGTGTGAGTCGGTAATTGCTGGACCAGACGCATGTTCCGGCCGACCCCTGGCGGGAGTCGTCACCGCCAGCCAGGTGCAGCATGAGTGAACCAGCAGCCACGCCGTCCGCAGTTCGAAGCTCATCTAAAAAGTCTTGGGGGGGGAACGTGGAACCATGCGCAATTCTGGTCATTGCACTGCTGATGCTGGGGATCGCCACTCCCCTATCGAGCACGGTAGGCCTGCTTCGCCGGATCGGGGAATTACATAACCCAAGCATCCCGAACCAGTTGGCCTGCCCACAGACATCACACTGTCTTCCTGAATCAGGTTGCCGTCCTGATAGCAGCACGCCATGAAGAACTCGTGATCGCGGAAACCATCGCCTCAGCCAAAGTGCTCATCCTTACCTCCAACCTTCACGTTGTTTCGGATGGTTCCACCGGCGCAACTTCGTTAATCGCTGAAGCCGAAGGGGTGAACTGTCTGGAACTGCATCCGAACCGGGGAAAGGCCAGTGCGCATGCCGCCGGAATTGGGTACTACGCTCTGGCGTCCATTTATGAGGGCATGCTCCTTCTCGATGCTGATACACGGTTGATGCCGGATTACGTCAAGACCAAGCTGCCTCGGTTCGCCGCATCTGACGTCGTCGCAGTCGCCGGCCGGGCGAAGTCCCTCCCTGCAGCGGATGCCGGAAACCAGTGGGTTGGGTTTTGCTCGCATGCCGGGAGCGCACTCAACAGCATTACTCAACGGGACCGGGAGTGAACTGGATATCCCTCTCGGACTAACTCATCAGGTTCGTTGGCTTGCACACAAACAGCGGTACTACTCAGGTAGTTACTCGTGCACTGCATCGAAGTTACCTACGGACACCCCCACGAGATACGCCCGACGCATCCATTGACGATGGTCATCCATCCACGATGCCTCAGCACTCAGGCTAGCCAGGTCGCCGCTCGACTGAGGTGAAAGTGCCGCTACCACCGGTACCCGACGCCCGGCCACCGCCTTCAATATCGTGAAGACCGCAGTCCTCCGTAAACTCGACGGTTCACGGCCGGGCTCCCGCTGGGTGGCAGCGTTTCACGTGAACCAAGGAACTGTGGTGGGGGTCGTCGAATCGCCATAGCTACGGCGGAGGACGGCGAGTGCACGTCGAAGTTCATCTAAACCGGTTGGAAGCGGCATGCAACACCTGGGTAGGACGGTGGCCGCGGACAACAATGGCATCTCCGGAATTCATAACGGACTCCTCGCGTGCGGCTACCTGGAGAGAAGCTCGACACTTGTTTCACGTGAAACAGACATAGAGACCTAAGGGATTCGTCCCCTGGCAGGTGTTGAGCGGCGATGTCAGGACCGGGGACCGGGGACCGGAGCCGGCGACGAGTCAGATAGCCTGCCAGACCCCGGCCTTCAACCGGGCACGCGTCCGCGGCATACCAGCTGCACGTACACCGACAGGCCGGCGGACGGGGGCGATGAGTACCGTGAAAGACAGAGGCATGCATTCAAGTCGACGCGACCCCACCCAGACCGTACGCGGCCAGCCAGTGGGGTTTGGGGGCCTTCCGGCACGGCCGAGAGCAGAGGCACCCGCCAAGTGGAACCGTATCTCCACACCCCGTGGTCTACCGCTCCGGGATGATGCGCGCTGACAGTGTAGGACGCCACTGGCGCACATTCTTCGGGGGTCACCGCCTACCAGGGTGTGCTGTTTCAAGGCCAGCAAGGAAACTGCGGCGTGTGCCGGCCGCGGATGGGGACGGGCGCCGTGGCACGGACAGTCCATGACGTTTCACGTGAAACAGGAGGACCGTATGGCGTCCAGTAAAAATGGTGCGGGCCTTTATGTTAAATCGGGCGGTCCGCATTCGATCGGTCTCGGACATCCGCGCGAGCGGAACATAGGACGTCCACGGGGTAAGCAAGGTCTGCTTGTTGATACTCCGAACTGACAAGACACCTCCGGCTCGTGAGCCACGTACGATGCTATTCGGCGACCACGAACCGACCCGCATGTCGGTCATGCGTCACCCAGCAGCCAGAACTCACGTGGTCGTAACGTTTCACGTGAAACACAAGAACGGACGGCTACTGACCTGGCTGTGGGCGACTACGGATTATGTCGGGAGCTGCGATCAAGCGCTCACGGACGACAGCCCATCTAACGTACTTCTGTTATTCGCGGTCTGTTCTCCAACCACACATGGCCTGAATCAGAGGTAGCCGCGAAGCGAAGACGGTTAATTGCCTATCCAGGAGCAGCACTACCCTGTGACCCTAACCCACGGAGCAAAGCGGATAAGTGGAGCCGACACAGCCGCACAAAAGACCATGTTCCACGTGAAACACAGGCGCCGGCACATCCCCAACTCGTTAGGGCGAGAGGGCTGAGGCAGGGAGGCAACGAGCGACCAGGAGAACAGTTGGCTGTATAGCGCACTCAGAAACTGAATCATGCCGGTGTTCAGGACTGGCAGGCGGCAACCAGCCTTCTAGTCATCTCCAACCGATCCTGCGGCTCTTTGGGCCATGACTTGCTGCATGGAACAAGAGCTCTCCGTCGCACCAACTGCTGACCGCGCGTGCGGCAAGCGATTTCGTTCCGCGATCAGCGTGCGGTCCTCGGATGCCGTGTCGCCATTACCTCGATATCAGACGTGCAGTACTGACGCCGCGAAGGCGGTACAGGACAGCTGACCTGGCGGGTGTTTCACGTGAAACACCCCATTGGCCCTAGTTCGCCGGCGGGGCCAGCACTCCCATAATCCGGTTCAGATCATCAACACTGGCGAACTCAATGCTGACTTTGCCCTTGCGCGCACCCAGCGTAATTTTCACATTGGTATCCAGTCGGTCTGAAAGGGAGGTGGCAAGGTAGTCAAGGCGTTCATGTCGTGCGCCGGTTTTCGGTTTTGCAGCCTTGGCGGGACGCCGAAGCCCGTCGCTCAGAGCCACGATCTCCTCAGTTGCACGGACGGAAAGACCCTCAGCGACAATGCGCTGCGCCAGCTTTTCCATCTCCGCCGCATCGGCCAGTCCCAGCAGTGCTCGTGAATGCCCGGCGGACAGTATCCCGGCTGCAAGCCGGCGCTGTACGAGAGGAGGAAGCTTCATCAACCGCAATGTGTTGGTAACCTGCGGTCGCGACCGCCCAATGCGGTCCGCCAACTCCTCGTGCGAGCACTCAAAGTCGTCCAGAAGCTGCTGGTACGCTGCCGCTTCTTCCAACGGATTGAGCTGGCTGCGGTGAAGGTTCTCCAGCAGGGCATCCCGGAGCAGATCCACGTCCTGGGTGGAGCGGATAATTGCCGGAACAGCTTCCAGTCCAGCCTCACGACTGGCCCGCCATCTGCGTTCACCCATGACCAGTTCATAAGGGTGCTCGGGATCATTTTCAGCGGAGGGCCGGACCACGATCGGCTGAAGAACACCGATCTCGCGGATCGAGTGAACCAGCTCGGCCATGTCCTCTTCATCGAAGACCGACCGAGGCTGCTTTCTGTTCGGGTGGATCGAGTCCACCGGAATCTCGGCAAAGGTCGCTCCGGGCACCTCCACGAGTGTTTCACGTGAAACGCCGCTGCCCTCAGTGCCCTGTGCGGCGTCCTGAGTAGGCTCGACACCCTGGGAGTCGCCGTTGCTCTGGGAAGCGCCGTCGGGGGCCTTCACGGCCTTCGCAGCACGCTTGGCAGCACCGGACGTGGCGGATCCCGTGGGCGAAGTTTCTTCGCCGGCACCCCCCAAGCCGTCCTCAGGACCCGACGGCTGTGTGCGGTTCTGCTGGCGCGGCGACGACGCAGCCGAGCTCTTGGAAGCGGGGCCCCGGAGGGCATCCTTGTTGATGCCGCTGCCTCTCCGGACGCCCTGGGCGGCCGGCCGAGAAGGCGTTACGTTGTCTGCGGCGGACGGGAAGAACACATCGACGGGACGCCCGGCACGTGTGGGCACTGAAGATGTGGATGCAGGTTCCTCGGGTGCTGCACTGCTGGGGATTAGTGCCCCCAGGCCTCTTCCCAAACCACGACGCTTTTCGGTCATGGGTATGTCCTTCCCTTATGCACACAAGCGGCATGGATTGTTTGTGACTGTATTCTACGGTTCATCGCGTCCGTAACGGCGCAAGGACCCGGGGATGTCTAACCGCGCTGGGCGATCTCTGCTGCGGCCTCAAGGTAAGACAAGGCGCCGCTGGAAGACGGATCATATGTCATGACCGTCTGCTGGTAACTCGGGGCTTCAGAAATACGGACCGACCGCGGCACCACTGCACCCAAAACCTGATCCGGGAAATGTTCCCGCACTTCGGCTGCCACCTGCGCCGCCAGGTTGGTGCGTCCGTCGTACATGGTCAGCAGAATCGTGGAGACAACCAAGTCAGCGTTCAAGTGCTTCTGAATCATCTCAATGTTCTTCAGGAGCTGACTCAGGCCTTCGAGTGCGTAGTACTCGCACTGGATAGGAATAAGGACCTCCCGCGCCGCGACAAACGCGTTTACGGTCAGCAGTCCCAAACTCGGCGGGCAGTCAATAAAAATGTAGTCCAGTCGCTCCTGGCCGTTCCGTTCACGCTCCGCGGCATAAACATCGATGGCTCTCCGGAGCCGCTGCTCACGGGCTACCAGCGAAACCAGCTCAATCTCAGCGCCAGCCAGGTGAATTGTTGCCGGCGCACAGATCAGGTTGGAGATATCGGGGCACTGGGCCACAACATTTCCCAGCGGGAGATCATCGATGAGCACGTCATAAATACTCTCCACTTCGGCGCGGTGGTCGATGCCGAGGGCGGTAGAAGCATTTCCCTGCGGATCTATGTCAATCACCAGGACGTTCAGACCCGCGGTGGCAAGTGCGGCAGCCAGGTTCACGGTGGTGGTGGTTTTGCCTACACCGCCCTTTTGATTGCTAACCGTCATGATGCGCGTTTCCGCGGGGCGGGGAAGAACGCGGCCGCGGAGCTTTTCGCGGCGGCGGTTTTCGTGTGCCAGTTCCCGGGCAAGCGGGGTGCTTTCGTCCATCAAATCCATAACGTCCACCGACGTCGACGGCATGACCGCCGCGTCAGATACACCACCTTCGATAGCCTCGGGGCCCGCGGACGGTTCGACCGCGGTCTGCAGGGGAACAGCACTGTGTGTCGTTTCACGTGAAACAAGCTCGCTCCCGGCGGCAGGCGCAGAATTGCCTGCTGCGGGCCGATCAGTCTCCGTCGACGGCACCAGCGCGGTCTGAATCACAGGTGCCTCCGTTACCGGTTCTTGAACCTCGGGAGCACTTGATGGAATCTGTGCGGGATCTTGAGTAGTTGCAAACATTTGGGGTTGAATCCGGGAGAACTGTGCGGAGAGGGCAGAACCCAAAGCAGCAAAAGGGGGAATTCGTTTTGCTCCGGAATCGCGGCGCGCACTCACCTGGACATGCTCACTTTCCAAACATAGGCATTAGTCCATCCAGCCTATCCGCTGCCCGGCAAATATCCCGGATCGAGGCCGGTGTGTGCACAAGATAGTGCTGCGGGCCACTACCCCACGAGGATGCGAACAACCGTTGTGTGTTCTTCCAGAAGGTCCTCGCCAGCCGTCACAATGGACGTTTCGCGGCCCCCGAGCTTGCGGATTGCTTTGGCAGCCTTGGCAATCTCTTCCTCGGCGCTGCGTCCCTTGATGGCCAGGACCTCTCCCTTTCCCTTCAGGAGGGGAATGGTTAGGCCGGCCAGAGTGGACAGTGCCGACACCGCACGGGCGGTCACTACGTCTGCATCAACATCCTTGACGACCTGTTCCGCCCGTCCCCGAAGGACTGTCACGTTGTCCAGGCCGAGGTCCTCCACCACCTCATTCAGCCAGTTAACCCGGCGCTCGAGGGGCTCGATGAGGGTGAGGTGAAGATCAGGACGTGCTATCGCCAGGCACAGGCCCGGAAGGCCTGCGCCGCTGCCGACATCTGCCACCCGCAGGTTTTCATCGATGAGGTCCGCGACGACGGCGCAGTTCAGCACGTGCCTGCTCCACAGCCGTGGCACCTCTCGGGGCCCCAGGAGGCCCCGTTCCATCCCCGACGTAGCCAGGTGTCCGACATAGCGTTCCGCCAGATCCAGCCGGGAGCCGAAGATTCTTTCCGCCGCTATGCGTTCAGCGGGCGATGTTTCAACCACGAAGTGTGTGTCCTTTGTCTGCAGTGCAGTTTCCAGTAGTAAGTGGCCCGGCCTAGGCTTCAGCCTGCGACACCACAATGTGGCGCGCGGCCCCTTCGCCCTCGGATTCGCTGACGAGCCCGAGATCCGCCACGGCGTCGTGCACGATCTTTCGCTCGTAGGCACTCATGGGGCTAAGTGCGATTTCCTTGCCGCTTTCCCGGACCTGGGCAACGGCCTTCTCCGCAATGACCTGCAGCTCGGCGCTGCGCTCCTGGCGGTACCCGGTAATGTCCAGAACGAGACGGGAACGATTATCAGTGGCTGTCAGTACGGAAAGCCGTGTCAGTTCCTGCAGTGCTTCCAGAACTTCGCCGTCCTTGCCGACAAGATGCTGCAGACCGCTGGCGTCGCCTTCCTCCGCCACAACCGAGATGTAAGTCCTGCCGCTGCGGACCTCGATGTCGATGTCTCCGTCGATATCGGCGATGTCCAGCAATTCCTCGAGGTAGTCCGCAGCAACGTCTCCCTCTTCTTCGAGGCGGCCGGGGCGGGCAGCGCCCGCCTGCGGATCAGCAGCAGGTTCAGTCCCTGCTGTCTCTAAACCAGTTTCCGGTGTCTCCGCGGCGGGCTCAGTGGTCATCGCTTTTTCCTGTTCTTCCGCTGGGGCTGGACACGCTGGGTCTTTACGGCCACCGGAGCCGGCTCAACGGTGTCGGACTTCTTCTCGCCGAGCAGCGGGACCATGGGAAGTCCCTTCTTCGCACGGCGTTCGGCCATTGCCTTGGCCGCAGGGGAGCCCGGGGTGGGCATCCGGCGGATGACGAAGAACTGCTGTCCCATGGTCCACAGGTTGGTGGTGGTCCAGTAGATAAGCACGCCGATGGGGAAGTTGATGCCACCGATACCAAACACGAGCGGCAGGATGTAGAGCATCATCTTCTGCTGCTTCATGAAGGGGCTGGCCAGAGCCTCTTCAGACATGTTCTTGGACATGATCTGCTTCTGGGTGATGAACTGCGAAGCGGTCATGGCCAGGATCATGACGATGGAAAGGATGACGACGGCGAGCTGGCCGTCTCCGCCGCCGCCGTGCAGCAGCGAGGAGGACAGCGGAGCACCGAGGATGGTGGCTTCATCGAACTGCTGGATGGCTTCAGAGGACAGGGCACCAATGTGGGCGCCGGTGTCGCTGGCCTTGGAAACGCCGTTCAGCACCTGGAACAGGGCAAAGAAGAACGGCATCTGGATCAGCATGGGCAGACAGGCCGCAAACGGGTTGGTGCCGTGCTTCTTGTACAGCGCCATCTGCTCCTGCGTCATAGCCTGACGGGAGAGCTGGTCGGTTTTACCCTTGTACTTCTGCTGGAGTTTCTTCAAGTCCGGCTGCAGCGACTGCATGCCGCGCTGTGCCTTGATCTGCTTCACGAAGACCGGGATCAAGGCGGCCCGAATCACGATCACCAGGCCAATGATGGACAGCGTCCATGTCCAGCCGGATGCGGCATCCATCCCGAGGAAAACAAAACCCTCGTGGAAGATCCACATGATCCAGGACACTACCCATTTAAAGGGGAACAGTATCGTCTCGAAGAAACCCATTTATACTCCTCAGGCCGCTTCGCGGCTGTCTTCGTCGGCTGGAATCACGGGGTGATTCAGCACAATAATTCTCGGAACCCTGTTGGGATCCCAATTCCTGTCTCCGTGCGGTACGTGGTCCACCCCGCCGTCGTTCCAGGGGTGGCAGCGAACCAGCCGCCGGGCAGCCAGCCAAGTACCGCGCACTGCACCATGAACAGTCACGGCTTCAAGAGCATAGGCGGAGCAGGACGGAAAGAACCTGCAGACCGGCCCGTAAAGGGGCGAAATGGTTTTTCGATAGGCAACCAGGAGGCCGATCAGCATGTAGCGCGGCAGATTCCACACAAAAGAGGCAACCCTCTGAACAGCCTTTCCCGGATTGGTACCGGAGCGGCTCATCAGCAGATCACCTCTTCTGGTCAAACGATGGAACACGGTCGAGTTTGCCTGCACAGGTGCGAAGCGCTCCCATATAGTCCGTACGGAGTTCCTGCCACGACGCCGTTGCCGCCGGCGGCAACGCACGGACCACCACGTCGTATCCGGTGGGGTACTCACGCAGACTCTCCGCAGCTGCTTCCCTCAGTCTTCTCTTAACGAGGTTGCGTGTCACTGCGTTCCCGACGCTTTTGGCGACGATGAAGCCTACGCGGGTCGGGCGTGGCCCGGTTCTCACCGCATATAACACTACGTTCCGGCGCCCACTTCGGGCACCGGAACGTACAGTATGAGAAAAATCCGTCGACGTCCGCACCCGGTTTCCTACGGCCAGCATTTAGGCCGCCTGGAATCGGTTGCGGAGCTGCAGGTACGCAGCATCGACAAACTTAAAGCTGTTTATGCCGACAGTTCGGTGCGGCCCTTGGCGCGGCGTGCGGAAAGGATTCCACGGCCGGCACGGGTACGCATGCGAAGGCGGAAGCCGTGCTTCTTGGCACGACGGCGGTTATTCGGCTGAAAAGTCCGCTTGCTCACGGTAGTTACTCCAAGACAATCTGAGTTGCGCTGGCTTGCTACGACAAGGGGGAAGAACAAGCGGCGCTTTTTTCATGTGACTGACTGCTCTCAACCCGGACCTGGACCCTGATTCCCAGAACCCTGATGGGCATGAAT